>CAZKTH010000130.1:0-9295 GCA_964555575.1 uncultured Devosiaceae bacterium | reverse complement strand
CTCAATCGCGGCGAGACCCTCGGCATCGTCGGGGAATCGGGGTGCGGGAAATCGACCCTCGCCCGCTGCCTCATCGGCCTGTTCGACTGCGATGATGGCAAGGTGCTGTTCGAGGGGCAGGATATCGCCGAGCTGAGCGGCACGGCCCGGCGGGCCTTCAACCGGCGCGTGCAGATGATCTTTCAGGATCCCTATTCCTCGCTCAATCCGCGCATGACGGTGCGGCAGGTGCTCAACGAGGCATTGAGCGTTCACAGGATGCGGCCGAAAGAGGAAATCCCCAGGCGCATCGCCGAATTGCTCGATCTGGTGCGCCTGCCGGCCGACGCCGCCGATCGCTATCCGCACGAATTCTCGGGCGGGCAGCGCCAGCGCATCGGCATTGCCCGGGCGCTCGCGGTCGAACCGGAGGTTCTGGTCGCCGACGAGCTGGTCTCGGCCCTGGACGTGTCGGTGCAGGCGCAGGTCGTCAATCTCCTGCTGCAGCTGCAGCAGCAATTGCAGCTCACCGTGGTGTTCGTCGCCCACGATCTGAGACTGGTGCGCCATATCTCGCACCGTGTCGCCGTAATGTATCTGGGGCGCATCGTCGAGCTCGGGCCGACCGAGGCGTTGTTCTCGGCCCCGCGTCACCCCTACACCAAGGCGCTGCTGGATGCCGCTCCCGAGCTCGATCCGGATCACCGCAGCACCGCCGTCGCGGCGCGCGGCGAACTGCCGAGCCCGATTCACCCGCCCAAGGGCTGTGCCTTCAACACCCGCTGCCCCTATGCCTTCGACCTCTGCTTTGCCGAGCGTCCGCTGCTTGCCGATCGCGATCCCGAGCATCAATCGGCCTGCCATCTCGTGGATTTCGGCGCGTCCGACGCACCTGTTCCCCCATCCGATCGAAATCGAGTCCTCAAATGACATACGCCAAGTTCGAAGCCGAGATCGCCCGGGTCAACGACCTGTTGAGCGTGGTCAATCTGCTCAGCTGGGACGCGCAGACGCAGATGCCGGCCGGCGGCGTCGTCACCCGTGGCAATCAGGTCTCCACCCTGACCGCGATGGCGCGCGACCTGGCGACAAGCGACGCGATGAAGGCCGCCATCGCCGCCGCGCGCAACGAGATCGGCGACGGCGCCAACGATCTCAGGCAAAGGGCTCTGGATCAGGCCGAGGCCGAGATCGACCTGCTGTCGCGCATTCCCGCTGTACTGATTTCCGAGACGGCGGAACTCAAGACGCGGGCGCAACCCGCCTGGGCCGAGGCGCGGGCAAACAACGATTTTGCCAGCTATGTGCCCATCCTCGAGCGCATGTTCGCCATCCGGCGCCAGGTCGCCGAGGCGATCGGCTACGATGAACACCCCTACGACGCCATGCTCGGGCTCTACGAGCCGGGCATGACCCTCAAACAGCTCATCGGCGTGCTCGATCCGCTGAAGGCGGCGCTGAAACCGCTGATCGACAAGGCACTGTCGGTGCCGCCGCCCCGGACCGATTTCCTGTCACGCGACTATCCGATCGCGGCGCAGAAGGCGTTCGGCCTGAAGATCGCCGAGAAATTCGGCTACGACCTCAATCGTGGCCGTCTCGATGACACCGTGCATCCGTTCGAGATCTCCTTCACCCGCAACGATGTGCGCATCACGTCCCGCTTCCGCGAGAACTGGCTGCCCGGCGGCTTCTTCGCGCTCTGGCACGAGGCCGGACACGGCATGTACGAGCAGAACGTCGCGCCCGAATTCACCCGCACGATCTTTGCCACCGATATCGTCAACCTCTATGCCGTCGGCGGCGCCAGTTTCGGCGCACATGAATCGCAATCGCGGCTGTGGGAAAACCGCGTCGGTCGCTCGCGTCCGTTCTGGGACCTGCATTACGGCACCTTGCGCGACACCTTCCCCGAACAGCTCGCCGATGTCACGGCCGAAGAGTTCTGGCGCTCGGTCAACGCGGTCAGGCCCAATTTCATCCGCGTCGAGGCGGACGAACTGACCTATGACATGCACATCGTCTTGCGGACCGAGATCGAGGCGGGGCTGATGAGCGGCGAGATCGCCATCAGGGATCTGCCCGGCATCTGGAACGAGAAGATGAAAGCCTATCTCGGGCTCGACGTGCCGACCGACACGCTGGGGGTTTTGCAGGACGTGCACTGGTCGCACGGCTATGTCGGATCCTTTCCGACCTACACGATCGGCAACATCATGTCGTCGCAGTTCTTCGAAGCCGCCATCAGGGACGGCGCGGTCGAAAAAGGTCTTGCTGCCGGCGAGTACGCGCCGCTCAAGACCTGGCTGGCGGACAATGTCCATCGCTACGGACGGTCCTCCTGGCCGGACGAGACCCTCAGGCGCGTGACCGGCGGGCCGCTGGACGCCACGGCCTATATCGGCCATCTCGCCACCAAGGTCGCGACGCTCGCTGGCTGACTCGAGGGCAGGGGAGACGAACATGGCACGACCGGCGATTGCCATTCACGGCGGCTGCGGCGTCATGGCCAGGCGCGACCTGAGCGAGGCCGAATGGGAAGCCGCGCGTGCTGATCTCGCCAGATCCCTCAGGGCCGGCTGGGCGGTTCTCACCAAGGGCGGCACGTCTCTCGACGCGGTCGAGGCGGCGGTGACTGTCATGGAGGATTCGCCGCATTTCAACGCCGGGCATGGCGCGGCGCTCAACGCGGCAGGCGTTCACGAACTCGACGCCTCGATCATGCGCGGCTCCGACCTGGCCGCCGGCGCCGTCACGCGGGTCAAGCGCATCCGCAATCCGATCAAGGCGGCACGGGCCCTGCTCGAAGGCAACGGACCGGTGCTGCTGGGCGGTCCCGACGCCGACAGCTTCGCCGAGGCGGCGGGGCTCGACATGGTCGAACAGGCCTATTTCACAACGGAACGCCGGGTGAAGGCCTTGCAGAGCCTCAAGCAGCGCGGCCTGTCGGGTACGCTGAAATCGGCCAGCGAAGCGGAAAAACACGGCACGATCGGCGCCGTCGCGCTCGATGCCGACGGACATCTGGCCGCCGCGACCTCGACCGGCGGTTACAACAACAAGCCCGAGGGCCGGATCGGCGATTCGCCGATCATCGGTGCCGGCACCTATGCCCGCGACGGCGTCTGCGCCGTGTCGGGAACCGGTGCCGGCGAGTTCTTCATCCGCCATGCCGTCGCCCACGAGATCGTCAGCCGCGTCGCCTATCTCGGCGAGACCGTCGCCGCGGCGGCCGAGCATGTCGTGCTTGACGAGCTTGCCGGTCACGGTGTCGGCGCCGGTGTCGTCGCCATCGACGCCAGGGGCAATGTCGCCGCGCCCTACAACACGGACGGCATGTTCCGCGGCTGGATCACCGGGGAGGGCGCACTCTTCGTGGCCACACATGGCGACGTGCTGTCGCTGGAGCTTTAGGAAAATCAGATGGATATCGTCACCGCCGATCTTTACGACCAGCATCATGAGACAGTCGCCGTCTGCGAACTGCAATTCCGCTCCTTCGGACGGCATGCCGGCTTTTCCGGACAGTGCACGACGATCGCGCTGTTCGAGGACCACACCCCGGTGCTCGCGGCCCTGAGCGAAGCCGGCAAGGGCCGGGTCCTGGTCGTCGACGGCAAGGGCTCGCTCCGGATCGGCGTCATGGGCGACCGCCTCGCCGGCATCGCCGTTGCCAATGGCTGGGCCGGCGTCGTCGTCAATGGCGCCATCCGCGACAGCGCCGGCATGGCCGGCCTCGACATCGGGGTCAAGGCGCTCGGGGTGACGGCGCGTCGCGGCTGGACGCCGGGGCCGTCCGAACGCGACGTGCCGCTCAGTTTCGGCGGCGTCACCTTCACGTCCGGCGACTGGATCTATGCCGATGTCGACAGCGTCCTCGTCAGCCCGGAAAAACTCGACCTTACGGCCGAACCGGCCCCGCTCCAGTCCGAGGAACCCAGAAAATGAACGCTCTTCCCGCCTTCCGCACCGGCAAGCCGCGCGTCGAACAGGGCCATGTCCGTCCGATCGAGGGGATCGAACTTGCTTTCACCATCATCGAGGGAACCGAACCCGGCCCATGCCTTGTCGTCACCGCCGGCGTTCATGCCTCGGAATACTGCTCCATCGAGACCGCCGTCCGGCTGCAGAAGACCCGGCCCGAGGAGATCAGGGGAACGCTGGTGATCCTGCCCATCCTCAATGCCGAGGGCTTCAGCAAGCGTTCCATCTATGTCATGCCGCAGGACGGCCAGAACCTGAACCGCCAGTTCCCCGGCAGGGCCGATGGCACGCCGAGCGAGAAACTCGCGCACTGGCTGGTTTCACAGGTCTACCCGCAGGCAGACGCCTATCTCGACCTGCATGGCGGCGATCTCGATGAATCGCTGATGCCCTTCACCATTTTCCAGCGCCAGCCGGAAGCATCGCAAGCGCTGGCTGTCGCCTTCGGGCTGCCGATCGCCATCGCCACGCAGGGCACGACCCACACGATCGGCGCTGCCGCCGCGCTCGGCGTGCCGAGCGTATTGGCGGAGGTGAGCGGCAACGGGCTGTGGAGCGAACAGACCGTCGGCATGATGACGCAAGGGGTCGAGCGGGTAATGAAGCATCTCGGCATGATCGAGCGCGCCGTCGCGCCACCGCCGCAGCCGGTGCCCGATTTTGTCACCATGTGGGTGCCGGCCGCCGAGGCCAGCGGTCTGTGGTATTGTGCCGTCGAAATTGGCGACAAGGTCGCCGTCGGCGAACCGATCGGCGAAATCAGGGACGTCTTCGGCACGGTTCTGGCCACGACCCGGTCGGAAAAGCCGGGCACCATCGTCTATCGCCTCACGAGCCTCAGCGTGAACAAGGGCGAAGCCCTGCTCGGCGTGGCAACGCCCTTGCCCGCCGGGAGCTAGAGCATCGAGCGCAAAAGCGGGTCCCGGTTTTGCGCAAAAAACGATGCGATAACAAGAACATAGAGCGACGAAGCGATTCAACTTGAACGCGCGCCGCTCCAAGTTATTGAGTGGTCGCATTTTCGAACCGGTATCCACTTCGCCTGAAAACGCTCTGGACGATAGCACTTTCATCCGGCAGGAAGACGGGGCGGAGCCTTTCGGCCAGATCGGCAGGGGGCAGACCTGTCATGATCATGCGCTCTTGCGCCGTATGAGATGGATGGGCGTGGTGGTCAGGCGCGCCGGCGCGTCCGGTACGCGCATGCGGCTCTCGAGCAGGTCGATGGCCGCCTCGGCTTGGACGTCGCAGGGCTGGGCGAAGGTCGTCAGCTGATAGGCGCCCCAGCCTGCCTGCGGAATGTCGTCATGGCCGATGATGCGGATCCCGGCGGGCGGGCGTGTCCCGTGCTTTTCGGCCAGGCCGTCGATAACGCCGCAGGCCATGTAATCATTGACGCAGAACAGCCCGTCGATGCCGCGTTCGCCAAGATGCGGGGCGGCGGCGCGGCCGCACTCATAGCTGTTGAGCGAAAGCTCGATCGTCTCGACCGCGACGGACACCGCTTCGGCCGCGGCGCGGAAGGCCCCGAGACGCTGGCGGGCGGTAAAGGACACCTGTGGGGCAAGCATCACCGCCGGTCGTTTCGCGCCGGCGCCGACAAGCAGCGCGAAGGCCTGACGTCCGGCGCTGGCGTCGTCGTTGATCACCCTGTCGACCAGGGGGATCTTCTCGCCCTTGTTGATCATGACGATGGGGATCGAGTTGATCGAGCATTCCTCGCACAGGGCGGTGGGCGGCGCGTCGGAGGTAATGATCACCCCCGAAACGGAATAGTGCAGCAATTGCTCGATGAAGCTGCCGACATCCTCCGAACACGAGGTCGGCAGCAGGATTGGCCTGAGATTGCGCATGAGCAGGCGTCGTGTCAGCTGTTCGATCTGCAGGATGCGGAAGGGATTGTCGAGGCCGGCCACCACCAGCCCGACCAGGTCCGAACGCTGGTTGATCAGGCTCCGCGCCAGATAGTTGACCCGGTAGCCGAGTTCGCGTGCCGCCTTGTGGACCTTCTCCCGCGTTTCTTCGGATACCGAAGCGTTGGGGGTGAAGGTCCGTGAAACCGCGGCACGGGAGACCCCCGCCAGCCTGGCCACATCGTGCGATGTGACTGCCCGCCGCGGGCTTTTGCTGTCAGTCATGCATCACCATCGCCGGATGGTCGGAAATCTTGAGTTGGGGTTGGTTCGTGCAAATGCCGAGATGAGGCAGTCGCATGATTTCCCGTCCCGGGACGAATATTTTCACACTCCGTGCCGGCGTCAACTTGTCCCGCGTCGCGTGCCGCGGCGATGGGAGCGTTGCCGCAAGAATGCCGTGCGTCAGCCCTCGATGAAGCGGTGCTCGAGTTCGGCCTCGAGCGCCAGCATCTGCCGTTCGGCATGGGCCATGTGATCGACCATGATCTTGCGGACCCTGGTCGTGTCGCGGGCCCGCAGGGCAGCGATCAGTTCGCGCTGATAGGCGATGCCGCGCTGCCTGAGAACCGGTTGCGGCTGGACATAGATGTCGTGGCAGACCGCGAGGTCCTTCAACAGCCGCTGCAGGAAGCGGACGTTGAAAGCCAGAAGCGCGTTGTCGGAATATTCGGCGACGACGCCGTGGAAATCGAGTTCGGCCATGCGCTGGCTCCAGCGCTCCTCGGCATCGGCCGGCTCGTGGTCGTAAATGGCGATGGTCTGTTCGAGCCGGGCGAAGGCGTTCTCGTCGATATTGGCGATTGCGCTGGCCGCGACGAGGGGCTCGAGCACCTTGCGCAAGGCATAGATATCGGCGATCGACACCTTCTTGGCGAAGATGTAGTTGCCCAAAAGGCTCATCGCCCGCGCTTCCGACATGCGCTCGACGAAGGCACCGCCGCCCGGACCGGTGCGGACCCGCACCAGACCCTGCACTTCGAGCGATTTCAGCGCCTCGCGCACCGTGCCCTTCGAGGCATGGTAGAGGTCCATCAATTCGCGCTCCTGCGGCAGCCGGTCGCCGGGGGTGAGGCCGTGCTCGACAATGGTGCGCTTGATCGCCTCGGCGATCTCGTCGGTGCGCTTCCTGGGGCGCCGGGGCGTGACCGGCGGCAGTGAAATCTCGGAACTGATATCAGCCGACATGGGAGAAGTCCTAGAGGCGGGGGGCGCTGGCGATCAGGCGCCTGGTATAGTCGTGTTCGGGCGCGGCGAACAGGCGCTCGGCCGGTCCGAGTTCGACGACTTCGCCGAAATACATCACCGCGACACGGTCGGAGATGGCCTCGACCACCGCCAGATCGTGGCTGATGAACAGATAGGAAAGATCGAAGGCGGATTTGAGGTCTTCGAGCAGCAGCAACACCTGGGCCTGCACCGAGACGTCGAGGGCCGAGACCGGCTCGTCGAGGACAAGAATGCGCGGCTCGGCGGCAAGGGCCCGGGCGATGGCGATGCGCTGCGCCTGGCCGCCGGAGAACTCGTGCGGATAGCGTTCGAGCGTGTCGGCGGGCATGTTGACGGCATCGAGCAGTTCTGTCATGCGCGCCCGGCGTTTCGCCTCGTCGTAGCCGCGCAACAGTCTGAGAGGCGCCGACAGCGTCTGGCCGATGGTCTTGCGCGGATTGAGCGAGGCGACCGGGTCCTGGAAGACGTACTGGATCATCCGGCCGAAGGCGCGTTCGCCCTGCGCCGCCAGCTCGGCCCAGTCGTGGCCGGCGATCTTCATGGAGCCGGAAGTCGGGGTTTCCAGGCCCACCAGCATGCGGGCAAGGGTCGATTTGCCCGAGCCGGATTCGCCGACGACCGCCAGCGTCTCGCCCTGTTGGAGGGCCAGCGAGACATCGCGGACGGCCCGGACCTCGTGGCTCCTTGTGCCGAACAGGGTTCGCTGGCCGCCGAAGGTCTTGACGAGATTGGCAACCTCGATCGCCTTGTCGCTCATGACCGCGCCTCCGCTTCGGCCTTGTTGAGGGCGCGTACCCCGTCGAGGAAGGCATGGCCCTGGCCGGGCTTGGGGACGCAGGCGATCAGGCGCTTGGTATAGGCGTGCCGGGGATTGCGCAGCACTTCTTCGGTTGTGCCGGCCTCGACGATCTCGCCATGGCGCATCACCGCCACAGTGTCGCAGATCTCGGCGACAATGCCGAAATCATGGGTGATGAACAGGACGGCAAGGCCACGTTCCTTTCTCAGGACATCGAGCAGTCTCAGGATTTCGGCCTGCACCGTGACGTCGAGGGCCGTGGTCGGCTCGTCGGCAACAAGGATTTCCGGATCGTTGGCAAGGGCCATGGCGATGCCGACGCGCTGGCGCTGGCCGCCGCTGAGTTCGTGCGGATAGGCATTGGCCCGGCTTTCGGCGTCGGTGATCCTGACCGCCTTCAGCAGTTCGACCGCCCGGGCCAGGGCCTCGGCCCGCGAAACCGGCTGATGCACCCGGATCGCCTCGGCCACCTGGGCGCCGACGGTGAACAGGGGATGCAGAGTCGTCAGCGGGTCCTGGAAGATATAGGCGACCTTGCCGCCGCGATAGGCGGTGATGTCGCCCTCGCGCAGCGACAGCACGTCCTCGCCGTCGATCTCGACGCTGCCACCGGTGATGATGCCGGGCGGGGAAGGGACAAGGCCGAGAAGCGACAGGGCGGTGACGGACTTGCCCGAGCCGGATTCGCCGATGAGACCGAGACATTCGCCCTTTTTGACCGAGAAGCTGACGGACCTGACCGCCGGAATGATGGCGCGGGCGCCCTCGAAGCCGGTTTCGAGATCGGTGACGTTGAGGGCGATGGCTTCATCCGGGCGGGAGGCCGGCTTTGCGGCCCGTTCGATACGGGTCACTGCCATGGGCCGGGTCAGCGCCCCGGCGCGCAGGCGCGGATCGAGGGCGTCGCGGACGCCGTCACCCAAAAGGTTGATGGACATGACGATGACAAAGACCATGACGCCCGGCACCACCGCCACTATCGGGGCGGTGAACATCTGGGTGCGGGCCTCGCCGAGCATGGAGCCGAGATCGGCCTGCGGCGGCTGCGCCCCGAGACCGAGGAAGGAAAGGCCGGCGGTTTCGAGGATCATCCACCCGACCGTCGTCGACATGGTGATGACGATGACCGGCAGCACGTTGGGCAGGATCTCGCTGAGAATGATCGCCAGATGTCCCTTGCCGGAAAGGCGGGCGGCATCGACGAATTCGCGGTGGCGCAAACCGACGGTGATGCCGCGGATATTGCGGGCAAAGAACGGGATGTTGACCACGGCGATGGCGTAAAGCGCGTTCATCAGGCCGGGGCCGAGCACGGCGACGATGGCCAGGGCCAGAAGGATGTAGGGAAAGGCCATGACCATGTCGATGCCGCGCATCATCAGGTTGTCGG
>CAZKTH010000129.1:0-9320 GCA_964555575.1 uncultured Devosiaceae bacterium | reverse complement strand
AAGCACGCCCAGGCGCGTTCGAGTCGCATCAGGACCAGCGAAATCGTCGACAAGGTGATCACCTCCGTTCTCGGCGGCAATCTCAAGACCGACCAGACGGCGGCGCTGTCGCGCCTGTCGCTGGCCCGCTTCAGCCAGGCCCAGGAACTGTCGGCCGACAAGGAGGGCGTGCGCGTCGCGTCGCGGGCCGGCTTCGATCCCAATGCCGCCGCGCGCTTCCTTTCCACCATGGGGCGCTTTGCCGCCATGGCGGAGGGCAGCCAGGGCCAGGGAGACGATTTCCTGTCGAGCCATCCCTCGACCCCCAACCGCATCGAAAAGGTCATCGACGATGCGCAGGCCCTCGGCGTCGAGCCCGGCCTCGGCATGATCGGCCGCGAACCCTATTTCAAGGCGATCAACGGCATGGCCTTCGGCGACAGTCCGAGCCAGGGCGCCATTGTCGGGCATCAGTTCATCCACCCCAGCCTCGGCTTCACCTTCACCGTGCCCAGGCCTTATACGCTGCAGAACACCGCGACCGCCGTGGTCGGGCTGGCCGGCGATGGCGAGGCGGTCAGGTTCGACAGCGCCCAGGTGCCCGAAACCATGGGGCTTGCCGACTATCTTAAATCGGGCTGGATCGCCGGTCTCGATCCGGAAAGCGTTGCGGCGGAAAGTCATAACGGCATCGAGATGGCGAGCGGCGACGCCAAGACCGGACAATGGTTCTTCCGCGTCACCGTCCTCAGGTTCGACAACGAGGTCTATCGCTACATCTTCGCCTCGCGTACCGGCGATGCCGCCTTCCTCGCCCGTGCCAACCAGACGATCTCGAGCTTCCGCAAGGTCACCAGCAGCGACACGCGCAAGATCAAACGCACCGTCGTCAGGATCGTCACCGCCAGGACCGGCGACACCACCAGGACCCTCGCCGCCAGGATGAGCGGCGTCGCCAATGGCACCAGCCTGTTCCTGGTGCTCAATTCCCTGTTCGACGGCGATCCGATCATTCCGGGCGCGGAATACAAGATTGTCAGCGTCGAGTAGGGTGCCGGCTTCACCTTTGCCCCAAGGCAGAGGTGAGACAAAAAGGCCGGCTTTGCGCCGGCCTTTTTGTTGGAGAGTTGATGACGTCGCCGCTCAGGCGGCGGCTTCCTCGTCGTCTTCCTCGGGATCGACCGCTTCCACCTTGGCGACGCGACGCGGGCTCTTGGCGAGGTTCTTTTCAATCAGCTGCACCGCTTCGGTCAGGGTCAGCCTGTTGACCGCGGCGATCTCGCGCGACATGCGGTCCATGGCCTGCTCGAACAGCTGACGTTCGGAATAGGACTGTTCGGGCTGATCGTCGGAGCGGTAGAGATCGCGGACCACTTCGGAGATGGCGACAAGGTCGCCCGAATTGATTTTGGCCTCGTACTCCTGGGCCCGACGCGACCACATGGTCCGCTTGATGCGGGCACGGCCGGTAACGGTGTCGAGTGCCTTCTTGACCAGATCGTCCTCAGCCAGCTTGCGCATGCCGACCGACTTGATCTTGGCGACCGGGACGCGGAGCGTCAGCTTGTCCTGCTCGAAGCTGATCACGAACAGCTCCAGCGTCAGACCGGCGACTTCCTGTTCCTCGATCGAGACGATCTGGCCAACGCCATGCGCCGGGTAAACGATATATTCACCCGTCTTGAAACCGACACGCTGCTGAGATTTTTTAATTGCCATAATGGGCATACTCCTGTTGACGCCGCGACGGCCGCCTCGGCGACCGTCCCACTTGCCGTGCGCTTCCTCTGCGGGACGCTGCGGCAGTCAACCTTCCCCCTACGCCGGACGGTCAAGACCGGCCTAGGCTACATAACGTAACTGCTGCGAAATAACCGCGTGCCTTCTGGCACTCCAGTTTCACAAGGGTGGCTGACGATTATCCAGCGATAGTAGCATAAAATTTCGCAAGAATCAAAACATGCGACTCAAAGTGTTAACCAGCACGGCCGGCACGCGGCTGTTTTGTCAAGGTTGTTTCGCGCTTCGGCGCGGCAAGGGGGGCCGGGGAGGTCAGTCTCCTTCGCCGGGTTCCTCGGAGAAATATTTCCCAAGTTTTCCGGTTTCGCCGTCATATTTCTCGGCATCGGGCGGCGGATCGCGCTTTTCGGTGATATTGGGCCAGACGGCGGCGTATCTGGCGTTGAGTTCGAGCCAGGATTCGAGCCCGCTTTCGGTATCCGGCTTGATCGCCTCGGCCGGGCATTCCGGCTCGCATACGCCGCAATCGATGCATTCGTCCGGATGGATGACGAGCATGTTCTCGCCTTCATAGAAGCAGTCGACCGGACAGACCTCCACGCAGTCCATGTATTTGCATTTGATGCAATTGTCGGTGACGATATAGGTCATTGGCGGCGGGATCTCTGTTGAAGAGTGGTGCTAGGGGCCGGTCGGACGGCGGGCCGCATCCTGGATGCGTCTGGTGTCCGGAACTGGTGCTAGCCGCTTTTGCGCATCGTTGCAAGACGGCCGGCTACAACCTGCGCCGCGCCACCGAACGGGTGCCGCGCGGCCGCTCGTGAAGGATCGGGCGGGCGGCGGTTTCCGCCGGCTTGTGTTCGGGCGACAGGTCCTCGTAAAGCGTTTGCGCCTCGCTGGCCGGACCGCGCCGCGTGCCCGGAGCGATCACCCGCAGCACACGGATGCGGTCATGGAGCACGAAGGTCAGAACCGCGCCCGACCCGATGCGGTGATCGGGGCTCGTCACCCGCTCCTTGTCGACGCGGACGGCGCCCGAAGCGATGAATTTCTGGGCGAGCGTGCGCGACTTGAACATGCGGGCGAACCACAGCCATCTGTCGAGGCGCTGACGGTCCGGAGCGCCGGCGCTCATGCGGCGGACCCGACAGGGCCGTCTGGGCGGATCACTTGTTCTGGCGCTCCTTGAGCACGGCCAGCGCCGCAAAGGGCGAATCCGGATCGTAGGGCGTGTCGCGGCGCGGGCGCTCTTCCCCGGTTTCCGGCCGGCGACGCTGCTTGTCGAAATCCTTGGGCTTGCGCTTTTGCTTGTGACGGCCGCCGCCGTCCTCGGCCTCGCCATGATGGGCCTGCTTGCGGGTCTCGTCGTCGCGCCGGTCGGGGCGGGGCGCACCCTCGTGACGGTTGCGGTTTTCCTCGCGCGGTCCGTGATGGCGTTGCGGCCGCCCCCCGGCTGCGGCCTTGTCGTTCCCTTCGACCCGCTGCGGCCGGCGGCCGTGATGGCCCCGGTCACCCGGCCGGCCGCCGGGATACCAGATTTCGTCGAAACGCTCCTCGGGTTCGGCGATCCCGGCCGCCGTCTCGGGCGGCGTTGCCGCTACCGTTGCGGCTGCGGCTTCGGCCTGGCGCGAACGCGGCGGGGCAGCATCTTCCGGAACACCGTCGAGCCTTGCCAGATCGGATCGATCGGCCTCTGCCTCGGTCTGTTCCGTCGGTACCTCGGACGCGGCCGCGGCGATCTCTTCCTGCGTTGTGCCGTCGAGCCTTGTGAGATCGGCCTGATCGGCTTCGGCTTCGGTCGTCTCCTCTGCCGGCACCGCCGAAGCGTCCGTCGCTTGCGTCTCGACCCCGTCGGTCTCCGAAAGATCGGCCTGATCGGCTCCGGTCTCGGTCGGTTCGGCTTCGGGCGCCGTCGCGGCATCCGTTGGCTGCGTTTCGACGCCATCGAGCTTTTCGAGGTCGCCGATATCGGCTTCGGCCTCGGTCATCGCCGTTTGCGCCTCGGATCCGGCCTTTTCGACCTCGTCCGGCGTCGTGCCGTCGAGCCGCATCAGATCGGCCTGGTCCGCCTCGGCCTCGGTCAGTTCGGCTTCGGCCGGCGTCTCGGGTGGCAACGGCGTGCGCTGCAGGCGATAGCCAAGCGATTTGAGGATCGAGGCGAAATCCTCGCCGGCGCAGCCGAGAAGCGAGGTCATCTCGACCGTGACGCGAAAACCGTGGCCCGGCGCCGCGCCTTCCGGCACCGCGCCCTCCGCCGTTGCCGGATTGAAGGCGATCAGCGGCCGGATGATGTCGGCGAGCCGTTCGAGAATGTCGACGCGTATGGCGCGTTTTCCGGCGAGCTTGAAGCCGGCGACTTCGTAAAGGCGCGACGACACCGCCGGATCGGTTTCGAACGAGGTGCGGCCGGAAAGAACGATCGGCGGCAGTTCCGAAACGCCGGGCTGGCGGACGCCGCCATTCTTCAGGGCGTAAAGAACCAGCGCCAGTTCACGCGGCGCCGGCTTCAGCGACAGCGGCACATAGATGTGATAGGCGCCGAACTTGACGCCGAGCTTGCGCATCCTGCCGCGCACCTCCTGATCGAGGCTCTTGACGTCGTTGGCGACGAGCGCGCGCGGCAGGATGCCGAGGTGCTCGGCGAGCTGGAAGGTAATGCCGCGGGCGGTGCCCTCGAGTTCGGGCGGGTCCTTCAGGGTGATGATCTGGTCGAGCTGGGTGTTGATCAGGTGCCTGAGCCACAGCGACAGCCGGTCCTGCACCCGTTCGAGGTCGGCCCCCGTCAGGCTTTCGTCGGCGAGCACCAGCACGCGCGGGGAAAGGATGTCGTCGCCCTCGACGATCTCACCGACGACCTCGCCCTTCCACCTCAGATAGCCGTCGGCAGAAAGAACGATCTCCTCGTTCGGCGCGTTGGCGAGGCGGTTGGCGCGGTTGCGGATTTCCGGGGCAACGGCGGCCTGGGCGGCAGCGCGCAGGCCCTTGGCATCGACCTCGCCCTCGATGCGCGTCAGGGTGAAACGGAAGCCCTCGATAGTGCCAATCAAATGTCCCTCGACAGAGATTTCGCCTCTGTCACTGATCTCAGGAGATACCATGCGTTTGTCTCGTAAGTGCCGGATGAGGACGGAAGTGCGCCGGTCGACGAAGCGCTGCGTCAGCTTCTCGTGCAATGCATCTGATAATCTGTCCTCTATCGAACGCGTCTTCTCACGCCAATACACCGGATCTTTGAGCCAGGCCCGGCGATTGGCAATGAAGGTCCAGGTTCTGATCTGCCTTATCCTGTGGGACAAGGTGTCGATGTCGCCTTCGCCATTGTCGCAGAAGCGCACCTGCTCGGCAATCCAGTCCGTGTCGAGTGTGCTCCTTTGTGCCAGTTCGGTGAAAATGCGCGACACCAGAAAGGTGTGCTGGGCCGGCGAGATGTCGCGATAATCCGGAATCTGGCAGCATTCCCATATCAGCCGCACCCGTTCCGGCGTGTCGGCGAGATCGGCTATTTCGCTGCCCATCAGCGCTTCCAGGGTCCGCTGGTCGACAGCGGTCGGGGCGCGGGTCAGCCCGGCCTGGTCCGGCAGCTTGTCGAGCGAGGCCTTGAGCGATTTGAGCGAGGAGATATCGAGCGCCGGGTTGCGCCACTGCAGCAGCTTGACCGGCTCGAAATCGTGGCCCTCGATACGGGCGATGAGTTCCTCGTCGAAGGCGTCGGCCAGGCCCGTGGTGCCGAAGGTGCCGTCGGTGGCGTGGCGGCCGGCGCGGCCGGCGATCTGGCCGAATTCGGCCGGGGTCAGCGGCCGTGTCTGGTAGCCGTCGAACTTGGTCTCGGAGGCGAAGGCGACGTGCTGGACGTCGAGATTGAGCCCCATGCCGATGGCGTCGGTGGCGACAAGGAAATCGACATCGCCGTTTTCGAACAGATCGACCTGGGCGTTGCGGGTGCGGGGCGAAAGCGCCCCCATGACGACGGCGGCACCGCCGCGTTCGCGCCGCACCAGTTCGGCGATGGCGTAGACCTCCGAGGCCGAGAAGGCGACGATGGCGGTGCGGCGCGGCTGGCGGGTGATCTTTTTCGAGCCGGCCCAGGTCAGGGTGCTGAGGCGCGGACGGTGGACGATCTCGGCCCCGGGCAGCAGCTTTCTGACGATCGGTACCATGGTGGCGGCGCCCAGAAGCAGCGTTTCCGAGCGGCCGCGCGCCGAAAGAATGCGGTCGGTGAACACATGGCCGCGGTCGAAATCGATCGCCACCTGCACTTCGTCGATGGCGAGGAAATCGACCGGCATGTCGAGCGGCATCGCCTCGACCGTCGCCACCCAGTAGCGCGGGCGTTTCGGTACCAGCCGCTCCTCGCCGGTCACGAGCGCCACCTTGTCGGCGCCGATCCGGGCGGCGATGCGGTTGTAGACCTCGCGGGCGAGCAGGCGCAAAGGCAGGCCGATCATGCCGGAAGGGTGGGCCAGCATGCGGTCGATGGCGAAATGGGTCTTGCCGGTATTGGTCGGGCCGAGAACTGCTTTCAGGCTGCCGGCAGGGCCCTGGGTCTTGTCCGTCACGAAAAGGCACCCGGGAGGGAACAGCTGAGGAGTGTTCCATCATGACACGGCAAACCGGATTCGACCAAGGCCTGCTTAACAAGAGAAACGGAAGGTGAACAAACCCGGGCCGAATCGCTTTCGACTCACAAATGCCCGTTTGTTCCCCACAGCATGTGGGGGCTATATGCCGGAAACGACACAATAAAACGCTCCGGATGCCGCAAACCGGCAAAAATGGGCGTTTTCACGTTCATCAAACTTGCCACATGCTTAACCTGAGGGAAAAACACCTTTTGGTTACCGGTGCGTTAAGCCGCCATAGGCGAAAAAAAGTTCACCGATTCAGCGGATACGCCCCGATTCAGGGCGAAAAAAACGACAATTTTGGCAAAAGAGTCCTTGCAGCCCCAATTCGGGACAGCGGCGGCGGCGGCGGATTTCATCGGCAGGACGCACGTTCGGCCATGAAAAAGGCCGGCGATGGAACGCCGGCCGCCTTTCTTGCCGGTTGCAGAAACAGGTCGAAAATGCGGTTCAGGTTTCACTGAGGCGGACGCCTTTGTCACCTCTCCCCTGGAGGAGAGGTTTGGGCGCCGGCAGAGCCGTTTCCGTCAAAACCTGAAGAACTCCGGGCGCCTATCTGAGGCTGGTCATCACCATCGACAGATCGCCGGCGGCGGTGCCCAGAAGCACGCGATAGGGAATGAAATAGCCGGTGGTGCCCAGGGGGGCGTACCAGACCAGGATCTTGTCGGAGTGGGCCAGGTAGTCGGTGATCTCGGAATTGGCGAAATGGCCCGAGATCGGCACATATCTCACCCGGCACAGGACCACGGGCCCTTGATAGCCTGTGCGCGGCGAGGTCGCGGTCTGCTCGGCGCCGAAGCTCATGGCGATGTCGTAGCGTTCCATGCCGGTGAAGATGGAAAGCCTGCGGTTGCACAGGTCCGGAGACAGTGCATTGCCCTTGAGGATGAACGCGGCGATGGGATCGGCGACGCCGTTCAGATGTTTGCGCTCGATGGCGACGCGGCCGTAATCGGTTGAAAGCGGCGGGCTGATTTTGAAGGCGGTGGCGTTGCCGCTGGCATAGCTGACATCGACCGCGAAACTGTCGCCGCGCGCCTCGGTCTGAAGCGAGAAATCCCTGGCCGTCAGGCCGAGCGCCGTCGATGTGCCTTCGGAATCGGCGCTGGCGGTGCCGGAAGCGACGAGATTGCCGACGCCAGAGACATTGGCGCCGACATCGACGGCGTAACGGGTGCCGTCATCGGTGAAACGGACATCGATGCTGGCGACATTGATGCCGGCCAGGCTGATGACGTATTGGGCCTTGCTGTCGATCTCGCCGGCATGGGCGCCGAGAGCGAAAAGCAGCGACAGGACAAGGAAAACACCGCTGCGCCAGAAGGGCCTGGCGCCGGGCGGACCGGCAAAGACGGCGGTGTTTTCGGCCGGACCGGAAAAAACGCGTTCGACCAATCGAGTACTCCAGAACTCACGCGACATGACGAATTTAGTATTTCCAAACATGCCTAAGAATTGGTGAAGCGCCGCGGCATTTTGACAAAAGCACGCACGCCGGCATTGCCAGCGCCGGCAGGAGGCGCGGCAATCAGGCACTGCCGACGCCGGCACAGGCCGTTTTCCGGATGGCGTCGACCCCCGGATCAAGTGCAAAGGCCTCGCAATGACGCAGGGCAGCTCGGCGAATGCAGGGTCCGGGACGACGCTTGTGCTTGACGGAACGGGCTCGTTTGACTATCTAGACGCGACTTTTTCATGAGACAGTTTCGGTTTCGGGGCGGCGAGCGCCGCACGGGGCCGTTTCGCGTTACAGGAACCAACAAAATGTCCAAGCGCTGCGAACTGACCGGCAAGGGCGTCATGACCGGCAACAAGGTCAGCCATGCGATGAACCATACCCGCCGGCGCTATCTGCCCAATCTCGTCCGGGTCACGCTGATGTCCGAGGCGCTCGACCGCTCGGTCAAGCTGAGGATCTCGGCCCATGCCCTCAGGACGGTCGAACAGCGCGGCGGGCTCGACGCCTTCCTGATGAAGGCGGACAGCGCCGATCTCTCCGATCGCGCCCTGGCGCTGAAGCAGGAAGTCAAGGCGGCGCTCGCTTCATAGGCTCCACCGGCCAGCCCGGCCGGTCGACGGATTCGAAGCGGCGCCCGAAGTGGCGCCGTTTTGCTTGGCTGGCGGTGGTTTCGCTCCGATGATGGTTTCGGGCGGCGGAACATCGCCTTGTGGCAACCCGCCCCGGTCCATTGCCGGCAAGCGGCAGAAAAGGAGCGTTTTCATGCGCGCTCGTCTCGTCGTGGCGGTTCTCGCCATGGTCGCCGTGGTGGCGTCCTCCAACTTCCTCGTGCAGTTCCCGGTTCAGGGGCATTTCGGCGGTATCGATCTCGCCAATATCCTCACCTGGGGCGCCTTCACCTATCCGGTGGCGTTCCTGGTGACCGACCTCACCAACCGTCATTTCGGCCCGCGCGCGGCGCGCGGCGTCGTGCTGACAGGTTTTTTGATCGCCGTTATCTGGTCGGCGTTTCTGGCCACGCCGCGCATCGCCATCGCCTCGGGCTCGGCGTTCCTTTTCGCCCAGTTCCTCGACGTCGCCATCTTCAACCGGCTGCGGGCCAATCCGCGCTGGTGGCGGGCGCCGTTCATTTCTTCGCTGATCGGCTCGGTGCTCGACACGGTGCTGTTCTGGGGCGTGGCCTTTTCGACCAGCTTCGCCTTTGTCGATGCGTTTTTTGGCACCACGGACGGCTCGCTCGGTTTTGCCACCCCGTTCTGGGATATCGGGCCGGACGTGCCGCTCTGGGTGTCGCTGGCGCTTGGCGATTTCGCCGTCAAGATGGCGGTGGCGCTGGTGCTGCTCGCCCCCTATGGCGCGCTCAGGCGCCTGATCTCGGACCGCATCCTCGATCCGAAAGCGGCCTAGTGGTCTAGATCTGACCCCTGGTGCCCGCAGGAAGGCGTCGGCTCCCGACCTCATTTCGGTCGTTGGCGCTTCGCTTTCGCCATGACCGCGACTGGCCCGAAGCGGACCTT
>CAZKTH010000128.1:0-9347 GCA_964555575.1 uncultured Devosiaceae bacterium | reverse complement strand
TAGAGCATCGTGCTTGTGGCAGGATATCGCCCCGGCCTCGACCGTCACCCCGGCGAAGGCCGGGGTCCGGAAGGCACAAGCGTCAACGCCCGTTTCCGGGCTGCCTTGTTGTCATCATCCCGGTCGTGACGTGACGGCTTCAGGCTGAGCCTGAATATGAGAAGTGGCAGCGCCTGCCTGCCGCAACCCGGCATTTCCCGCCTTAACCGGGCATAATCTTCTGTCTTCTACTATGAGACTTGCCGTTTTCCGAAGCCGTTCTCCCGCATCGGGGCGTTCGGCCGAGGATGCCTGCCCGTCATGGGCCTGGAGCAATGCCTGATGAAGATACTCCTGGTTCTCAGAGCGCCGACCGGAGGGCTCTGGCGCCACGCCGTCGATCTCGGCGAAACCCTGGCCAGAAAAGGACACGAGGTCGGTCTCGCCATGGACGCAGGCTTCTCCGACGACCAGACGGTCCGTGGCGTCGCCCGGCTCGAACCCGTGCTGAGCCTCGGCATTCACCGCCTGCCCATCGCCCGCCAGCCCGGTCTCGGCGATCTTTCCGCCACCACGAAGATTCGGCGACTGGCCAAAAGGCTCGGTGTCGACGTGGTGCACGGCCATGGCGCCAAGGGCGGCACCTATGCGCGCCTGGCCACCCTTGGGGTTCCGAACCGCATCAGCGCCTATACCCCCCATGGTGGCGTGCTGAACTACCATGTCGGCCAGTTCGACGGCGACATGCTGCGCAAGGTCGAAACGGCAATGCTCGGCATGCTCGACGCCATCGCCTTCGAGAGCGAATTCGCCCGCAAGACCTATTTCGAAACCATCGGAACGCCGCGCTGCGCCTATGAGGTCATCCATAACGGCCTCGGACCCGAGGACTTCGCCCCCCTGCCCAAGGTCGAGGAGCATTTCGATTTCGCCTTCATCGGCGAACTGCGCGAGGTCAAGGGCGTGCCGATCCTGCTCAGGGCCCTGTCCGAAACCCTGCGCCCGGATGGCAGGCCGGCAACGATGATTCTGGCCGGTGGCGGTCCCGAAGAGCCGGCGATCCACGCCGAATGCCAACGGCTTGGCATCTGCGACCGCGTGCGTTTCGTCGGCGTCCGGCCGGCGCGCGAGGTCCTCGCCAAGTCCTGCTGCGTGGTCATTCCCTCGTTCTACGAATCCCTGCCCTATGTCATCCTCGAGGCGGCCGCCACCGGGCGGCAGGTGATCTCGACCGATGTCGGCGGCATCAAGGAGATCTTCGGCCCCTATGCCGACCGCCTGATCCCGCCGCGCGACATCGCGGCGCTCAAGGTAGCCATGGCACGTTTTCTTGAAGATCCCGACACGGCGGAAAAGCAGGGCGCCGAGCTCAAGGCCTTTGTCATCGGGCACTTCAATGTCGACCGCATGACCGCGGAAGTCGAAAAGCTCTACGACAAGGCGTTGGCGAAGACGCGGCGCTAGAGCGGTTCAGGTTTTGTCGGAAGCGATGCCAGCGCTTCCCTCCCGCTTGTGGGCAGGGATCAAGCTGGCGATTCCGTATGGAAAAGCCCCGCGCTGGCCACCCGCTCCCGGCCGCGATGTTCAGGCGTCTAAAAGTTACGTGATTTCATCATGTTTCTGTTGCGAGTGGACAAAACGGTTGAAACCGTCCGGGCGTTGATCCGACGCATTCGTTCGAACCGGCAGCCGCGCCGATTCACCTTGTTTTCACCCTACGGCATCATAATCCGCCCCTGGGTGGTAATGTCGCTCCTGACGCCTCAGGCCGCGCCAACCGTGTGTCTTGGCGAAGGAGCCGGCGCTCTCAAGGGAACGCGTTTCATGTTTCGCATCGATACTCGACAGGTCCTTCTCGATCATGCCGCTGGCGCGACTTCGGCAGCCGACGGGCCATCGCTGACCGATGCGGCCCGCCACATCGTCGGGCGTCCGTTCGAACGCTCCCTGTCGGCACCGGTGATCGTTGGCATCGCCCAGTTCGTCGAGGCGCTGATCCTGATCGCCATCGGGCTCGGCGTCTACTACGCCTATGTCGGCGGCGGCGTCGACGCCTTCTATTTCCCGGCCACCATCGGTGCCACCGTTCTCGCCAACATCCTGTTCAACACCGCCCGCACCCACACGATCAGCGCCTACCGTTCGCGCTTTCACCAGCTCGGACGGATCCTGGCCGCATGGTCGGTCGCCTTCGTGGTGCTTCTCGGCGTGGTGTTCTTCCTGAAAATCCAGGACAACGTCTCGCGCGTCTGGCTGGTGAGCTGGTACGCCACCGGCGCCCTGTCGCTGATCGCCTATCGCCTCGCCCTCAGGGCCCTGATCTGGCACTGGACGATCACCGGCGAGATCAAGCGCCGTGCCGTCGTCGTCGGCGGCGGCCACGACGCCGAAACCCTGATCGCCGCGATGAAGAACAAGGCCGGTTCCGATATCGAACTGCTCGGGCTGTTCGACGACCGCATCGACGAGCGTTCGCCCGATTTCGTCGGTGGCTATCCCAAGCTCGGCAAGGTTGGCGACCTGCCCGATTTCGCCCGCAAGGCCCATGTCGACCTCGTCATCGTCTCGATGCCGCTTTCGGCCGAAAAGCGGGTGTTGGAGATGCTCAAGCAGTTGTGGATCCTGCCGGTCGACATCCGGCTTTCCGCCCATATGAGCCAGCTCAAATTTGCCGCCAGCGCCTATTCCTATGTCGGCGGCCTGCCGGTGTTCGACGTTGCCGACCGGCCGATCTCGGACTGGAATCTCGTTTTCAAATGGCTGTTCGACAAGATCGTGGCCTTCACCGCGCTCGTGCTTCTGTCGCCGCTCATGATCGCCGTCGCCATCGCCATCAAGCTCGACAGCCCCGGCCCGGTGCTGTTCCGGCAAAAGCGCCACGGCTTCAACAACGAGCTGATCGAGATCTACAAGTTCCGCTCGATGTATACCCACATGACGGACGCCAACGCCGCCAGGCTGACCACCAAGGACGATCCGCGCGTCACCCGTATCGGCCGTTTCATCCGCAAGACCTCGATCGACGAATTGCCGCAATTTCTCAACGTCTTGCAGGGCGAACTTTCCATTGTCGGTCCGCGTCCG
Organism: uncultured Devosiaceae bacterium; assembly: GCA_964555575.1. Lineage (GTDB taxonomy): Bacteria > Pseudomonadota > Alphaproteobacteria > Rhizobiales > Devosiaceae > JAHJQZ01. The sequence goes on along the minus strand of CAZKTH010000128.1, from coordinate 6,284 downwards.
CACGCCCTCGAGGCCAAGGCGGCCAACCAGCTCTACTACGAGGCGGTGGACGGCTATTTCGCCCGCCACCGCGTCAAGCCGGGCATAACCGGCTGGGCCCAGATCCATGGCTGGCGCGGTGAGACCGATACGCTCGACAAGATCATGCAGCGGGTCAATCACGACCTCTACTACATCGAGAACTGGTCGATCTTCCTGGATCTGTACATTGTCATCATGACGCCCTTCTCGCTGCTCGCGAGCCGCGAGAACGCCTACTGATGAGTCTTGCGGCGACGGCAAGCGCCCCGCGCCCGGCCGGGCTGGTCGGTGCCGTCGTCAAGGCACGCGCCCGGACCCTGCTGCCGGTCATGGTGGCGATCTGGATCTTTTCCGGCGGCTTCGTGCTGATCGAGCCCTCCCCTTACGAATTCGTCTTCGTTCTGGTGCTGCCGGTGGCGCTGGTGAGCGGGCTCTGGCTCTATCGGGGCACGCTCAACCTGTTCAACCTGCTCGTCGTCTTCGTCCCCTTCGCCGCCATCTCGGCCTTCCAGCCGCTGAACACCACCGTTCTCAGCTCGCTGATCTACGTCACGGTGACCTTCTTTCTGTGGTTCACCGCCTATTTCGTCGCCAATTACGTCGCCGAGGACCCGGCCCGGCGGTTTGCCAGCATCATGAAAAGCTACACCGTCGCGGCGGTGGTGGTGGCGATGGTCGGCATTTTCGCCTATCTCGGCCTTTTGCCCGGACGTGAGCTTTTCCTCAAGTTCGAGCGCGTCAAGTCGACCTTCCAGGATCCCAATGTCTTCGGGCCGTTCCTCATCCTGCCGGCGATCTGGGCGGCCCAGAAACTCTTCCTCGAGCGTGGCCGTTCGAGCCTTGTCGCCGCCCTCGTCTTCGCCGTGCTTTTCATCGGCGTGTTTGTCAGTTTCTCGCGCGGCGCCTGGGGGAGCCTCGCCGCGGCGACGCTGATCAGCTTCACCCTGGTCTTCGCCCTCGAATCCAGGGCAAAGGACAAATCGCGCATGCTGCTGATCGCCCTGGTCGGCGTGGCGCTGCTCATGGCTGTGCTCGCCGCGCTTTTGAGCATCGATTTCGTCCGAGATCTGTTCCAGCAGCGGTTTTCCGTCGCCGAAAGCTACGACACCGGTTCGACCGGCCGTTTCGCCCGCCAGTTCTACGCCTTCGATCTGGCCCTCAGCCATCCGTGGGGCATCGGGCCGACCGAATTCAACACGCTGAGGATCATCGAGGATCCGCACGACACCTATGTCAAGGTGCTGCTGGCCTATGGCTGGGGCGGGGGCCTCGCCTATTTCGCCCTCATCGCCATGACGCTGTGGCGGACCGGAAAGCACCTCATGATCCATTCGCCCAACCGGCTGATCCTCATCGCCCTTTTTGCCACCTATGTGCCGCTTCTGGTCGAATCCGCCATCATCGACATCGACCACTGGCGGCATTTCTTCCTGGTCACCGGCCTGATCTGGGGGATAACGACGAATTATCCGCGGGCGGCGCGGCGCGGCATGGCAAGGATCAGGGCCACGAACAGCCACAGCAGGATTGCCACGACTGCGAGGTAGATCAGCAGCGGCACCCCGCCCGCCGAGATGTTCAGGATGAACAGCAGGAAAGCGGTCAGGCTTGCGTGCATGAGCATGACCGGAATCAGGCTTCCGGTGCGCTCGTGGATCCAGACCAGAATGATCCTGTAGGGGATCAGCACCGCATAATGGGAGAAAAGACCGGGATAGAAAAGATCCCAGTCCAGATGTCCCTGGCTGTCGCCGCTTCCCCAGAACACGGGAAGAAAATGCCATAGCCCCCAGAAAAAGCCGATGATGAGCCCGGTTTTCAGAATGCTGAAATTGCGCGCCCTGAACGCGGGCGTGGCAAAGCCGGTCCAGCCCAATTCCTCAAGAAATCCGCCGCCGATCAGACCGGTCAGCGCGCCCGTCACGATCAGACTTGTCCTGTCGCTTGCGGTCATGACCTTCGGCACGAAATCTCCGGAAAAACGCGACAGGACGAAAAGGATCACCGCCAGGGCAACCGGAACCGCCAGCAGGACGAAGGCATACCATTCAGGACCGATCCGCCACTTGAACAGCCGCGATTTCAGCTGACGAAATCCTGGTGCGCCATGCACAATTCCCGTCATAAACAGGCCGATCAGGGTTGGCCCGAAAAGAAACGGCAGCAGCGCAATCGGACCTATGTCGGCGAATTGCTGGCTTGTCGTCGGCATTCCCATGAAAAACGACATGACGATTACGCCGCTCCATGAGAGTACAAAGGTCAGGATAAAGTATGCCGTTATTGGCATGCTTACGATCAGTTTCTTCGTGACTATTCGCCCGTATCTTGCTTGCCGCGTTTGGAAGGATTCATTGAAAATCTATCCGATTACGGCGATAATGCACCAAATTTCCGCGCACATCGCGCAAAAGCCGGCGTGAAATACTCCGACGTGGACGGCATGACTGTGAAATTCCCCAACCCAATCCGGAGCGTAACGACGAACACCGCCCGGTCGACGCAAGCGACCGGCGCGGCGGTGGCAGAGAGCGATGCAGCTGGTGACGCGCCCCATTCTCCCTTGCGGCTGCAAAACACGCTGAAAAGCCGCTCTTTGGCGCCGACAGGCGACAATCGCCGGGTTACATCGCATTCGAATTAAGGAAAAAAGGAGTCGCTTACGACCCTTGTGACATTCCTTCAGCGTGGGCGTGCGTCCCATTGACGCCGCCCTGAAGCGAAGGGAGATCAGGAATGACGGCGTTGTTCGAGCGTGTCCCTTTCAAGACCGAAGCGCCCAAGGGACCCAGTCTGCTCCACATCTATCGCCATAACGGCCACGCGCTGGCGACGGTGACGCGCTACATCTGGCACCAGCCGGAAGGACCGCACCGGAACGGCTATGCCGAACTCGAGACGAGCCAGCCCGATATGGCTGAAGAGGTGATGAGCTATTACGGCAGGATCGGCGCCGAAGTGGCGCTCGAAACCGACGACCTGTGGAATCCCGATTGGGGTCGGCTGCGCTGAAGGCGCCAGTTGACCTGTAAGCCGGGTTCTGTAGGGCCCGCCTTGCGGCGGACGTGGTAGCCATTCATCTGGGACGCGCATTGCTGCGCGCCTCGTGCAACCAACCCGGACGACTGGCCCGAAAACAAGGCTGGGTTTCCCCGCGACGTCCCTATTCGGTCTTGCTCCCGGTGGGGTTTGCCCTGCCGGTCCCGTTGCCGGTCCCGCGGTGCGCTCTTGCCGCGCCGTTTCACCTTTTCCCCGACGGATCGGGGTAGTCTGTTCTCTGTGGCACTTTCCCTGGGGTCGCCCCCGCCGGACGTTATCCGGCACCGTGTTTTCTGGAGCCCGGACTTTCCTCCCCCGCTCGCGCGGCAGCGGCTACCCGGTCAACTGGCCGGATCTAGTTAGCCCGTGACCAAGCCAAGGGCAAGCGAAGTCCGAACAGGGTTTCCGAGTTGTCAGACGTCCCCGACCGGCGGCGCCGACCGCCATTTCATCGAACGGCGCGTCATGCGCATGGCGCCGACCGCCATCAGCCCGCCGGCGACCAGCATGACGATCCAGTCGATCAGGATGGCGGCGACCTCGAAATAATAACTGCGGTTGACGCCATAGACGACAGTGATGACCAGAAAGGCCAGAACCACCACGAGCGCGCCCGCCTGCGCCACCCAGAAGGCGAGGCCGAACAGCCGCCCGAGCGGTTTCAGGCCCATGGTCAGGCCGCTCAACGCCAGCGCCAGGGTCAGATAGCCCAGATCCTCCAGGGCGATGAACACGCCATGGGGGTTGTACTGGGTCAGAACGGCGATGCCGCCGGTTTCGCCAGCCAGAACGCTCGGCTGAATCACCTCGATCTGGATGAAATAGCAGATCGCCAGCGTCATCGCGGCTAAAAGCCCGAAGCCGTTGCCGATGCGCGCCAACGGCCGCCTCGGAACCGGGGTCAGCGACACCGCCGCGGCGCCGAGCACGACCAGGGCGAAACTGGCCACCAGCATGGCGTACATCCACAGATATTCCTGGGGATACAGATGGGCGATGTCGACATAGGGATAGGAGACGCAGTCTTCGGGACAGAACGGCCCGGAGCGGGCCGGCGCCACGATGATGACAGCCGCGACCGGCGACAGGGCCAGAACGAGGGATGACCAGAAAACGGCCAGGCGCGCCGCGCCGTGCTCGGCATGTTCAGTCATTTCGCACTCCCGATTTGCATGGCTAAGCTAGCGCAGGCGGTGCCTGCCCATGTTGATGCAGCACAAATCGCCGCGCGCCAAGTGCCGCCCGGCCTGTTGCGTTCTTCGCTCCGGCAGCGACCGGGACCGAAGAAGTACGTTTTGTCGCACTATATTACAGGGATTTAACTGACATACGCAGGCGGAATTCAGCATAGTCGGATGAGGTCGAAATGGTGCCAGGCCTCCGGAATGTGTCTGCAAGTCGAGCGAAGTCGAAAACGGTGACGTTATCGTCTTTTTGCCAAACGAACAGCATCCTTCCGGCTGAAAAGTGAAGTCGGCGATCGATCCGGAGAGTCGATCATCCGAAAAACATGACGACTGAAGAACGCGGATCACGCATCTCGATCGCATCGAACACCGTGGCCCGCACCGCCCGCAATGCTTTCCGGAGTGACCCAAATGTCGACGGTACCGCTTCCCCCCCGGCCCCGCCTGCGCGGCATGCCGGCCCTTGTCCTTGTCATCCTGTATGTCCTTCTGACCTTCGGTCCGGCCTTTGCCGCATCGCTGACCGGCGGCGCGAACGCGCCGACCTACTGGCCGCTTCTGGCCCGCGTTTCCGGCATCGCGGCGCTCGCCATGTTCCTGATGCAGTTCGTCACCTCGGGACGCTACGAGACCATTTCCGGCAAGATCGGCCTCGACCGCTCGATGAGCTTCCATCGTGTCGCCGCCTATGGCGCCGTCCTGATGGTCATGGTGCACATCACCGCCTTCCTGCTGCGCGGACGCGCCGTCTGGTCGTTCGATCTCCTGTGGCAGCGCTTTGTCTATTATCTTGTCGATCCGGCCATGCTGACCGGCGTCGTTTCCGTGGCGCTGGCCCTGATCCTGATCCCCGTCGCCGTCTTCCTCAGGCGCGGACCGCTGCCCTACCCGGCCTGGCGGGTACTGCACGGCCTGCTGGCGCTCGGCATGGGCGGTTTCGCCCTGCACCACGCCATCACCAATGCCCGCTACTTCGCCGATCCGTTTGGCAGCACCGCCGTCTATCTGCTGGCGGCGATCGCGGCCATCGCCCTGGGCACCATCTATTTCATCCGGCCGTTCTGGGCCTACGCCCGAGGCTTTTCGGTCAAGGCCACCCATGACCTCAGCCCCACGGTCACCGAACTGGTGCTCGAGGCGCCGGCAAAGAGCCGGTTCCGTTTCGATGCCGGCCAGTTCGCCTGGCTGACCGTCAATGGCCGCCACACCATCACCGACAATCCCTTCTCCATGGCCTCGGCCCCGTCCGAACTGCCCGAAATGCGCTTTCTGATCCGCAAGGCCGGCGACATGAGCGGGTCGGTCGCGAACCTCAAGCCCGGCATGCGCATCGGCGTCGACGGCCCGCATGGCAGCTTCACCCTGGCCGAGGCCGGCCCTGGCCCGATCGTCCTCATCGCCGGCGGCATCGGCATCGCCCCGATCCTGTCGATCCTCAGGCATCTCAGGGCCACAAACGATCCGCGCCCGATCCGCCTTCTGGTGACGGCGCGCACTCCGGAGGACCACATCGCCCGCGACGAGATCGAGGCGATGAAACAGGGCCGCGATATGCAGACGCTTTTTCTGGTCAAGGACGACATCGCGGCCGGCTTCGAAAAGGGGCGCTGCGAACGCCACTGCGTCGAGCGCATCCTTGCCGGCATCGACCCCACCAAGGCCACCGCCTATGTCTGCGGCTCGCCGCGCATCATGGACACCGCCGTCGGCCACCTCATCGATCTCGGCCTCCGCCACAACCAGGTGGTGATGGAGCGCTTCGAATATGACGGCGCCCACGACGCCATCAGTACCGCTCTCAGATGGAAATTCGCCGCCCTCATCGCCGCCGTCTTCATCGGCACGGCAGGCCTGGCCTGGTGGGTGTTCGACGGCGACGGCGCCATTCTTGACGAACATCTGGGCATCGAGACACAGGGCCAAGGTCAGGGTCAGGGTCAGGGTCAAGATCGTGGCCGGGGGCAAGGCCGCGGCGGCGGGCGTGGCTTCGAATTGCACGACGGCGAATAGAGCATGATCGCCTTCTTCCTCCCCCTT
>CAZKTH010000127.1:0-9381 GCA_964555575.1 uncultured Devosiaceae bacterium | reverse complement strand
GCGACCGCGTCACCTGCCGCGACTGGTTCCAGCTCTGCCTGAAGGAAGGGCTGACAGTCTATCGCGACCGGGAATTCTCCTCCGACATGCGCTCGCGTGCGGTCAAGCGTATCGAGGACGTGCGCAATCTCAGGGCGGCCCAGTTCCCCGAGGACGCCGGCCCCCTCGCCCATCCGGCTCGGCCCGACAGTTTTCGCGAAATCGAGAATTTCTATACCGCCACCGTCTACGAAAAGGGCGCCGAGATCGTCGGGATGCTGGCGAGCCTTTTCGGCGACGACGGCTTCCTGAAGGGCTTCACACGCTATATCGAAACCCACGACGGCGAGGCCGCCACCATCGAGGACTGGATCAAAAGCTTCGAGGAAGCACTCGACACCGACCTTTCCCAGTTCATCGACTGGTACAAGCAGGCCGGCACGCCCGAAATCACCGTCTCGGACGCCTATGACGCGCAAACCCGGACCTACAGGCTGAAACTCGGCCAGAAGACCAAGCCAACGCCTGGCCAGCCGGAGAAGAAGCCGATGGTGCTGCCGATCCGTTTCGGCCTTGTCGGGCCGAACGGCCACGATCTGGAGTTCGCCTCGGCCGACGGCGCCAGGATCGAGGGCGACCTCATCACCTTCGACACCGAAGAAGCCGAGATCAGTTTTTCCGGCGTTTCGGGCCGGCCGGTGCCCTCGCTGTTTCGCGGCTTTTCGGCCCCGGTCAGCCTCGTTTCCGGGATGAGCGACACCGACAGGCTGTTCCTTGCCCGGCATGACAGCGATCCGTTCAACCGCTGGCAGGCGCTGCAGGACACAGCGCTCAGACTGTTGACCGCCGGGGCAAGGGCGGGCGGTGAACTGACCGATGCCGCAACCGCCGACGGCCTTATCGACGCGCTCGGCGACACGCTCGCCGACAAGAACCTCGACGATGCCTTCAAGGCCCTGGCCCTGAGCCTGCCGGGAGAAAACGCCGTCGCCCAGGCGCTCGCCAGGGATGTCGATCCGGATGCGGTTCTCGCGGCGCGACAGGCCCTCACCGCCCGGATCGGCGACAAACTCGCCGGACCGCTCGCCACCAGCTATGGCGTTCTCGCCGATCTCTGCCTGCCCTATTCCAGCGAGGCCGCCGCGACGCGGGCACGGAGTCTGAGGAACCAGTGCCTCAACCTGTGGGCCCGCGGCGGCGACAGGGAAGCCGCCGGACGCGTCTCGGCCCAGTACCACGACGCCGACAACATGACCGACCGCATGGCGGCGCTCGGCATCGCCACGGCGGCCGGGCTCGAGGCGGCCGATGCCCTGATGGCGGATTTCCGCGATCGCTTTGGCGACGATCCGCTGCTTTACGACAAATGGCTGCAGCTTGTCGCGGCCCGGCCCGGCGCCACGACGCTCGATACGGTGCGGGCCCTGTTCTCCAGTCCGGATTTCCCGCGCCGCAATCCCAACCGCGTCCGGGCCCTGATCGGCGGATTTGCCGGCGCCAACCCGACCCAGTTCGCCCGGGCCGACGGTGCCGGCTTTCGTTTCATCGCCTCGGTGTGCGCCGAACTCGATGCGGCCAACCCGCAATTGGCGGCACGCCTTCTGACGGCGTTCCGCTCCTACCGGCTCTACGAACCGGAACGGCGGGCCCGCGCCACCGAAGCGCTCGAATCGCTCAGGGACGGCGAATTGTCGAAAAACCTCGCCGATATCCTTGGCCGCACTTTGTCGCACTAGAATCATTTCCGTCCGCAAGTGATTCTGTCGACTCACAAATCCTGCACGCTCTTGTAGACAGGCAATATTTGCCTATGGACAAGAGTCCGCCATTCGATTCAACGTTCTAGATAAAGCGACAAGAACTGATTTCATCAGGCGGAAAGCAGGGGCAGAATGAGCACGGCGGACATATCCGACGCCAATGATGGTTTGGCTGGCTCGAATCCTTCTGCTTCGGTGCGCACGCCGCCGGCATTGTCCAAACGGATTTCCGCACTCGCCGGCAAGCTGCGTCCGTCGCCATCCTCGCGCCGCACGCTCGTTTTGATCTTTTCCCTGTTCGGCGTGTATGTCGCGGCCGACATTGCCCTTTCCGAAAGCAGTGCCGGCTCCCGCATCGAGCTGGTGGCGCAACTGGTGGCGGCTGGTCTCGACAACGTTGCGGACGACATGGCCGAGACGAGTTTCGCGCCGATCGCCCGCATCCTCGACACCGATCTTTTCGTCAGAATCACCGATCGCGACGACGTCCCGATCCTGTCGAGCGGCACCGGCAGCAAAGCCGATCCCGCCAATCTTCTGCCCGATGTCAGCGCCGAAAGATCCATTGCCGGACCGCTCGGTACGGTCGAGGTCCGTCTTGCCCATCAGGCCATTCTCGAACCGGTCGTCTGGCGCGCCCTTCTCGGCTTCGTTTTTGCCGGTTTCCTCGCCATCCGGGCGGCGCGCCGGGCGGAACGGACGGAAGCACAGCAGCGGGCCCACATGCTCACCGCCGCCATGGCCAGGGCAGCGGACGGCATAGCGATCTGGGACAGGGCCCGCATGCTCGTCGCCGTCAGCGGCAATTTCGCCGAGGCGGGCGTGGTACCGCCGGCGCTTTTGCGGCGCGGCGCGCCCCAGGCCGGCTTTCTCGACGGGCTGAGGCACGCCGGCGAGCTCAAGGAACTGTCGGCATCCGGCAGGGAACGGCATCTGCGTCTCGTCCTGAAGAACGAGGAAGTCTGGGACCTGCGCGAGCACGTCACCGAAGACGGGCTTCTGATCACTCATTTCAGCGACGACAGCGCCCGGACGCGATTGAACAGCGAGGCGGCGCGCCTGCGCAGCCGCGTCGGCGAAATGATCGGCGAACTGCAGACCCAGCGTGTGCGCGGCGACGCGGCCAGCCGCTCCAAAACGCTGTTTCTCAGCCAGTTGAGCCATTCATTGAGAACGCCGCTCAACCATATCATCGGCTTTGCCGACCTCCTGCACCACCAAAGCTTCGGACCGATCGGCGATACGCGCTATCTGAGCTATGCCGCCAATATCAAGCAATCGGGCGAGGCCCTGCTCGACCAGCTTTCCAACATGCTCGAACTGGCCGAATTCGATTCCGGTCAGCGCGTGCTGAACCGCGAACAGATTCGCATGGGCGAGCTGTTCGACTGGGCCGAGATGCGCTATCGCGAACAGGCGCGCCGGGCGGGGATCGACATCGTCATGGAACGTGCCGACGACATCGTCGTCCTCGGCGACCGGCTCGGGCTCAGGCGCATGATCGGATCGATCATCGACAATTCCCTGAAATTCACCCCGAAGGGCGGCAGCGTCACCATCGCCGCCTGGCACTCGAGCGACGGCGTGGTGCTCGAATTCACCGACACCGGCATCGGCATCGGCGCCGACACCCTGACGGTGCTCAACACCTCCTTTGCCCTTTCCCACGACCGGCACGGCAACGGCATCGCCATCGCCCGCGCCATCGCCGAACTGAGCGGCGGCCAACTGCAGATCAATTCCAGCCCCGGCATCGGCACGACCGTGGCCGTGGTCCTGCCGCTCAAATCCGGTGCGGCGTCCGATGCCAGGATGTCTCAGGTCGCCTGAGCGTTGCATGGCCTGGAGCGTTTTCAGGCGAAGTGGATACCGGTTCGCCGGTTCGGAAACGCGACCACTCAATAACCTGGAGCTTTTGTTCTGATTCCATCAGAACGGAAAATGCTCTGGATTTCACTTTTTCACGGCAGCACGCGCCTTTGTCATCTCTCCCCTTGAGGGAGAGGTGTTGGCACCAGTGAAACCGTTCCGCCAAAACGTGAAGCCGTTCTACAGCTCCCGCGCCCGCGCGTACCAAGCCTCGGCGGCGGCGGCGACCTCGGCCTTCATCGCCTCGACATCGGCGGACAGAAAGGCGAAATCGGGCGCATCGCAGAGCCGCGCCAGCAGGTCGCGGAAGGCGTCGGTCCAGTGCGCCTCCCTGAACGGCTCGACAAGGCAGGCGCTCATCGCCTGCACGATGATCGCATATTTGTAATAGATGGCCGCCAGGCGCTCCGCCTCGGGCAGCCAGCCGCGCGCATGCATGCGCCTGAAAACCTCCGGCGCCGGCGCATGCTTGAGGCCGATGCCGTCATAATCGAGCAGCTGGGCCGACTGGGCGATGAAATCGAGATCCATCAAGCCGCCCTCGGCGAGCTTGAGATCGAAGCCATGCCGGGGTTGACGGTCGCGCAACAGCCGGTCGCGCATGCCGAGAACGTCGTCGACAAGCCGGCTGGCGTCGCGCGGCGCGTCAAGGACATCGGCAATGGTGGTGTCGATCATCTCGCCGAGCCCGGCATCGGCGTAAACGACGCGGGCGCGGGTCAGGGCCAGATGCTCCCAGGTCCAGGCATCGCGCGTCTGATAGGTGCTGAAACTGGCCAGCGAGGTCGCGAGCGGCCCGGCATTGCCCGAGGGCCGCAAACGCATGTCGGCTTCGTAGAGCACGCCGGTCGCGGTCGGGGCCGACAGGGCGGCGATCAGGCGCTGGGTCAGGCGGGCGAAATAATGCGAGGGGGCCAGCGGCTTCAGGCCTTCCGACTGCTCGATCCCCGGCGGCACGGAATAGAGCAGGATGAAATCGAGGTCCGAGGTCGCGGTCATTTCCGCGCTCGCCATCTTTCCGAAGCCGAGAAGGGCGATGCGGGCTTCGGGCACCTTGCCGAACTTGGTGGCGAATTCCTCGCGGACGGCGGCGAACAGGCGGTGCAACAGCGTTTCGGCCAGGGCGGTGAACTGACGGCCGGCATTGGCGGCATCGACCGTTCCGGACAGGAGCCCGGCCGAGATCAGGAATTTCTGCTCCTGCCCGATCAGGTGGGTACGATCGAGCAGGTCCTCATAGCCCTGGGCGTCGGCGAGAAAACCGTCGACCTTGCCGACAAGGGCGGCACGGCGGTTGATCTCGGACGGGAAGGCCGGATCGATCAGACCGTCAAGGATATGGGCGCGATGGATCACCGCTTCGGAAAGACGTGGCGCCGAGGCCATGAAATCGACGAGCAGGCGCCTGAGATAGTCTTGCGCCGCAAGCAGCGAGAACAATTGCACCCCGGCCGGCAGCCTTTGCAGGAAGGCGTCGAATCGATCGATGGCCGCACCGGCATTGCCCGCCTCGGACATGGTGCTCAAAAGCGCTGGCAGCAGCGCCGTCAGCGTGACCCGCGCCTCGGCGGTGCGGGTGGCCGGATAGCGGCCGGAAAGCCAGCCGCGGATGGTGTGGGTCACCGTTTCCGGATCGGCAAAACCCATCTCGGCAAGGGTTCCGAGCGTCGCCGGATCGTCCTCGCGGCCGGCGAAGACGAGAGTGCCGGCCTGGCCGGAAAGGCCCTTTGCCTGCGAGAACAGCTCGGCATAGCGGCTTCTGACCTCGGCGGTGGCGAAGCGGTAGCTGCGCTTGAAGTCGGAATAACTCGTCTCCGACATCATGGAAGCGATGATCCCGCAATCCGCCTCGTTCTCGGGAAGGGTGTGGATCTGGGCGTTCTCACGCATCTGCAGACGGTTCTCGACGGCGCGCAGATACCAGTAGGCCCGGATCAGATCTTCGGCGGTTTCCTCGGTGATCCAGCCATTGGCGGCAAGCCGCCTCAGCGCCTCGGCGGTCTGGCGGGCCCTCAAGTCGCGGTTGCGGCCGGCGGCGATCAGCAGCTGGGTCTGGGCGAAGAACTCGATCTCGCGGATGCCGCCGCGCCCGAGCTTGACATTGTGGCCGGCGACCTCCTCGTCGCCAATGCGCCGGACCAGATTGATCTGCCGCTTCATCGCCTGCACGTCGGCGACGGTGGTGTAGTCGAGATGCTTGCGCCAGACAAAGGGTGCCAGTTCGGCAAGAAAGGCATTGCCGACCTTTTTGTCGCCGGCGGCGACCCTGGCCTTGATCCAGGCCGCCCGCTCCCAGCTCTGGCCGCGGGATTCGTAATATTGCAGCGCACCGGCAACGCTCAGGGCGATCGGCGTCGCCGAGGGATCGGGCCGCAGTCTCAGATCGACACGAAAGACGAAATCCAGACCCGGACCGGCTTCGAGCAGGCCGATGAGGCGCCGGACCAGGCGGATATAGAACCTGTCCGCCTCCATCGACTCATCGAGCGAAACGCGTTCGGGATCGAAAAAGGCGACGATGTCGATGTCAGAGGAGTAGTTGAGTTCCTCACCGCCGAGCTTGCCGAGGGCGAAAAGCGCAAGCCCGCTCTGTTCGGCCGGATGCAGGTCCGGATCCAGGGCGATCCTGCCGGCGGCCTCGGCCTCGGCGACAATGCTGCCGAGCGCGGTGTTGAGGATGGAATCGGCAAAGCCCGACATGGCGCGGGTCGCCTCTTCGGTCGTCCAGACCGCGCCGAGCTCGGCAAGACCGCTCAGAAGCGCCATGCGCGACTTGGACCGCCTCAGGATGGGCGCGAGCGCATCCGGCGCCAGCCGGTCCATCTCGTCGAGTTCGTCGAGCAGCGCCGAATAGGCGGCGTCGGCGGTGTCGTTCAGCACCGCGTCGAGCCAGTCGGCCTCGGCAAGGGCGCGTTCCTTGAGATAGGGTGACGGGGCAAGAAGGGTCGAGAGCACGTCGGCGGCGGCGAGAATCCGCCCATGCCGCTCCGGATCCATCCCGGCGAGCGGATCGGCCGCGACCGCAACCGGCGGAATCGGCTTGAGGGCATCGGCAAACCTCATGCCGCCCCGCCCTCAGCTGGCGGGCAGTTCGAGAATGGCCTTGAGGCCCGGTTTGTTGTCCTCGAGCCGCAGATTGCCGTGATGCAGCCGCGCAACGGCGGAAACCAGCGACAGACCCAGTCCGGAGCCGGGTTCGGTCCGGCTTTTCTCGAGCCTGACAAAACGCTCGACGGCATGTTCGCGGTCCCCCTCCGGAATACCCTGGCCGTTGTCGGTGACACAGATGCGGATCCGTCCCTCGGCCTTTCTGACCGACAGGGTAACCGTGCCTTCACCGTCTTCCCTTGCCGCATACTTTATGGCGTTCTCCAACAGGTTCACAAGCGCCTGCCCGATGAGTTCGCGGTTGGCGTTCAGCTTCACTTCCGGTTCGACCTCGGTTTCAAGGGCAAGGCCGGCGTCCTCGGCCACCGGCTGATACAGTTCGGCCACATCGGTGATCACCGCCGAAATGTCGGTCTGTTCGAACGCGCCGGACGGCGTGCCGGCTTCGACGCGGGCGATCATCAGCAGGGCGTTGAAGGTCCGGATGAGCTGGTCGGATTCGGCGATCGTGGTTTCGAGCGCCTCGCGCAGCTCATCGGGCGAGCGCCCCTCGCGCAGCGCCGATTCGGCCTTGTTGCGCAGCCGGGTCAGCGGCGTCTTGAGATCGTGGGCGACGTTGTCTGTGACTTCCTTGAGACCCTGCATCAGCTGCTCGATGCGATCGAGCATGGCATTGAGATCGGTGGCCAGGGCATCGAACTCGTCATGGCGCTTGGTGATCGGCACGCGTTCGTGCAGGGCGCCGGACATGATCTTGGCCGAGGTGCCGGCAATGGTGTCGATGCGCTTGAGCACCCTCTGCGCCGTGAGACCGCCAGCCACGGCCGACAGGACGATGATGCCGAGCACACCAACGAAGAATCCCTGGAAGACGATCTCGGCGAAGTTGCGCCGTTCGACGACATCGCGACCCACCACCAGCCTGAGCCCGCTCGGCAGGCGCAGCGAACGCGCCACGGCATAGCCGGTATTGTCGGCCGTTTCGCCGTCGGACGGGTTGAGGGCGGAATCGCGATTATAGGAAAAGGTGTAAAAGCCGTCTCCGGTCAGCACCGCGGTCGGCAGGCCGGAAATATTGCCGACGAGCCGGTGGCCGAGGTCGTCGCCGAGATAGTAGACGCCGGCACCGGGCCGGTTGGCGAAGCGCTGCACGGCGAGCGCCATGGCCTGCGGGCCCTGCTGGTTTTCGATATGGATGAACTGGTTGACCTCGCGGTTGATATCGGCGCCCTGCTGGCGCTGCAACACGATCGCCGACTGATAGGCCATGAAGGCCAGGAGCACGATCGAGGCGATGACGAAGATCAGGATGAACAGGAATGTCAGGCGGACCGTCGTCGTCCGCCACACATAGCTCAGGCGGAACGGAGATCGCTCATCCATGGAGGGCTTGACGGCTCCCCTTTTCCGCTTCGCCGCTTTTCCGGATGGTGAACCGGGGGCCATCCCCGCCTCCGCCGGGACAGGCTTGCCTTGAAGCGCCTCAGGCACGGATCATGTATCCCGCGCCGCGAATGGTGTGCAGGAGCGGCGTCGCGTGGCCCTTGTCGATCTTGGCGCGCAGGCGGGACATGTGGACGTCGATCACATTGGTCTGCGGGTCGAAGTGATAGTCCCAGACGTTTTCCAGCAGCATGGTGCGGGTCACCACCTGCCCGGCATGTTTCATCAGGTATTCGAGCAGCCGGAATTCGCGCGGCTGCAACAGAATGGCGTCGCCGGCCCGCTCGACCTTGCGCGACAGCCTTTCCAGGGTCAGGTCGCCGACCTGATAGACGGTCTGGGCTTCGGATGGGCTCGAGCGCCGCGCCAGCACCTCGATGCGGGCCAGAAGCTCGGAAAAGGCATAGGGTTTGGTGAGGTAGTCGTCGCCGCCGGCCCTCAGTCCCGTAACGCGGTCGTCGACCTCGCCAAGGGCGGACAGGATGAGCACCGGCGTCGTGTCGCCTTCGGCCCTCAGGGATTCGATGATGGAAAGACCATCGCGTCGCGGCAGCATGCGGTCGATGATCATCACGTCGTAATCCATGCCCGAGGCCATGGCATAGCCGGTTTCGCCGTCACTGGCGTGATGGGTGACGTGCCCGACCTCGTCCAGTGCCTGGATGAGATAGGAGGCCGCCTCGCGATCGTCTTCGACAAGAAGGATTTTCATCTCGGTACTCGTACCTCCCGATCAGCGGCGGCTCAATGTTTTTCCCCCGGCGGCACGAAGCCGTCGGGGGAATGTGCGGGGGGAGGATTTTACTTGTTGCCGAGCGGCAGGCCGATGAAGCGGATGGCACCATCGCGCGACGTCTTGATGAGGGCGGTCGTGTGATTGCTGTCGCGGACAGCCTGGATCGCCTTCTCGAACTGATCCGGCGTGTTGACCGTCTTGCCGTTAGTCTCGAGGATCACGTCACCCGGCTGCAGCCCCTTGGAAGCGGCGGTGCTGTTCTGGTTGACGTTGTCGACGACGATGCCCGGCCCGTTCGGATTGGCCTGGGTGGAGATGCCGATGCTCGATTCGACCGGACCCTGCATGTTCTGCGGCGGGGTCGGGGTCTGCTGGCTCTGGGCAACCTGCGTTTCGCTGAGCTTTTCAAGCGTGACGCTCAGGCTCGTCTTGGCACCGTCGCGCCAGATGGTGAGATCGGCCTTGGCGCCGGGCGCCATCGAACCG
>CAZKTH010000126.1:0-9420 GCA_964555575.1 uncultured Devosiaceae bacterium | reverse complement strand
GTCGCATCCTTCGGACCTCAGATCGTGCCACCGGCACGATTTGCCCCTTCGGGTCAATCCTCGGTTGGCGCAAAACCGGGGTCCACTTTTGCGCCCGATGCTCCAGGTTATTGAGTGGTCGCGTTTTCGAACCGGCGAACCGGTATCCACTTCGCCTGAAAACGCTCTATCTGTGAGCCCCGTCCGCCAACTTCGCCAAAGCGGTGCCGACCGAAAATGACGCTGAAGACCAATCTCGAGCCGCACGAAGCGGTCTCTGTCTGCCCGTCCAGGCTTACCGTCGTGTCGAAAGGCGATGTGACGCCGTTCATCGACGGGGAAGGAAGAAAAGGGCGAAATGCATGCTTTGGGCACGGATGGCCTATGTTCGCCGCATGCCGCTGGCGCGATCGAACAGATGCAGGCTCTCGGGCGCGAAGCCGAGGCACAACCGGTCCCCGGCGTTGACATGCGTGGTCGGAGGCAGGGCCGCAACGATCTGCTGATTGCCGAGGCGCGCCGTCGTGACCAGTTCCGGGCCGGTCAGTTCGGCAACCTCGCATATGGCCGCGAGCTGGCCCCCGGGATCGAGGCCGAGGGCTTCGGGCCGCAATCCGACGACGAGTTCCTCGCCTTCATTCGGATCGGATAGCGTTTCGGGGATGGCGATGCGGATATCGGTTCCGTCGAGCGCCAGCTTGCCGCCGGAGACGGTGGCTTCGATCATGTTCATCGGCGGGGCGCCGACAAAGGTCGCAACATATCGCGTCGCCGGGGCGTTGTAGATGTCCTCGGGCGTGCCGAGCTGCTCGATGAGGCCGTTATGCATCACCGCGATGCGGGTCGCCAGCGTCATCGCCTCGATCTGGTCGTGGGTGACATAGACGATGGTCGTCTTCAGGAGCTGATGCAGGCGCTTCAGCTCGGTCCGCATTTCCATCCTGAGCTTGGCATCGAGGTTGGAGAGCGGCTCGTCGAACAGGAACACCTGCGGCTTCCTGACCAGCGCCCGGCCGATGGCAACACGCTGACGCTGGCCGCCGGAGAGTTGCGCCGGCTTGCGGTCGAGCAGGTCCTCGATCTTGAGGAGTTTTGCCACGTCCCCGACCGCCGCTTCGCGCTCGGCCACCGGCACCTTGCGCATCTCGAGCCCGAAACCGATGTTTCGCGCCACATCGAGGTTCGGATAAAGCGCGTAGGACTGAAAGACCATGGCGATGTCGCGGTTCTTGGGATGAACGCCGCTGACCGATCTTTCGCCGATCAGCACGTCGCCCGACGTCGGCTCGGCCAGACCGGCGACGATATTCAGAAGGGTCGACTTGCCGCAACCGGAGGGGCCGAGCAGGACGAGGAATTCGCCGCTGTCGAGGGCGATGTCGATGCCCTTGAGCGTTTCGACCGGGCCGAAGGACTTGCGGACATTGCGAAGCTCGAGCGCACTCATTCACGCCTCCTCACGCTGCGTGATGCGATCATAGCGCCGGGGCAGGGTCGAGATGGCCCGCGAAGCGGTCCCGACCCCGGCGGCAAGGCTTTCAGCAAGCGTCGCCCCGCCGGCCAAGGCGGCAAGAAAGCCGGCATTGAAGACATCGCCGGCCCCGATGGTGTCGACGACACGCACCCTGGGCGCCCGCACCGAGACCATGATGCCGTCGGCATCGACGGCGAGCGCACCGTCCGGGCCGCGCTTGACAACGACGATGGCTCCGTCCGGCATGCCGGCCTTGAGGACACGCGCCGCTTCGGCCGGATCCTTGCGATCGGCGAGGGTGGTCGTCTCGATCTCGTTCAGCAAGGCGATGCCCGAGCGCGACAACCACTGGCGGGTTCTGATGCAGTTGTCCTGCGTCCATCCATCGATCGGCCAGCCGGTATCGAGCGCCACGGTGATGGCGCGGGCGTCGGCCCAGCCGAAAAAGCCGGCATAGTCGTTGGTCAGATCGTGGGTCAGGAACGAACCGCACAACACGGCATAGCCGCCGGCAAGGCGTTCGCCGTCGAGGGCCGCGAGCGTATTGGCGAGCGACATCAGCGGCAGATGGCCGGTCGTTGTAAAGAAGGTGCGCTCGCCGTCGGGATGGGTGATGCCGACCGAAAGGGTGGTGCTGCCCGTTTCGATGGCCCAGCGTGCGGCGCGGGCACCGAATCCGTCGCGCAGCCAGCGGCCGAATTCGTCGTCACCGGCATTGGCGGCGATCTGGTAGTCGATCCCGAGCCCTTCCCAGGCCAGGGCGCAATTGCCGGCCGAACCGCCGACACGGAGGTCGTCATGGTCGACCATGATCTCGGTGCCCGGTTTCGGCCATGGCGCCGCCGGCCCGAGGATCAGGTCGACATTGACGTTTCCGATGACGGCAAGAGATTTCACTATTCGGTCCTCGTGATCTTGGTCGAACGGACTGGCGTGCCAGCGTTTTCGACGCGCGCCTCGGCAAAGCCGATCATCAGGCGCTGGGCGACGGGCAGCATGGCGAATAAGGCGGCAAGGCCGGAGGACGGCCTGAATTCGAGGGTGATCGCACCGTGAACGGGCGGGAGTGCCGTCGAATCGAAGATCACCAGAGGTGCGCCGGCCTCGACGACCGATGTCGCCATTGCGGTGACGAGGCCGGCGGTCGCGTCCTCGGCGCGGAAAAGGATGACCCCGACCTGGGGGGAGAGCATTTCCATCGGCCCGTGGCGCAGTTGCCCGCCTTCGAGCGAAAAGCACGGCGTGCGGGACAGTTCGGTCAGCCCGAGCGCCAGCGCTTCGGCGAGCCCTTGCAGGCGCCGGCCGGAGGTGACGATGGTCTCAACCTTTTCGAGCGTGGCGAGGGCGGGGGCGATGTCCGGCGTCTCGGGGTGTTCGAGCGCCTGAAGGGCCGGCGCCGGATCCTCGCCGAGCGCGGCAAGCACCGCCAGGTGCAGCGCCAGGGTTGCGGTCAGGGAACGGGTTGCGGCGAAGGCGCGTTCCGCGCCGCCGACGGCGACAAGGGAGGGCGTCGCGCCAGCGAGAAAGGAGCCGGGTTCGAGGGTCAGCCCGAAGGTCTCGGCGGTGCCGCCGGTCTCGTTGAACCAGCGGACGATTTCACCACTTTCACCCGATTGCGAAGTAACGAAGACGGTGCGGCCGTCCGTGGTGAGCGGCTGGCCGAGCTGTTCGGACAAGGGGATGGCGATGGCGTCGATTCCCCGGGCGCGATAGAGCGGCTCGACCATGCGGCCGACGGCGTGCGAACCGCCCATGCCGAGCAGCAGCAGCCGACCGGTGCGGCGCAGCGAGGCCGCCGCCTTTGCGGCGCTTTCGGCGACGGCGGCAAAGGTGGCGATCGCCTCGGCGTGCTGGCGGGCCATTTCGGCATCGATGGCGATCAGCCCGGCAGGGCGGGTGGTCCCGGTGGTCATGCTCATCCCTTGACGCCGCCCGTTGTCAGCCCCGAGATCAGGGCGCGTTGCATGACCAGGCCGATGAAGACCGGCGGCAGGGCGGCGATGACGCCGGCGGTCGAGATCAGCCCGTAATCGGTGATGCGGCCGCCGGCGAGATCGGCGATAGCGACCGTCAGGGTCTTGGCGCGCTGGTCGGAGGTGAACAGCAGCGCATAGAAGAACTCGTCCCAGGCCAGGAGGAAGGCGAACAGGGCCGCCGTCGCGACGATCGGCATGGCCAGCGGCAGGACCAGTACCCTCAGGGTCTGGAAGAGGCTGGCCCCGTCGATCATCGCCGCCAGTTCGATGTCGCGCGGAATGGTGTCGAAGCCCGATTTCATCAGCCAGGTGGTGAAGGGCGCGAGAATGGTCAGATAGACCATGGCGAGGCCGAAGACGTTGTTCAGAAGGCCGAGATGGGCCAGGGCCATATAGAGCGGCACCGCCAGCGCCACCGGCGGCAGCATGTAGGTGCCGATGACCAGACTGAGCGACCAGCCGATCTTGGGGGTGCGCGACACGGCCCAGCCGGCGGGAATGGCGAGGAGCACGGCGATGATCATGGCGGTGCCGGCGACGGTGAGGCTGTTGCGCAGGGACGCCATGAAGGCTTCGCCCATCGAGTTCTCGGCAGTGGTGAACAGGGTCTGGTAGCGGGCAAAATCGATGGTTTCCGGCCACCACCGCAGGGGCTTGGCGGACAGATCGGCCGCCGGCGATATGCTCATGATGAAGAGCCAGACGAGCGGCGCCAGGATGATGACCGCCAACAGGATGGCAAAGATATAGATGAAGCCTTGTGCGACGGGGTTCTTTCTTTCCATCAGGACGTGCTCCCTGCCGCCTTGCGGATGAGAAGGCCGTAGACGACGGCCAGAACCGTCACCAGAAGCGTGACGATCAGGGCGAGCGAAGCCCCCGATCCGGCCCGCCCGAAGGAAAAGGCTTCCTGATAGACCTGGATCGACAGCGTCCGCGTCATGTTGGCCGGGCCGCCGCGCGTCATCACCCAGATGATGTCGAACACCTTGAAGGCCTCGATGGTTCTGAGCACCAGCGCCACCATCAGCGGTCCGACGAGATAGGGCAGGAGGACGAAGCGGAAGCGGGCCAAGGGTCCGGCGCCGTCGACCAGCGATGCCGCCGTGATGTCGCGCGGTACCGCCTGCAGGGCGGCCAGGGCGATGAGGGCGACGAGCGGGAAATTCTTCCAGGCGTCGGCAACGATCAGGGCGGTCATGACGGAGCCCGGCTCGCCGAGCCAGGACCTATAGGCATCCAGAAACCCGAGCTGGGTCAGGGCGGCGTTGAGGGCGCCGTATTCGGGATTGTAGATCAGCCGCCACAGCGTGGCGTTGACCACGGTCGGCAGAGCCCAGGGCAGGATCAAAAGGGCCCGCAGGATGGTGCGGCCCTTGAATTCCTGATTGAGCAGCAGCGCGGCGAGAACGCCGATCACCATCTCGGCGGTGACGGAGAACACGGCAAAGGTCGTGGTGGTCGACAGCGTACGCTGGAACGTCATGCTCGTGAGCAGCTTCAGGTAATTGTCGAAGCCGATGAAGCTGCCGGTCGTGCCGACGAGCCTGGCATTGGTGAAGGAGAGATGGACGGTATCGACGAGCGGCCAGCCGATGACGGCGAGCATCACAAGAAGCAGCGGCAGCATCAAAAGCCACGCGCGCATCGTCAGCCAGTTGCCGGACATGACCGTGCTGCCGTTTCGTTCAAGTGCAAGTCAATTCGAAAAAACGGGCGGCGCCGGAGCGCCGCCCGACTGGGAGGAGCCTATCACAGACCGCTGTTTTCGGCAGCCATCTTGAGCGCGTCTTCAGGCGAGGCCGTGCCGAGCAGGGCTTCCTGGATGCCCTGCTGCAGGGCGAGGGACATCTCCTGATAGTTCGGCGTCGTCGGACGCGGATACATGGCGGCAAGGGCGAGCTTGGCGGCCGCGATCATCTCTTCCTGGCCCGCGGTGACCGCCGGATCGTCATAGGAAGAGGCCCAGATCGGCAGGCTCAGCTTGGCATATTCGTCCTGCACCGGCTGCGAGGTCATGTAGACGATATATTTCCAGGCTTCGTCGGGGTACTTGGAAACCGTGGTGATGCCGAGGCCCATCGAGCCGTTGACCGCCGAGACCTTGGAAATGCCGTCGACGCCAAGTGCCGGTTCGACGCCGACCTGACCGGCGACCTTGCTCTCGGCCGGGTCGTTGGCGAGGTTGTACATATAGGTCCAGTTAAGGGCGAAGGCGGCGTCGCCGTTCTGGAAGACGTTGCGGACGTCTTCTTCGAGGAATTCCTTGGAGTTCGGGTTGGTCATGCCGGAATCATAGGAGCCGACCATGTATTTGAGGGCGTCCAGACCGCCACCGGTCTGGAAGGCCGGCTTGCCGTCCTTGAGGAACGCGCCGCCATAGGCGGACAAAAGCGTGGTGTAGTCGCAGATCGCAGCCTCGGCCTGGGCCCAGCTCCAGACGATTGGATATTCGACCAGCCCCTTGTCCTTGATGATCTTGGCCTGCTCGGACAGCTCGGCCCAGGTCTTGGGCGGGGTCGAGATGCCGGCCTTGCTGAGGATATCCTTGTTGTAGAACATGTATTTGGTGTCGAGAATCCACGGCATGCCGTAATAGCCGTCATTGTACTTGACCGTGGTCCAGGCGCCGGGCAGCACGCCCTTCATCATGGCGTCACTGATGCGGTCGGAGACGTCGACCAGCACGTTGTTGGTGGCGAATTCGGCCGGCCAGATCACGTCGAACAGCACGACGTCATAGCCGCCGCCCGACCCTTGGGCGAGCACGGTCTTGTCGTGCAGGCCTTCATAGGGGACGAATTCGAGATTGACCTTGATGTCCGGATTGGCGGCCTGGAACGCGTCGGTCATGGCGCGAACGTCGTCCTCGGAGTAGGCCGCCTGGGCCATGAACAGGGCATTGAGCGTGGTTTCGGCGAAAACCGGCGTTGCCACAAGCGCACCGCCGACAAGAGCAGTGGCCAGAAGCGTCGTGTTGAGCGTTTTGAGCATGAATTCCTCCAATTGTTGAGTGGTCGCGCGTAAAAAGCCTGCGAACGCGTTGAGCCTTCAAGAAGGGCGATCCGGTCTCCGCCTAGGGGAGATTTGAAGCCTTTTCCGGCGGGCTGGGGGCGACGTTGTGCCCCGCTTTTTGCCCTTGCCCCTCCCACATCTTTATTAGTCAACTGTTTTGACTTATTAGGTCTGAAATCTCCCAGTGCTGTCAAGATGGATTCGGTATGCGGACGACCCAGACGATCCGGGCAACCAGCGGCACCAACCATGAAGGCACCAGCGCCCACAACCGGCGCGTGGTCATGGATGCGCTACGACATAACGGTGCCCTCAGCCGCGCCGACCTGGCGCGGGCGACGCGCCTGACCAAGCAGACCGTGTCGAACATCATCGAGGACCTGGGAAAATTAGGGCTTGTCGTCTCCGAGGAGAGTGTCAGGCGCGGACGCGGGCAGCCGTCGCGGCCCTATCATCTGGTGCCCGAGGGCGCCTTCGCCATCGGCCTGCAGATCGACCGCCATTTGACGCGGGGGGTGGTCGTCGATCTGGTCGGCAACATATTGCAGCGCCGGGAAGAGGCCCTGCCCGATGGCGGTCCGGCCAGGGGCGCCGGCGTCATTCTCGATCTGATCGAAGGCTTGCGGCGGGAGTTGTCGGCACGTGTCCCGCAGGCGGAAAAAAGGCTGGTCGGGCTCGGTGTCGCCATGCCAGGCCCCTTCGGCTTGTCCGGGTCGCCGGGCGAACAGGGCGACAATCCCTGGATGATGGCGCCGTGGCAGCGTTTTCCGCTTCTGGAGACACTGGCGGCCGGCACGGGGCTCGACGTCAGCCGCCAGAACGACGCCTCGGCCTTCGCCACGGCCGAGCGCATGGTCGGTGCGGCGCACGGGCTCGAGCATGCGGTCTGTCTTTATGTCGGCTACGGCGTCGGCGCCGGGCTGATCCTGAATGGCGCGCTTTACGGCGGCGCCAACGGCAATGCCGGCGAAGTCGGCATGGCGCTGATCGGCTCCGGACCCGAACGCACGCCGCTCGAACACCGCGCCTCGCTCGCCTCGCTGTGCGACCATCTCGGCATCGATCCGCTGGCGCCCGACATCCACGCCGTTCTGTCCGAACGCGCCGCTTCTGCCGATCCGGCCATCGAAACCTGGCTCGAGGCGGCCGCGGCCGATCTCAGATGGAGCGTGCACCTGATCGAGACGATCTTCGATCCCGAGACCATCATCCTGTGCGGCAGCGCCCCCGAGACCCTGGCCAGGCGCCTGATCGCGGCGGTCGAACCGCTGCTGCCCTCGAACGCGGCGCGGAACGACCGGAGCCTGCCCCGCCTGCAGCTCGGCATCACCGATCCCTGGGCGGTCGCCCTGGGCGCTGCCGCCGAGCCGATCGGCACTGCCTTCGACCCGCGTTTTGCCGCGATCTTCAAGGAATAGGATCGGATCGCGCCCATCGTACCGCCGCGCCCTGGCAGTCCGGTCCGGACGGCGGCTGGATCATCGGCCAGGTGCTGCGCGCCAATGGCGGCAGGGCGTGAGCACCCGGCCAGGAGATCATGTTCCCGGAGCCGGCTTCGGCACCTTTGCGCTCAGTCGTCCCATGGAAATGAGAACGGCAGGATATCCTCGATCGTATCCGCTCCCTCCTCGACCAGGTCGCTGCCTGCGTCATAGACGTCGGACAGGTCCGGAAGGTCGGCGTCCTGGATGACGTCCACGATATGGTCGGCGGTCGATCCGATCGTGTTGCCGAAGCTGTCGACGTTCGTCTGGATATCGTTGAGAAGACTGGGCTCCGACGGTCCGGCGATGCCGCCGAGACGTTCCCTTAGAAGTCCCGGAATGTCGGACAGCCTGGCTGCGACCCCTCCCTGCTTCACGCAGGGCAGATGTTCGTCGAGGGTGTGGTCCATGCCGCCACAGAAATCCTCGCCGCCCCACACGGTCTGACCCGGGAAAGTCAACGACAGGTCGACATCGGAGGAAACGCCGACATCGGGAGGCTCACCGACATTGACGATGTCCCTGATGACATAGCCGCCACCGCCGCAGTCCTCGCCAAATCCGGTCGACGGCCCGTCATAGGGCAACCCCATGCGGAAAACGAGGCGGACCTCCTCGCAGGCCTGTTTGGTTGGATAGATGGCGTGCTTGTCCTCCGATACCTGCAGGCGCAGGCGGTTGTTGGGAAACTCGAGGGTGGCGCAGATCACCTGATCGAGCAGGCTGTACTTGATCGTGCCATTGGCGCAGCTCTTGCCATGGGCGCTCCACACGCCCTCGTGCTGGGTCTCGCTGCCATGGGCCGAGGTATAGACCCATGCCAGGTCGAGCGTTGTCGCGTTGGTGACGCGATAGGCGAAAACGGCCCGCTCGAGATCGCCATTGTGGGCCTGGGCAAAGTCTTCGTCGATCGCGGTGATGCCGACGGCGAAACGTCCATAGTCGCGGGTCCAGGCGTCGACGAAATAGAACAGGACGAAATCGCCCCGGCCCGGCAGGCTGTACGGGGTGACGCGGGTCAGCTGGAAGAATTTGTCCAGGCTCTGGTGGGTCAGCCAGTCTTCCTCCTCGTCGAGTTCCCATTGCGGGGTCACCAGGGCCGCCGCCTTGTCCTCCCAACCCTGATCCAGACCATCGCCATCCGCATCGTCGGGGGAACCGGGCGTGACCTGGAAGGGCCGGTCGGAGACGATGCGTCTGCCGCCATCGGCCAGGTAGACATTGATGGGCGGCTGCGTCTGGCCGGCAGTGGTGCCGGCGGTGCCCTGATCCGTGTCGGTGGACTGATCCGTGTCGGTGGACTGATCCGCCTGTTCGCCGCCGGAGGCGTCGGCGCTGTCGTTGACACCCCCCGCCGTACCGCCGCGCGGCGGATCGAAGGAAACCTCGAGCCGGTAGGGACCATCGCCTCCCCGGCGTCCTACCTTGAGAAAGACCGTGTCGCGGTCACGATCGGAGGCGTATGCCAAGGACATGCCTTCTGCCGCCGCAT
>CAZKTH010000125.1:0-9433 GCA_964555575.1 uncultured Devosiaceae bacterium | reverse complement strand
CTAGGTGCCGCGAAACGACAAAAAAGGCTTTCGGTCGAACAATCTAAACGTTAAGATGCTGTCAGTGCCGCTGTGGAGGCATGTCCTGTTTGATGAGCTGCTGGGGCCAGTCGTGACGACCACGGAGAAGAAAATCCTCATCGTCGGGGAATCCGTTTTCAAGATTCATACGCATTTCAAAGGGTTCGCCTCGTACGAGACCGGGTACTGCTCTTTGTCGCTCGATGCGTTCATCTCACGCTTCGTCGACTCCCGTATCGCCTTCGACTTCATGCCCAACCATGAGGTGTCTCTCAGATTTCCGTTCTCGATCGAGGAGATGCGCGCCTACGACGCCATCGTCATTTCCGACGCTCCGGCGGACTCGTTCCTGCTGCACCCGAGCACCCTGGCCGGCGAGATCCGGCCCGACCGCCTGCGGGTGATCGGCGACTATGTGCGCGCCGGCGGCGGCTTCGCCATGATCGGCGGCTGGATGTCCTTCGGAGGCTTTCAGGGCAAGGCCAAATACGCCTTCTCGCCGCTTGCCAGTCTGCTGCCGGTCGACATCCTGCCCTATGACGACCGCGTCGAGACTCCCGAGGGCGTTCATCCGGTCGCAGATGATCCGGAACACCCGATCCTGCGCGGTCTGCCCAGAGACTGGCCCGATTTCCTGGGATATAACCGCATCGTGCAGAAGTCTGGCAAGCTGTTGTTATCGTTCAGGGAAACCGAAGAACCGCTGCTGGTCGTCGATACGATGGAGGCCGGCAGGGTGGCTGCCTTTTCCTCCGACATCCTCCCGCACTGGGGTTCGCCGCGTTTTCAGGAATGGCCGGGCTACGTTGCCTTCTGGGAGCAGCTGTTCCTGTGGCTCGCCGGCGAAGGCGCCGCCGCGACGTAGACTCAGGATTTGATGGAATTGCCGATGGTCCGGCGAGCGGCTTGTCTCCCCTTGACGGGGAGGCAGGCGCGGGACCGGTGCTTCCGTCTGGAGCATCGCGCGAAAAAGCGGACCCCGGCTTTTCGCAAAAACGATGCGACCACAAAGAGAAAGAGCATGCGTTCTGATTCCATCAGAACGCATGCCCAAGATCTGAAAGACTCCAGGTTGGTCACGATTGGGCAAAAGCATCTCCGCCCTGCGTCATCGCATCCGGCAAAACCGGATCAACCGGCCGGAGTACCATGCAGGACGCAGTTGACGCCGTGGCCGTTGCCCATGTCGGTCAACTCGGCCGATATGCGCGTGCAGGCGTCACTGACCTGCGGACAGCGCGTCTGGAACGGGCAGCCCCTGATGTCGGCGAACGGGCTCGGCAACTCGCCCTTCGGGATGTTCTCGACCCGCTTGCGTTCGCGTTCCGGATCGGGGATCGGAATGGAAGACAGCAGCGCCCGGGTATAGGGATGGAGCGGATTGCCGAACAGCTCCGCCTTCGGCGCCAATTCGACAAGACGTCCCAGATACATCACGCCGACGCGGTCCGAGATGTACTTGACCATCGAGAGATCATGCGCGACGAACAGGTAAGTCAACCCGAGACGTCGCTGCAAGTCCTTCAAAAGATTGACGATCTGCCCCTGGATCGACACGTCGAGCGCCGAAATCGGTTCGTCGCAGATGACCATGTCGGGATCGACCACCAGGGCACGCGCGATGGCGATGCGCTGACGTTGCCCACCCGAGAACTCGTGCGGGAAACGGTTCTCGTATTCCGGATTGAGCCCGACCAGATCCATGATCTGCCGTGCTTTTTGCGCGCGGACCTCGGCGGTGCCGAGTTTGTGGATTTCGAGCCCTTCGCTGATGATTTCACCCACGGTCATGCGTGGATTGAGCGAGGAATAGGGATCCTGGAAGACGATCTGCATCTTGCGGGCAAAACCGCGCTTGGCTTCGCCCTTCAGGCGGGAAATATCGGCGCCTTCGAACGTGATCCGGCCCGAACTCACCGCGTAGATGCCCTTGATCATCCGCCCGAGAGTCGATTTGCCACAGCCGGATTCGCCGACCAGTCCGAAGGTTTCGCCCTTATAAACGATTAGATCAACGCCTTCGACCGCCTTGAGGACGCGTCCGCCGACGACGAATTGCTTGCGCACGTCAGTAAGCTCAAGGATCGGCTGCCCGCTCATAACGATGTCCTCTTGCTCAGGAAGGCTTCCTGCAGCGGTTTCGCCGCCTCGTGATGCAGCCAGCAGGCGGTGCGGTTGGCGGCGGTGGCGGGGAAATAGCCCGGCTGCTTCTGCCGGCACACCTTCATGACCCAGGGACACCGTTCGGCGAAGGCACATTTTTCCGCCTCGTCCTTGAGGATCGGCGGCAGGCCTTCGATCGTCCTGAGCGGCGTGTCGGAGGAATCGCTCAGACGCGGCACGGCGTTCAAAAGACCCACGGTATAGGGATGCTGCGGGTTGTAATAGATCTGGTCGGTCAGACCCTCCTCGACCACCCGCCCGCCATACATGACGACGATGCGGTCGGCAATGCCGGCCACCAGCCCGAGATCGTGGGTAATCAGGATCATTGCCGTGCCGAACTGCCTGCGGATCTGTTCGATCAGCCGGAAGATCTGGCTCTGGATGGTGACGTCCAGTGCCGTCGTCGGTTCATCGGCGAGCAGGAGATCGGGATTGTTCGCCACGGCGATGGCGATGACGATGCGCTGGCGCATGCCGCCCGAAAACTGGTGCGGATACTGGTTCATGCGCCGTTCCGGTTCGGGCATGCCGACCAGGCGCAGCAGCTCCACCGCGCGTTCGTAACTTTGCTTGCGCGACAGCCTCGCGTGCTGGTGCAGGATTTCCCGGATCTGGTCGCCGATCTTCATCGACGGATTGAGCGAGGTCATCGGATCCTGGAAGATCATCGACACTTTGGAGCCGCGGATCCGCGACAGCCTGGCCTCGCTGGTGGCCAGGATGTCCGTGCCGCCGAGCAGCACCGTGCCGGACTTGACGATGCCGGGCGGAATGGGCGTCAGCCCCATCAGCGCCTGCGCCGTCACGCTCTTGCCGCTGCCCGATTCCCCGACGATGGCGAGCACCTCGCCGCGCCTGAGGGTGAAGTCGACGTCACGCACCGCATGGATCTCGCCATCATAGGTGCTGAACGAGATCGTCAGATTGCTGACTTCGAGGATCGTGTCCCTTTCGTTCGTCATTGGCGCAGCTTCGGATCGGTGGCGTCGCGCAACCCGTCGCCAATCAGTTGCAGGGCAAGCATGGTCAGGCTGATCGCGATCGCCGGGAAGATCAGCATATAGGGATTGCCACGCATCTCCTTGACGCCGGATGCGACCAGCTTGCCCCAGGAGGTGAGCGGCTCCTGAATGCCGAGACCGATATAGCTCAGGAAGGCTTCACCGAAGATGGCATTGGTGATCTGGAAGGTCACGGCAACGATGACCACCGGCAGGATGTTGGGGAAGAAGTGCCGAACGATCAGCCGCCAGCTCCCCGCCCCCATCGACTTCGAGGCGATGACGAACTCGGTCTGCTGCAGCTTCAGAACCTCGCCGCGAACCAGGCGCGCGATTTCGGTCCATTGCGTCAGGGCGAAGGCGAGGATGATCGAGACGATGCCCGGTTGCATGACAATGACCACCAGCGACACCCAGATCAGGAAGGGAATGGCGATCATGATGTCGACGGTGCGCATGATCAGCATGTCGACGCGGCCACCATAGAGGCCGGAAATGGAACCGATCGCCACCCCGATCATCATCTGGATGAGCGCGGCGACGAACCCTACCGTCAGGGATACCCGGGCGCCCATCCACACCTGGGTCCAGATGTCCCGCCCCAGCCCGTCCGTGCCGAACAAGTGATCGAGCGAGGGCAGCTTGTAGGTCGCGAACAGGTCCGTTTCCGCGATGGAATAGGGCGAGAGCATCGGCGCGACGATGGCCAGCGCTGCCAGAATCAGCAGGATCGAAAGACTGAGCATCGCCGGCCAGTTGCCGCGGAATCGTCGCCAGACATCGCTCCAGAACGCCTGTGCCTTGTTCGTCGCCAGTTTCTGCGCCGTCGGCTGCGGATCGGGTGTGAACAGCTCGGCGGGCACTATGGCCGATGTCCGGTCTTCAGGCATCTCGCTCATGACAACCGGATCCTTGGGTCGACGATGCCGTAAAGCACGTCGATGAGGAAGTTCATGCCGATGAGGAAGGCGCCGAAGAATACGGTCAGCCCCATGACAAGCGTATAATCGAGCGTCTGCATGGCCAGGACGAAATACCGCCCGAGCCCGGGAACGGCGAAGATCGTCTCGATGACGAAGGATCCGGTCAGAACCATTGCCACAACCGGCCCCATGATCGACAGGACCGGGAACAGGGCGTTGCGCAATTGATGCCGCCAGACGATCTGCGCCGGCCTGAGGCCCTTGGCCCTTGCCATTTTCACATAGTCGGTCGACATGATCTCGAGCATCGAAGCCCGCATGTAGCGGGCAACGATCGCCATGGTGGAAAGCGACAGGGCGAAGGCCGGCAGGATGGTGTGGGCGAAGCTCTGGTAGCGCGCCACCGGCAGGATCGGCCATTTGACGGCGAAATAGTATTGCAGGATGCCGCCGAGCACGAAGCTCGGCACCGAAATGCCCACCAGAACCAGGATCACGGTGATGGAATCGAGTGGCTTGCCACGGTTGAGCGCCGCGACGATGCCGAAGAACAGTCCCATGATCACCGCGAAGATCAGGGCCCGCAGCCCCAGATCGAGCGAATAGGGAAAAGCGGTGGCGATGATGTCGTTGACGCGGTGGCCCTGCTTGGTCAGCGAATAGCCGAAATCGCCCATCGTGAGGTGCTGCATGTAGATGAGGTATTGCTCGAACAGCGGCTTATCCAGGCCGTAATGCGCCTGCAGCCGCTGCTTGACCACCTCGGTGATGCGCGGACCGGAAAACGGATCGCCCGGCACCAGACGCAGCAGGAAGAACGTTATGGTGGCGAGCACGAAGATCGCGATAAATGCGATGATCAGCCGGCGCACGATGTAGCGGAGCATGTCTGGCCTTTGAAAAGCGGACTTGTCATCAAGCCACGAAGTCGGCGGCGGGACGGATGCCCCGCCGCCGGTCGAGACTACTTCTCAATGTCAGCGTACACGTAGTTGATGTTGACGCCAAAGATCGAGGTCTTGATGTTCTTCACCCAGGGCTGGATGGCGACAACGCCACCGAAATGGATGAACGGTACCGATGGACCGATATCGGAGAACAGGGCCTCGGCCTCAACCAGGATATCGGCGCGCTTGACCAGGTCGGTCTCGGCATTGGCCTTGGCGAGCAGGGCGTCGAACTCGGCATTGTTGAAGGTCACGCCCATGTCGTCCGACGACGTCACCCAGTAGCCCATATAGGTGAAGGGGTCGTCGTAGTCCGGGCCCCAGCCGGTGACGGAGAGGTCATAGGCCAGAGCCGGTGCCTTGAACTCGTTCCAGTATTCCGCGCCCGTGACGTGCTTGAGATTGATCTTGAGCCCGAGCTTCTGGGTCAGGACCGACAGGGCATAGGGCGTGAACAGCTTGGGATTGGTCGGATCCTGGCTGGTCAGAAGATCGAAGGTCGGCAATTGGTCGACCGAAGCGTATCCATGCGCATCCAGCACCTTGGCCATGTATTCGTTGGCGATCGTCATGTCGGCGCTGAACGGGTGATACTTGCCGATATTGGGTGTGACTTCGCCCCAGGTCTTGCCGGGATAGATGGCGTGGCCCGACGGCGTCTGGATGGTGGCCGGGGCGCCGTTGCCGCCAAGCACGTTGTCCACATAGGCCTGACGATCGAGCGCCCACGAAATGGCCTTGCGGAAGTTCGGATCGGATAGGATGGCCGCCTTGGCCGGATCGCCCTGGCCGAAATTGTTGAAGGTCAGACCGCGATAGCCGCCGCGCTTGTAGCGCAACAGCTTGCCTTCGGCCCCGTAGGTCTTCACTTCCTCGTCGGTCAGCGCGACGGCCAGGCCGTAAAGGTCGAGCCCGCCATTGTCGAACAGGTTGCGCTGCGTGTTGGTGTCGGGCAGCACGAGAATGTCGACCTCGTCGAGCTTGATGGCGTCGGCGTTCCAGTAGGCCGGATTCTTCACCATCACGATTTCGTTCTCGTGTTCCCAGGACTTGAGCAGGAACGGACCGTTGGTCTCGATGGTGTCGGCGGTCGCCCCGTAGGCGTCACCGTATTCCTCGACCAGGTCGGCCCGGCCCGGCGCGGCAAAGGTCGATGAAATCAGGCCCATGAAATACGGGGTCGGATTTTTCAGCGTGATCTCGACCGTCTTGTCATCGAGCGCCTTGACGCCGAGATCCTCCGGCTTGACCTTGCCTTCGCGCAGTTCGGCGGAATTGAGCACGTCGTCATAGATCGAACTGGCGCCGGAAGTGACGAACATGCGCTGGAAGGCATGCACGAAATCCCCCGCCGTCACCGGTTTGCCGTCCGACCAGTTGGCGTCGCGCAGGTGGAAGGTGTAGACGCGCCCGTCATTGCTGATCTCCCAGCTTTCGGCGGCACCGGGCTCGATATCGGGACCGACGCTTCTGACGAGCGGGTCGAAAAGTCCGATTTGCACGAATTGGTGGGCCGTCGAAATCTTGATGCGCGGATCGAGATTGTCGAGGCCGGTCTCGCCCGGTTGCGCCACGGTCAGGATCTTGTCGGCCGCAATGGCAGGGGCCGACATGCCCAATGCCGCAACCAGAGCCGCCACAGCCAGGCTTCCAGATAGTTGCCCAAACAGCTTCATGTTTCTCTCCTGTTGATGCACGACTATGTTTACTTGTTGTTTTTACGAACTAAATGATGTGGTACTCCGTCTGCCGCCCGATGAGGGTCTGGCATCCGGCCTTGGTGAAGACGACCGGCTCTTCCATGCCCAGGCGGAAGGACTGATCGCCCCATTCGGGAACCGGCGCTTCGGTGCTCAACTCCATGACGAAGCCGGTATTGTATTCGAGAGTGACTTCGCCGCGCGGAAGCGGATTGACCTGTTCCCAGGGCAGGCCGATCAGCGGTCCCGGCTCATGCAGGAACAGCCCGAGATTGTGGGAATAGACCTTGGGCTCGGGCACGCCTTCGGCACGGGCCCGTTTGAGGATGTTCTGCTGCAGCTCGTTGCCCGAAATGCCGTAGCGGAACTCGGACATGTAGACGTCCTGAAGGTGGTTGGTTTCGGCCATGCGCCGTTTCAGCCCGGCCGGGGCATCGGTCTCGCCGAGCCTTGGGACATAGGCGACGTGCTGATGGTCGGAATTGAAGCGCATGTACTTGATGCCGGTGTCGCAGTGAACGACGTCGCCTGGCGCCACGACATTCGCCGGATAGCTCGTGTCGCGCGCATCGCGATGAATGCGGAAATAGGGGCGGAACGCCACGTCGAGCCCGAGGTCGTAGGCGTGCTGCCAGTAGTGCCAGACCAGATCGTCGATGGCGGTAACGCCGGGGGTGATGGTGCGCGCCGTGAAGCATTCCCCGATCATGTAGCGGCCGAGTTCGGTGACACGTTTGAACAGAACCACTTCCTCGTCGGTCATCGTGCTGGCCCAGCGCACCCCCGCCTTTTCCGCCGAAACCAGGCGCTCGACATATTTTTTCGGCAGCTTGGTCGTGAGCTGCTGGTAGAGGAAATGGGTCAGCCCGCCCGTCGCCCAGGCGACAGTGCCGATATTGATGCCGATGCGGGCCGGATCGTGCTGGGTGATCAGATCGACCAGCAGCGGCCACTGCTTCTCCTCGAGCTGGCCGGTATAGGGGCGCTCGTAGAGGTCCTTGG
The DNA here is from genome assembly GCA_964555575.1 of uncultured Devosiaceae bacterium. Classification (GTDB taxonomy): domain Bacteria; phylum Pseudomonadota; class Alphaproteobacteria; order Rhizobiales; family Devosiaceae; genus JAHJQZ01. The sequence goes on along the minus strand of CAZKTH010000125.1, from coordinate 1,673 downwards.
TGTCGCATCCCGACAGATTGTACCGGCGGATCGTATCGCCGTCCCGTGCGAACACCAGACACGACAGGATCGGGTGCCAGTTGTCGAACGGGATCATGGTCAGGAAAAGCGGATCCGGATTGTCCTCCTGGCACATGACGATCCACATATCGATATCGGCATCGTCCATCGCGGCCGGCAGGATCTTGTCCAGCCGGCCGCGAACCAATTCGGTAATCAGCCCCGATTGCTCGCGCAAAGGCAGGATCTTGGGCGGAATACCGACACCCAGAGATGCGAAACTGGTAACCTGATCCATCGTGACCCCTCACCGATAAATTCCCGACGCACAGGGTTTGGCGCACACGCGGCAACCAACGAGATTCCGTTCCGGCCTACCCGCCTGAACGCAACGGGTGCATCGTCCTCCCCTGCCCAATCGAAAGCTTTCGAATAATGTCTTCCATGTCAATACTAAACGTTTAGAATTTTCTGTGGTAGCCTGAATCCGTCGCTTGCGATCAGGTGCTGACAGGAACGTAATTCGGATGCGGCGGCGACGCCTGCGACGGGAGAAGACACGGACTTCTCGACGTCGAATCCGGCATGAAAATAGCGAGGTGGATGCCATGCGCCTGAGCGGACGCGTTGAAATGCCCTACCTGGACAGTCGGCTTTTAAAGGGAAACCTGCCCGGCGACCCCAGCGAGCGAATGGTACCGGTCTACCTGCCCCCCGGCTATGACGAAGGCGACAGGCGCTATCCCTCGATCTACGTCCTTTCCGGGCACGGCGGCAGCGGCCCGCTGATGCTGCAGCGGCCCGACGCCTGGACCGAGAGCTTTCCGGAAAAGCTCGACCGGCTGATCGTTGCGGGCAAGGTGCCGCCGGTCATCGCCGTCCTGCCCGACTGCTTCACCATCTTCGGCGGCGCGCAATTCCTCAATTCGTCGGCGCTCGGTCCCTATGAGGATTATCTCGTCGAGGAGATCATTCCGTTCGTCGACAGCCACTATCGCACCAAGCCGGAACGCGATTTTCGCGGCCTCACGGGCAAGAGCAGCGGCGGCTATGGCACCATGGTACAAGGCATGCGGCATCCGGAACTGTTCGGCGCCCTCGCCTCCCACAGCGGCGACATCTATTTCGAATTCGGCCTGATGCACGATCTGGCCAAGCTGCATCGTTTCCTCGGACAGCTGGGCGGACTCGATGCCTTCATCAAGGCCATTCCGACCTTCAAGCCCAAGACCCACGACCCGTTCTGGTCGGTCTACGGCATGCTGTGCTACGGCGCCGCCTATGCGCCAAATCCCGAGGCGCCGCTGGGTTTCGACATGCCCATCAACATGGAGACGGGCGAACTGCGCCAGGACGTCTGGGAACGCTGGCTCGCCTGGGATCCGGTGCGCCTGATCGACAGGCCCGAGCACATCGCGGCCTATCGGCAGATGCGCTACATCTATCTCGACTGCGGCCTGTGGGATGAACTCAACTTCGCCGTGGGCACACGGATCATGTCGAAAAAACTCGATGCCGCCGACATCGCGCACGACATGGAACTGTTCCCGGACGGCCACATCAACGTGTCCTACCGGTTCGACATATCGCTGCCGCGCCTGGTCGGGGCGCTGGCGGACTAGAGCGGCGCGCGTTCAAGTTGAATCGCTTCGCCGCTCTATGTTCTTGTTGTC
>CAZKTH010000124.1:0-9455 GCA_964555575.1 uncultured Devosiaceae bacterium | reverse complement strand
CGTTCGCCTCGAAGCCGTCCATCTCGACCAGCAACTGGTTGAGGGTCTGTTCGCGTTCGTCGTTGCCGCCACCCAGGCCCGCGCCGCGATGACGGCCGACCGCATCGATTTCGTCGATGAAGATGATGCACGGGGCATTCTTCTTGGCCTGTTCGAACATGTCGCGGACGCGGGACGCGCCGACGCCGACGAACATTTCGACGAAGTCCGAACCGGAAATGGTGAAGAAGGGCACGTTGGCCTCGCCGGCCACGGAGCGGGCGAGAAGCGTCTTGCCGGTGCCCGGAGGGCCGACCAGCAGCACGCCGCGCGGAATGCGTCCGCCCAGGCGCTGGAACTTGCCGGGGTCCTTGAGGAACTCGACGATCTCCTCGAGGTCCTGTTTGGCCTCGTCGACGCCGGCGACATCCTCGAACGTGACCTTGCCCTGAGCCTCCGTCAGGAGTTTGGCTCGGGACTTGCCGAAGCCCATGGCGCCGCCGCGTCCGCCTCCCTGCATCTGCCTGATGAAGAAGAACCAGACGCCGATGATGACGATGAAGGGCAGCCAGGACGACAAAAGGATCGACCAGAACGGGCTGGTATCCGGCGCCTTGGCGGTAATCGACACGCCCTTGGCCTCAAGCCGGCTGACGATGTTGGCGCCGGTCGGGATGATGGTCTGGAAACGGGTATTGTCCTTCAGGACGCCCGTCACCACGTCATTGGTGATGACCACGCTCGACACCGAACCGGCATCGACGTCAGAGATGAACTGGGAATAGCTCATATCCGCCACCGAGACCGACCGGGTCGAGGTGCTGAAGACCTGATAAAGGCCCATCAGCATGAGGATGATCACGAGCCAGATGGCAAAGTTGCGGAAGTTGCTGTTCATCAAATTTCCCTGCGAGCCCGACGCCCCGACGTCGGAAGTTCTGCGAATGTAGGTCCGGAGCCCCCCTGTTACAAGACCGCCACGGGCCCGACACGCGCTGGTTTCCGGGAGCCCTTCCGGATTGACTTGTATTTGTGTTGAAAGTCGGGCCGAACGCCAAACTGGTGCCTGCAAACGTTGCCGTGCCGGTCGCACTCCCTGTCAGATCACGGAGCGCTGCCCGGCGGGTTGCGCGACCGGCGCCTCGGCGGTGGCGAAGCCGGTCCGGTAAACAAGCGAATAGCTCAGCCAGGCGAGCAGGGCGCCGACCGGCAGGTCGATCAAATAGTGCCAACGGCTGGCAATCGAAGTCACGACGATGAAGACGAGGGCGAAAAGGAACAACGGCACCAGCACCCTGGCCTCCCGCCAGGCGAACAACAGAAACAGGAACGCGCCGGCAACATGCAGCGAAGGCATGGCGGCAAGGCCGGCCGTGAAGTTTTCCGCACCATGCTGGGCCAGCCAGGCCGGCCCTTCCGTGACCGAGGATTTGTAGACGTCCAGCATGCTCAACTGGCCCTGGGTGATGTAGGGGTTGACGCCTTCCTGATAGATGAACGGTCCGATGGCCGGGGCGATCAGATAGGCGATGGACCCCAGCGACTGTTGCAGGATCACCGCCACCGTCAGCCTGCCGAAACTCTGAGGCACCCTGAACGCGAAATAGGTGAAGCTCAGATAGAACAGCATGATGAACGAGATCATGTAGAAATTGGCCGCGGACGGGATGAAGCCGAACAGGGTCAACCGCGCCCAATAGGAAAAATCGACCAGAAACTGCAGATGGGTGTCGATACTCCAGTAGAACCGGTCCAACAGCAGCGGATTGATATGGGGAATCCAGAGCTTGAAGTTGAAATGGGCGAACAGGACCAGGGCATAGCAGGGCATGGCGGTCAGAAAGCGGATGGCCGTCTGCCGCTTGCCGAACAGCAGGGCCAGCACGCCCAATAGCGCAATGCCGATCAGGGGATAGATGTAGTGGACCCCGACAAAGGCGGCGCGGTCACCGGCCGGAAAGACGATCGGCAGATCGAACAGAAAGGAAACCGCCAACATCAAGAGGAAGAAGGACACGGAGATATAAATCTCCGGCGGAATCTTCGGTCGCGAAATACTCATCCGGCCCTGTACAATTATATTCACTTTTTGGAAGAACTACAGCGATCCAGGCTCCCGGAACTATCCCATGGCCGGAATTAAAAAAGCATATATGGGAAAGGCGAGCGGCCAGGCCGGCCCGCCCGAAACCGACGCATGGTTAAGCGATTGCGAGAGGGTCACAGAGACGGCGCGACGCTCAGACCCGGCTGCCGCATCGTCGCGCCGATGGCGACGATGGTTCCGCTCCGGTCGCGAATGACCGGCGCGGCGAAAAGCGCCGCCATAGGCGTTTCGATCCGGTGTCCGCAGAAGCTTTCGACCGCCTCCCGGGTCAGACCGGCGCCGGGCGCGACCGCCATTCGCCCGGCCGACGCGTTCGCGGTGATGGCGAACCTGTTGTCCCACAACAGGGGCGTGTCCGGCTTGAGCAGGATTTCGGAAAGGCGCATCCGCCCCGCTTCGCGGTAGATGCCGGCCCGCTGGCGTGCGCTGGTGACAATGGCGCCGCAAAGCGTCGAGACATAGCCGTCGCCATTGGCGACCAGGCCGTCATAGACCGCTTCGACCTGGCCGAGACGGCTGTGCGGCATGCCGCCCCCGGCCCAGTCGATGGCCCGGAGCAGCAAACGGATGCCGATCTCCGCCGGCAGGTCACGGAAGGGCTTGAGATCGAAGGACAAAAGGCCGAAGGCATCGACCTCGATGAGCCGCGCTGCGTCGGACGCCGCCGCCGCGAGCGCCAGATCGGCCCGTGCCATCCGCATGGTGAAACGGGCGAGTTCGGCGGCATCCAGACCCTGTTCCCCAAGAGCCGGCAGAAGCTGGCGCCAGCGTACCCGCTCGTAATGGGTGTTTTCATTGCTCGGATCGGCGACGGGCCGGAGACCGGCCGCCTCGACGATCCGGCGCAGCATGGCCGGACCGACCGCCAAGAGCGGCCGGCAGATCCTGACGCCCTCGACCTCGCCGAAAGGCGCCATGCCGGAAAGGCCGGAAAGGCCGCTGCCATGGGCAAGGCGCATCAGCACCGTCTCGGCCTGATCCTCGATATGGTGGGCCGTGACCAGTACTTCGGCGCCATCCGTCCGCATCGCTGCGCCGATCAGCCGGTAGCGGGCCCGGCGCGCCGCCGCCTGAATGCCGGTCTCGGGCTTGTCACCGGTCCATTCGAGAACGCGGCATTTGAGGCCAAGCCGTTCCGCCGCGCCGGCGACCATCGCAGCTTCCGTCGCCGCCTCGGGCCTGAGGCCGTGATCGACCGTGTAGACCAAGACCGCTTTTCCGGCGCTTTTGGCCCAGTCGGCCAGCATCAGCATCAGGGCGAGGCTGTCCGGCCCGCCGGAAACGGCGACGCCGATCCGCGCGAAAGGCTCAAGCGGCGCAAACAACGCCTCGAGGTCGAGTCCGCTCCGGTCGGGCCGCCGGGTCAGCACTTGGCCTTCTGCTGTTCAAGCGTCAGACGCTGCTTGAAGGCCGGCGAGACGCCGGGATAGCGCCTGAGCACTTCCGAAAAGGTGCGGCAGGCGGTGTCGTTCTCGCCGCTACCGGCCAGGGCGATGCCGAGCTTCATCAGGATGTCCGGCGCCCGCGTTGCATTGGGATAGGTCTGGAAACCGGTCAGAAGGATGTTGGCCGCCTCCTCGTAGTCGCCGCGCTGGATCAGCGCCTCGCCGAGCCAGTTGGTCGCGTCCGGCGCCTGCGGATGGTCGGGGAACAGGGCAATGAACTGGCGGAACTGCTCCTCGGCGAAGGCATAGTCGCCACGCACCACCGCGTCATAGCCGGCCTTGTACTGGGCGTCGGCGTCGGCGTCGGTGACAAGGCTGGCATCCTTGCCGATATCGACCTCCGGGCCGCTGATGCCGGACAGGCCGTCGAGCGTCAGCGATCCGACCGGCTTTTCGGGGGCGCCGAGGTCGATCGGAGCGCCGAGATCGATCGGCGCATCGCTCGGATTGGTGGTGATGGTGCCGGCGCCGGTGCCGGTACCCCCGGCCGGAGCGCCGAGATCGATCGAGTGCGGCGTCTCGGCGGCGGGCGTCGTGCCCCCGATCTGGGACGCCGCGTTAGTTTTTCCCGGCGCGACGCCGCCCTCCAGGGCGGAAAAGCGGGCGTCGGTGTCCGCCTGCATGCGCTCGAGCAGCGTCTGTATCTGGGTCAGCTGGAACTGCAGCCCCTGGACCTGGCCGTTGATGGTGCGCATCTGCTCTTCGAGCTGGTCGAGCCTGACCGCGGCCGATGCGGCATCGCGCGACTGCGCCACCTGGATCGGGGCGACGTCATTGACCGCGATGGTCTTCGGCGGCAGGAAGGCGCTGAGCGCGTCCGACATGCCGGAAAGGGTTTGCCCAAGGGTGTTGGCCTGGGTTTCGAGACTGGCCAACCTTGCCGTCGCGCTTCCGGCATCCTCGGCCGAGGCGGCGACCGGCGCCACGAGACCGCCCCCGAGCGCCAGGCCGAACAGAAGCGCCCGCATCCGCATGGAAAACCTGCTCCTTTTTTCGAGATATACCTGCACCCCGAACCTCCTTGTCGCCGCGCCGGACCGTTTGCCTGAAAGCGACGCTCTTATAGCGGAATTTTGGCCAAATAAATGCGTTCGGGGCGTTGCCATCGAAGCGGCAACCGCTTTCGCGGTCCGGCAACGCGACAGCACGAACTCGAACCCGCGCCTTCGATGCCATCAGACCAGGCGTGCGGTGCCGCAAAGACAATTGCGCCGGGTGCGGTACGCAGCACCCGGCGCGCCTCCAGTTCCGAGAACTAACGCATCACTGGAGAACGGTGACGGCCCTGCGGTTCTGCGACCAGCAGGAAATGTCGTTGCACACGGCAACAGGCCGCTCCTTGCCGTAGCTCTTGGAGGTGATGCGCGAGGCACTGACCCCGCGCGATTCGAGATAGTTGACGACGGCAGCGGCGCGACGGGCGCCGAGCGCGATGTTGTATTCGCGGGTGCCGCGTTCGTCGGCATGGCCTTCGATCAGCACGCGATATTGCGGATAGCGGTTGAGCCACATGGCCTGCTTGTCGAGCGTGGCCTGGCCCTCGGGCGAGATCACCGAGGAATCGGTGTCGAAAAAGACCCGGTCGCCGATGGCGACAAGGAACTCCTGCTGACTGCCCGGCGTGGCAACGCCATTGGCATCGACGCCGGTGCCCGGCGTCCGCGCGCAGGCTGCAACGGCAACGACAAGAGCCACGAGCGCGAAGGCGCGCAGGCCAACAAGAAACGGCGTCGAGAAACGCATGAAGCGGCTCCGATAGAAAGGAATTGATCTGCCCTGTTTACCGCCCGTTATCTTAAGGCGGCGTTCCCTGTCACGATTAATTGAAGGTTAATCCGGCGGAAATACGGCACGCGACTTCGTGTTTCCACATTCCGTTCCTTTTTCGGCAGATATTGGCGCGTTCCCGGTGCAATGCGGCGCGCGATCGACCTTTTGCGGCCGAAGCGCGCGCAGCGGGCCGGCGGCCTCAGCTCAGAAGCGGCGACCAGGCCGGGTCCGAGGCATAGGTCTCGGTGGGAATGACCTGGTTGTTGCGCCCGAACACGTCGACCGAATAAAGCCGCGCCCCGTCATCGCCGCCCGGATCGGAGAAATACATGATGACCAGCCCGTTGGGGGCCCAGGTCGGACCTTCGGCATGAAAGCTCGACACGAGAACGCGCTCGCCCGAGCCGTCCGGCTTCATGATGCCGACATGGAACTGGCCGTTCGCCTTCTTGGTGAAGGCGATGTAGTTGCCCTTGGGCGACCAGACCGGGGTGGCATAGGTGCCCTGGCCGAACGAGATGCGCTGGGCGCTGCCGCCATTGGCGCTCATGATGTAGATCTGCTGGGAGCCGCCGCGATCGCTCTCGAAGGCGATATGGCTTCCGTCCGGCGAATAGGAAGGGCCGGTGTCGATGGCTGCGCCGCTGGTGAGCTGCACCGGCCGGCCGCCGCTGACCGGCATGGCATAGATATTGGTGTCGCCGCCCTGCTCGACCGAAAAGGCGATGGTCCTGCCGTCCGGCGAAAAGCGCGGCGCGAAGGTCATCTGTCCGAACGAGCCGATCGACTGCTGGCGGCCGGTCGCCAGGTCGAGGATATAGACCTGAGGATTGCCGGACTCGTAGTTCATATAGGTGATGAGTTGATCGTTCGGCGAAAAGCGCGGCGTCAGCGTCAGGGCCTTGCCGCTGGTGATGTACTGGACGTTGGCGCCGTCCTGATCCATCACCGCCAGACGCTTGGTGCGGTTGGCCCTGGGACCGCTTTCGGCGATATAGGCGATGCGGGTGTCGAAATAGCCGCCCTCGCCGGTCAGCGACTTGTAGATGGCGTCCGCGACGATATGGGCGATACGCCGCCACGAGGCCGGATCGGTCGCATAGGCTTCCCCGACGACCTGCGCCGCCGCCTGGGTGTCCCAGACCCGGACCGAGGACCGGATGTCGGTGGCGCGCTCGACCTGGCCCATGACCAGGGCGTCGGCGCCGGTGGCGCGCCAGGCGGCGAAGTCGGGAGAAGCCGCGACATCGCCGATCCGCTGCGGCAGGGAAGTGATGTCGACGATCTGGAACAGACCCGAGCGCCTCAGATCGGCGCGGACGATCTCGGCGACGTCATGGCCGAAGGTGGGATCGGAGGAGCCGAAATCGGGAATGGCGATCGGCAGCGGAATGAAATCGCCGGCCGTCACGGTGATCTTGACCAGGGCCGCGGCCGGAGAGGCGGCGAGCGCCAGCGCCGAGCCGGCGAGTCCGGCTTTCAGAACCTGTCTGCGGTTGAAAAGGATCATCTTGGGGTCCCTCAAATCTGCGTCAAAACGATACCCGGCGTCATTGCGAGCGCCTGAAGGGCGCGCGGCAATCCAATGGCCGCGCCTTGTACTCATGTGCGCTGCTTCCGGATCGCCACGGTGCTTCGCGCCTCGCGATGACGAGGTTTGCGTACCGCCGACCAAGATGCACTTCTGCGCTGTCTTTGCATATTGCAGATCATCCCTCTCAATTGGCCTGACTGGCATCGAGCGTCACATCGATCTGACGCCAGTGGTCGTACTTGTCGGCGGGCAGGTCGAACGGCCCGCATTGCAGGACCTTGCGCGCCGCGGTGCGGGCGGAAATCCCCAGGATCGGCGAGCCGGTGGTATCGGTCAGGATTTCCGGCAAGCCATTGACCGTGCCGTCCTTGTTCATACTGACCATCAGCCGGATGATGACGCCGTCATTGCGTTCGGCCAGGGTCGGGTTCCAGCATTTGCGCATCTGGGCGATCAGGGCGCCGAGTTCGGATTCGGTCAGGCGTGCCGCCTGCCCGGTCGGCTTGCCCGCCGCCGCCTGTCCGCCGGCGCCGGTGGTGGTCCCGCGCGAGGCTTCGGTGTTGATGATATTGGCGACCTGATCGGCGGGCTTGGTCTGTTTCGGCTTTTCGGTCTTGGGCGGTTCGGTCTTGACCGGCGTCTGCTTGGTCTCGACCTGCTGGCGCTGGATGGACGCGGTGCGCATCGCCGGTACCGGTGCCGGTTTGTCGACCGGCTCCTGCCGTGTCGGCTCGGCGGCCAGTTCGGGTGCCGGCGGCGGCGTTTCCTGTGCTTTCGGGGCGGATTCGGTTGCAGGAACCGGCACCGGCTCGGGCGCGGTCTGGACGGTCGGCGCCGGGCTTGGCTTCTGGGTCTCTTCGGGCTTGGGCTGGTCCTTTTCGGTCGTGCCGGGGCGCTCGGCGAGGTCCGTCGGCTTGGGGGTGTCGACGGCGGCCGGCGCCGGCGTCTCGATCACCTTGGATTGTTCGGATCCGAACCGGATCGAGGCCACGTCCTCGATCGGGACGAGATCGACGGAAATCGCCTCGACCGGCATGGGCTGCAACTCCTCGGCCGAATGCAGGCCGACCACTCCGAGCGTGATCAGCACGGCGTGGGCAACAAGCGACGTGGCGAGGCCAACGCGCATGGTTTCATTGTCCCTGCACCGGCTCGGTGATCAGGCCGATATGCGAATAGCCAGCGCCCGAGAGCACCCCCATGACCTGCATCACCGTGCCGTAATCGGCGGTTGCGTCGCCGCGCACATAGACGCGTTCCTCGGTATTGCCGGCGGTCTGGGCGGCAACGGCGGTGATCAGGCCGTCAAGCGGAATCTTCTGATCGCCGAGATAGACCTCGCCGTTCGGGGTCACCGAAATGGTGACCGGCTTCTGTTCCGCGTTGAGCGACTTGGCCTGGGTCTTGGGCAGATCGATCGGTACCCCGACCGTCAGCAAGGGCGCCGCCACCATGAAAACGATCAGCAAGACCAGCATGACGTCGACGAGCGGAGTGACGTTGATCTCGGACATGGGCTGGGCTCGGGCGCGTCGCCCGCGCCGGGTCCCGCCCCGCGCGCTCTTGGCTATCGAAACCGCCATTATTTCTGGCTCCGCGATTCGAGCTGGCGGGAAAGAATGGTCGAAAACTCGTCGGCGAAGGTTTCGAGACGGCCGCTGAGCTTGGAGGCGTCCGAGCTGAGCTTGTTGTAGGCGATGGTCGCCGGAATGGCCGCCAGAAGTCCGAGCGCGGTGGCGAACAGCGCCTCGGCGATGCCGGGCGCCACCACGGCGAGATTGGTCGATTTGCTTGCAGCGATCGATTCAAACGAATTCATGATGCCCCATACCGTGCCAAAAAGGCCGATGAATGGCGACGACGAGGCGACGGTCGCCAGGAAGCCGAGCCGCCTTTCGAGCACGTCGGTCTCGCGCGAGATGGCGACATCGAGCACCCGGTCAAGGCGCGACTGCACGCCGATGGCCGAGGCGGCGCGCTGTTCGTGGCTCCTTTTCCATTCCTTCATCGCCGCGACGAAGACGGCGGCCAGGCCGCGCGGGCTTTCCTCGGCAAGCGTCTTGTAGAGTTCCTCGAGCGACTGGCCGGACCAGAAGATCTTCTCGAACCCGTTCATCTGCCGGTTGGTGCGCGAATACAAAAGCGCCTTGTCGACGATGATGGCCCAGCACCAGACCGAGGCACCCAGAAGCCCGAGCATCACCAGCTTGACCACCCAGTCCGCCCGGAAGAACAGCGCGATGAGGGAAAAATCCACCTGTGATGCGGTCGTGGCGGCTGTGGCGGCGTCCATGACGGTTAATTCCAGTCTGTTCGAGAATGCCCAGGACAGGCGATTGCGGGGCAATTAGGGCATTTTTAAGAGAATTGCTCGTTTCCCCTTTCGCCCTCGGAGTCGACAGATGACAAAAGGGGATTATGGTTCATGAAGGGTTAAGAAGCCCTTCCCGTCACCAACGCAACATCCACGCAGTCTTTAAAATCCGGAATTTGGTCACCTCACCTCTCCCCTTGGGGAGAGGTCGGATCTTTGCGGAGCGAAGGGCCGGGCGAAGGGGCCTTGGCAACAATGCGAACAGGCCCCCTCACCCGCCGCTTCGCGTCGACCTCTTCCCCGAAG
>CAZKTH010000123.1:0-9515 GCA_964555575.1 uncultured Devosiaceae bacterium | reverse complement strand
CTGCCAGAACATCTCCTGGCCGCGCGAATTGGTGCCGAACCAGTATTGCCAGCTCGGTGCCATGTCCGGCGGGGCGACATAGACCATCGACGGGGCCACCGGTGCGAAGAAGTGGAGCAGCGCGAAGATGGTTATGATGCCGACCAGCACCACACCGATGAGGAATTCGATATTGTAGCGCAAAAGGTCGCGGACAACGCTGAACATGGCCTACTCCACCCTCACGCGCGGATCAAGGATCGGATGGAGCAGATCTATGATGAAGATCGCCGTGGCCACCGCGATGATCGCGATCGCCGAAACCGCCAGCACCACGGCGGTGTCGCCCTCGTTCACGGCCCGGACCAGAAGGCTCCCCAGACCCGGATAGGAAAACACCTGCTCGACGATGATGGTGCCCGAAAAGATCAGCCCGAGCGTCATGGCAAGGGCCGTCAGCTGCGGGATCATGGCATTGCGGATCACATAGGACATGACGATGGTCGGCGTCTTCACGCCGGCCAGTTCGGCATAGGTGACGTAATCCTCGGTCACGATGTTGGAGACCAGTGCGCGCATGCCGAAAAACCAGGTGCCGATGCCCACCAGCACCAGCGATGCGGCCGGCAGGATGGAGTAGTGCAGGATGCTGAGCACGAACTCCGGTGTCCAGCCGGGTCGGACATTCATGGCAAAGCCGCCGCTGATCGGCAGCACCGGCCAGATGAAGCCGAACAGGATCACCATCATGAAGGCGACGATATAGTGCGGGATCGGCTGAATGCCGATGGTGACGATGCCGAACGCCTTGAGAAGGCGGTTGTTCTGGTAATAACCGGCCAGACCGCCAAGGATATTGCCGATCAGCCAGTTGATGATGATCGTCGAGGTCAGTAGGCCGACCGTCCACGGCAGGGCCAGCATGACCAACTTCATCGCTGGCGTGGGAAAGGCGAGCAGCGAGGGGCCGAGGTCACCGTGGAGAAAGCGCCACCAGAAATTGAGATATTGCTGCCAGAGCGGCACGTCGAGACCGAACAGTTCGGTCATCGTGTCCCTGAGCGATTGTATCGCCGCGGGAGAGAAACTCGCCCGACCTGCCATGCGCCCGACGATGGAATCGACCGGGCTGATCGGCGACAGGTGGGAAATGAAGAAAGCTGCGGAAATTCCGGCGAAGATAACCGCTACAAGCTGCGCCAGGCGCTTGAGCACAAACAGGAGATACGCCTTCATCTCGTCAGATTTCCCCCTACGCCGTTTCCTTTATTGAGGCGTCCGGTCGTAACCGGACGCCCTGTGCGCTAATTCAAGTCTCTACTTTTTGCCGGTCGGCTTCAACTGGGTCAGGATGTACTTGGAGTTCGCCCAGTTGTTGACGATGTTGGCATAGGGGTTCTCCTCAGCGGTCGGGAACCCGGTCCAATAGCGGGTATCGTAGGCCGAGAAGACGTTGAACGACATGATCGGCATCATCGGCATCTCGTCGACCATCAACTTGATGAAGTCATCGCCGAGCGCGATGTTGGCTGCAGCGTCGTTGAACTCGGTCACACGCATCGTCTCGATGATCTGGTCGAGGCGCGGATCGGCCCAACGCTGCCAGTTGCGGGACGGCTGGCGATCGCCAGGAGCGGCGACGAAGTCGGAATGCCAGCTGTCGAGGAACCAGCTCAGGTCGGGATTGCCGCCCCAGCTTTCGATCGACCAGGCCGTCGCAACTTCGAACTGACCGAGGTCGAGCGTGGTTCCGTAGATCACCGGATCGGCAACCGGGGTGGTGTCGACGCCGGCCATGGTCCATTGCTGGGCGATGTCGGTCCCGAGACGATTGACCACGCCGTCAACGAAGGTGTTCACGGTGATCTTGAACTGGGAACCATCGGGCTTGTACCACTTGTCGCCCTGCTTGGTGAAACCGGCAGATTCAAGCAGTTCGCCGGCCGCCTTCAGATCCTTCTTCCACCAGCCATAGCCGAAGGATTTGTGGATCATGGTCTCGTCGGTCGGCACCTGATCGCCGAACTGCGGACGCACCATGGCGGCGATCTTGTCACCCACGGTCGGGTCATAGGGCTTGATCATCGACTTGCCGGTATTGAGCTCGTAGTCGATCAGCCACTGCTGCATCGGTCCATGATAGTCGTCGGTATGCGTGCCGGTGGGCGGCATGGCAATGGCCGACAGGGTCGCGGCACCGCGATAGGAGGCCATCGACATTTCGACCGGATCGAGCATCAGGGTCAGGGCCCAGCGGACGCGCTTGTCGTTGAACGGTTCCTTCTGGGTATTGAAGATCGCCATGACAAGGGTCGGATCCGGATGGGCATACGGGAAGCCCGGGAACCAGCCACGCGCCGTCGGATCCTGCTTGGCAAGGTTGAACATGCCTTCAGGCGACAGGTCGTGGATCATGTCGAGATTGCCGTTGACCATCTCGATCAGGCGCTTGTCGACCGACGGAATGGATTGGTAGATCACATATTTCGGCGCGGGTTTGCCCCACTCCGCCATACCCGTCTTGTCCCAGTCCGGACGGCGTTCCCAGATATACCAGGCACCGTTCGGATCATACGAATGCAGGGTGTAGGGACCGAGGGCGACCGGCGGATTGAAGTCGAAAGCCTTCGGATCGGCCTGCTTCTCGAAGATGTGCTTGGGCATGATGTAGCTTGCGCTCCACCGCACCGCGAAGTTCGAGTGGAAGCGGGCATTCGGCTTCTTCAGCTTGAACAGGACAGTGTAATCGTCCGGCGTTTCGACGCTGGCCACCGTATCGGCCAGAGAGGCGCCCCAGACATAGCCCGGGTTGTCCTTCTGGGTATCGACCGTGTACTTGACGTCGGCCGAGGTGAACTCGACGCCGTCGCTCCACAGGATGCCCTTCTTCAGGTGCACGAGCATCTCGGTGAAATCTTCGTTGTAGATCCACGGCTCGGAGGCCAGCTCGTTGTACAGCGAGCCATCAAGACCGGCATCCGGATCGATGAACCACAGCGTGTCGAGATTGAGCTGGTGCAGACCGGTTGACCAGCCGCCACCGGCCCCGGCGACCCAGATGTTGAACCAACCCGGATTGGACGCAGGCGCCTCCGGATTGTTGATGATCAGTGTTTCATTGCGCGGCAAATCCACCGTTGGCGCCGTGGCTGGATCCTGAGCCATAGCACCAGACGCAAATCCGGCGACCGCCATGACGGCCGAGACCGCCAGCGTAGTCAAGACTCTCATCTTGTCCTCCCTTCGGAGTGCCTTCTTCAATCGCACTCTCACAGCTTCAAGCTACAATAACCCTCAGCTTTGTCAACATGATGTTCGATATGTACCAGCACAATTGATGATAAAAAACGGCGCGCCCCACAGGACGCGCCGCCAGTCGGGGAGGAAACCGTGTTTCCGTCAGACTTTGAGCCTGATCATCTGATAGGAATAGGGCGGCAGCGCCACTGACAGGGCATTGCCGTCGACCTTGGCACCCGAGCCGTCGCGCGGTGCCACTTCGTCAGGCTTTTCAGCACTGTTGACCGCCGCGAGATCGGGGTGGGTCATCAGCTTGTGCTCGATCACCCGGGCATTGTCGAAACCGTTGAGCGCGACATCGAGCGCGATTGTCTCGCTGGCATGGCGATTGACCGCAAACAGGGTGACCGTTCCCTCGGCCTCGTTCTTGACGCCGGAGATGTCGACATAGGGCACATTGTCGCCATGCTCGCTGTCGTAGCCGGGGCTGCTGGTGATGAGTTGCAGCGCGGTGCCACGCCCGAATCGCGAGGCGTAGTAGAACGGGTAGTAGGTCGTCTGCTTCCAGGCCTTGCCGCCCTTTTCCGTCATGATCGGCGCGATCACGTTCACCAGCTGGGCGATGGCGGCAATCTTGACCACATCGGCTCGGCGGATGAAGGTGTTGAGGGCACACCCGACCATGAGCACGTCCTCGAAATTGTAGATGTCCTCGAGCAGCGCCGGCGCATGCGGCCAGCCGTCACTGCCCTCGAGCACCTTCCGGTCCTGTTCGTTCGAGTGATACCAGACATTCCACTCGTCGAAGGAGATATAGACGTTCTTCTTGGAGCGCTTCTTGGCCTTCACATAGTCGATGACGCCGGCGACCGTGCCGATGTATCTGTCTAGTTTCTCGTTTACTGCCAGATAGTTAGCAGTGTTTTTTGCATCGTTGCGGAAATACATGTGCAACGAGATGTAGTCGATATTCTCATAGGCCTGGTCGAGAACGGTCGCCTCCCAGTCCGGATAGGTCGGCATGCCCGAATGCGACGAGCCGCACACCACGAGTTCGAGATTCTTGTCGAAAGCGCGCACGGCCTTGGCCGTCTCGTTGGCGAGATGGCCGTATTCGGCAGCGGATTTGTGGCCGATCTGCCAGGGCCCGTCCATCTCGTTGCCGAGGGCCCAGAGCTTGACGTTCCAGGGGTCGGCACGCCCGTTCTTCTTCCTCAGGTCGGACCAGTAGGAGCCGCCCGGATGGTTGACGTATTCGACGAAATTGCGTGCCGCGTCGAGCCCGCGCGAGCCGAGATTGAGCGCCAGCATCATGTCGGTGCCGACCGCATCGCACCATTCGGCGAACTCGTGAATGCCGACCTCGTTGGATTCGGAGGTGTGCCAGGCAAGATCGAGGCGCGTCGGCCGCTCCGACTTGGGGCCGATCCCGTCTTCCCAATTATAGGCCGAGACGAAATTGCCGCCGGGATAGCGAATGACCGGAATGTCGAGATCACGCACGAGATCAATGACATCGCGCCGCATGCCATTGGCATCGGCGCTTGCATGGCCGGGCTCATAAATGCCCGTATATATCGCGCGGCCAAGATGTTCGAGGAATGCACCGTAGAGCCGATTGTCGATCTCCGCGATGGTGAAATCCTTGTGCGCCGTAACGGTCGCCCGCATCATCCCCTCCCTAATCAAAACCAATTATCGGATTTATATCGGAACCTTGGGTATATTTGATACCGGAATGCTCCGACGTCAAGCTAGTTTTTCGCAGCTTGCCGTCGTGCCCCCCGGACCGGGCAGTCCCGCCCCCGCCAATGCCGATCTGGCGGCGATCCGCGCACCGTCGAACCCGGTTCCCTGCGGGATTGGGGTTGCGGTTTTCCGGCCCGGTTGCATGAGGCAACCGCTCGATGCCGGTGCATTCTACAGCATTTGAATCAACAACCGGCATCAAGACGAAAGCTTTGTTGGCGCGAACGGGCGGATACGATCATGTGCGCCACCGGTATCGGACCGGACAGGTGGCCAGTGCACTGAAGTCAACGATTGCAAAGCAATGGCTTTTTTGGGGAATATCTTCGGACAGCATCCATCTGGATCGACGGGACGATCCGAACCGGAACTCACTCCGAGCGCCGCGCAATGGCGGACGGAGATGGCCAAGGCGTACCAGCCGATCCTGCGCGGTTTCGCTCTGCCGGTTGCGATCTACTACGCCATCGTCGTCGGTCTGCACTTCATCGACGAGCCCTTCGGCAATTTCCTGGTCTTGGGAACGATGGCGGCGGCCACCTCGGCGGCAGGCTTTGTCATCTATGCCGCGCTGCGCCGGACCCGGGCCGCGTTCGCCAGGCTCGAATTCTATGCGGCCGCCCTTTTCAGCCTGGTCTTTGCCAATACCCTGCTGTTTCACCTGATCCACCAGGACTCGACCAGGCTCGTCTATTTCGTTCTCGCGGTTCTGGCCGTCGCCGTTTCGGGCGTCAGCCTGCGCGTCATCCTGCCGATGTCGGCGCTCTGCCTTGCCACGCCGATCGTCCTGGCAGCGCGGATCGGGCCGGAAGCGGTGACGCAATTCCTTCATGTCGCCCTTGCCAGCTCGTTCATCGCCGTAATCACGGCCGTCCTGATGCGTACGGCCATCAGGCGCGAGATCCGCGCCCGCCTCAAAGCCGAACAGTCGCACAAGGCCGCCCAGCACGCCGCCGATTTCGACTTCCTCACCGGACTGCCCAACCGGCGCAACTTCTTCAGCCATCTCGACCGGGCCTTTGCCAGCCCCGCCGAACAGGGCGATCTCGTCCTCGCACTGGTCGACATCAACGGTTTCAAGCGCGTCAACGACATTTACGGCCACGCGCTCGGCGACCAGTTGCTGGTCGGGGTCGGCCAGCGCATTCGTGCGGCCTGCACCGAGTGCTCCGTTGTGGCGCGTCTTGGCGGCGACGAATTCGCCTTTCTGCTCGAACGGCCGATAAGCGATGCGGCGCTGAAAAGACTCGGCGGCGACATCTGCGCGGCGGTCGGCCGGAACTACCCGATCGCCGGCAACGAGATCAGCGTTTCGGCCAGGATCGGCTTTGCGCGGCGGCGGCAATCGACAACCGTTCCGACCCAGCTTTACGAGTACGCCGATTTCGCGCTCTATCGCGCCCGGGAATCCTTCGCCACGGCGGTCCAGTTCTTCACGGCGGCGAACGCGGCCGAACTCGACGCGATCAAGCAGGTCGAACAACAGCTCAGCAGTTCGTCATTCGAAGACGAAATGCATGTCGAATACCAGCCGCTGGTGCAGGTGCCGGAAAACCGCGTGATCGGCTTCGAGGGCCTGGCCCGCTGGCAGAGCCCGCAACTGGGCCGGGTTCCGCCCGATATCTTCATCCGCGCCGCCGAACGCTGCGGCGTCATCAGCCGGCTGACCCCGATCCTGCTGCGCAAGGCGCTCGCGGACGCCAAGAGCTGGCCCGCCGATCTCAGGCTGTCGTTCAACCTGTCGGCCCGCGACGTCGTTTCCCCCGATTCGATCGATCAGATCTGCCGGATCGTCGATGAGAGCGGTTTTCCCGGCGATCGCATCGATTTCGAGATCACCGAGACCTCGATCATGACCGATTTCGAGCGGGTCCGGGTCTCGCTCTCCCGCATCCGCCACCTCGGCGCCCATATCGCGCTCGACGATTTCGGTGTCGGCTACTCCAACTTCCAGCATCTGGACGAACTCCAGATCGACAAACTGAAGATCGACCGGCGCTTCGTTGCCAGCATGGGATTGCGGGAAAACTCCGCCCGCATCGTCAAGACCATGATCGAGATGTGCGGGACGCTCGGCCTGACCTGCGTCGCCGAAGGCATCGAGACCGAAAACGATCTCGACGCGGTCATGAAGGCGGGCGCGACCATCGTCCAGGGCTTCCATTTCAGCCGGCCGATGACCAACGACAACGTCCTGCCCTTCCTCAGGCGTCCGTCCGAGAACGAGGGTGCCGGGGTGCGCCGCTCGGCCTAGAACCATGTCGGGCCTTGGCTGCATCGCTTCCCGTCATGGCGAGCAGGCGTCATCCGACGAAGCAGTCCAGAAGGCGTTTTGCAGCAACATCGCGGACCATGGATTGCCGCGGGCGCCGCGGGCGCTCGCAATGACGGCTGAAGTGCTTTTTGCCAAAACGTCACACTCTCAAGACCGGCCGCGCCTCAGGCCCTCAGCCCGATCGTGCTTTGCCGGATGATCAGATGCGGCTCGATCTGGGTGACCTTGGGTTCGGGCAGGGTGTCGCCCGCCGCGATGAGCTCGATCAGGCGCTCGACCGCCTGGGTCGACACCGCTTCGATTTCGTATTTGACGCTCGAGATCGGAACGGAGGCGTGCTCGGCAAACTCGATATTGTCGAATCCGACAATGGCGACGTCCTCGGGCACCCGCAGATTGTGGGTCAGCGCCCATCTGAGCGCACCGATGGCAAGCGAGTCGGTGACGGCGAACACCGCCGTCGGCTGGCCGCCGGCGGCGAACAGCGCCTCCATCGCCCGGTGGCCGCTGACAACGGAAAACCCGGTCGGCTCGGACCACAGCCGCGGATCGAAGCCGATGCCGGCCTGCTTGAGAGCGGCGAGATAGCCTTCCCGCTTCTCGAGATTTCCCAGTTGGCTGGAGCCGTCGATGATGGCGATGCGCCTGTGGCCGCGCTCGATGAGATGGCTGGTGGCCTTGTGGGCGCCGAGCCGATCGTCCAGACACACCGCATCGACCCCGGCATCGGGATCGCCGACCAGAAGCACGATGGGGTAGTTGGCATCGCGCAGGCGACGGATGTGGTCGAGCTTCCTGTGGCTGCGGGGATAGATGAGCATGCCATCCACCTGGCGCGAGCGGAACATTTCCAGGACCCTGACTTCCTCGCTGGCGTCGTTGTTCGAGGTGGCGAACAGGGTCGAATAGCCCCGTTCGGAAAGGGCCAGCTCGATGGCCTGGGCCGCCTGGGTCAGGATGGGGTTGGTGATGTCGGTGAGAATAAGGCCGATCGTCATGGTCTCGCGGCAGACCAGCGATTTGGCGATCTGGTTGGGCAGATAGTGCAGCCGGTCGGCGGCTTCGCGGATGATCAGGCGCGTCGCCTCGGGAATGCGCGGGCTGTCGCGCAGGGCGAGCGAAACCGTGTTGACCGAAAAGCCGGTCCGGTCGGCGATGTCCTTGAGCCTTACCCCTGACTTGCCCATGTCGTCCCGGTCTGCTTCATCGCGTCAAGCCGCCCTGGCGTCGCCGGCCCGGCGCGCAACCCATGAAGAATGCTGCAAAACCCTTTGATCGTCATTCTATTCCGTTCTTGGTTGACACATTTCCGGCCAGCGAAACAGCGTTCGTTCCCGCTCGCATGAACCCTAGTCCCAATCCGGTCTCCAGGATGGATCGATATAGCGCCGGCCCTGGTCGACCGCCGCGATCCGGGCCATGTCGGCAGCATCGAGATGAAGTTCGGTCGCGGCGAAATTGGCTTCGAGATGGGTACGGCTGCCCGAGGCCGGTATGACGACGTAGCCCTTGGCCATCTCGAAGGCGAGTGCCACCTGCTCGATGCTGGCGTCATGGGCGCGGGCGATGTCCGAGAGCACCGGATCGCCCCGCAGCCGTCCCTTGGCGATTGGCTGGTAACAGGTGACGGCGATGCCGTTGGCAGTGCAGAAATCGGCGATTTTCCTGTTCTGCAGATAGGGATGCAGTTCGATCTGGTTGGTGACGAGCCGACCCGGTCCGAGAAGGACCAAGGCCTCCTCGATCAGCGAAATGGTGAAATTGGATACCCCGATCAACCGGGTCAGGCCGCGCGCCTGCGCCTCGGCCAGTTGCGGCAGATAGACCGAAGGCGGCACGGCGCCGTGCGGCGATGGCCAGTGGATGAGGGTGAGGTCGAACCGGTCGAGCCCGCTGGCCATGAGGCTCTGTTCCAGCGAGGGAATGACCAGGCCCTCCCCGAGATTGCCCACGTCGATCTTGGTGGTGACGAAGAAATCGGCGCGCGGCAGGCCGCTGTCCCGGACCGCGGCACCGACCTCGGCCTCGTTGCCATACGCCTGGGCGGTGTCCAGATGGCGGTAGCCGATCCCGATCGCCGTTTCGATGGCAGCACGGCCCGATGCACCCGTCCGGCCGTAGGTCCCGAGCCCCAGCTGCGGAATGCCTGCGATTTCCTTCACCTTCACATCTCCCTGCCGGTCCGTCCGACAAGCCCGTCCAACTTCCGGCCACCCCCTGCGCCGGCGGACATGCCCATTGACACGTGCACGGGCGGATCGATAGATTAACG
>CAZKTH010000122.1:0-9627 GCA_964555575.1 uncultured Devosiaceae bacterium | reverse complement strand
CAAACGGCCCAAGCGCCGAGCGCAGTAACGGGATGGCATAAGCCCAAAACCCCGGATGGCGTGGGGCGTCAGACGCCTCCTTATCGCCGATTACCGGCATCGAGGTGACTGACGCCCCATGCCTTCGCTTCTTCAAGCCTCCGGCCAGTCGTGGCGCGGGTTTGCTGGCGGCTGCCTTATTCCCACGAGTCGTCCCGGGACTCTTCGAGCCGGCCCAGAGGGCAAAATCAGTCCAGAGGACTGATTTTAGGTAAGAAGGCCATGAGACCTGTGGTCGAATGGCGGGAGCCCGGGACCCATTAGCATCAGCGGCACGCAGAGACGTGGAATGGATTCCGGCCTTCGCCGGAATGACAACGGTGTGAGTGGTGGGGCCCGGACCGACAATCCCACCCCATCCCAAACCGGCAACGCACTGTTTCCAAAACGGGGCTCAATTTCAGGAGGTTCATGCTCATATTACGGGGAAATCTTTCGACAAGGGCGCCAGTCCGCGCCGGAAAGGAGACGAAATGTCCATTCGTCCCGTCAAGAACATGAGCCTTGCCCTCCCGACCCTTGAAGGCGCGGGCGTCAAGCTTTTTCGCGCCTTCGGCTTCCATCAGCCGCGCGAATTCGATCCGTTCCTGCTGTTCGATGATTTCCGCAACGACAATCCGGAAGATTTCCTGGCCGGCTTTCCCTGGCACCCGCATCGCGGCATCGAGACCATCACCTATGTTCTGGCCGGCTCGGTCGAGCATGGCGACAGCCTCGGCAACAAGGGCAAGCTCGGGGCCGGCGACGTGCAGTGGATGACGGCGGGCTCCGGCATCATGCATCAGGAAATGCCGAAAGGTAACGACAGGGGCCAGATGCACGGCTTCCAGCTCTGGGCCAATCTGCCGGCCGAGCTGAAGATGACCGCGCCGCGCTATCAGGACGTGCCGGGCGCGGAAATTCCCGAGCTGGTCGATGATGACGGCACCGTCGTCCGCGTCGTCATCGGCGATTATCACGGCATCAGGGGCGTGATCGAGGGCATTGCCGCCGATCCGCAATATCTCGACATCTCGGTGCCACCGAACAAGCGCAAGAATTTCCGGATCGACGCCTATCGCAACGCCTTCGCCTATGTCTTTGCCGGTTCCGGCTCGTTCCGCGATGCCTCGCCGCCGCGCGGCGTGCTGCTCGAAGAGCAGGTCGACGGTCAGGAGGTCCGCGTGCGCGACACTACCGGCAACCGGACCCTCATCAATTTCGACACCGGCGACGAGATCACGGTAGCGGCCGGCGATGAAGGCATCCGCTTCCTGCTGGTCTCCGGCAAGCCGATCAGGGAGCCGGTCGCCTGGCACGGCCCGATCGTGATGAACACCCGCGAGCAGCTGATCACCGCCTTCGATGAATTGAACAAGGGCAGCTTCATCAAACAGAGCGCCGCCGACTGGCGGCAGTGAAGAGCATATGGCTCTTCGTCCCGACACCAGGGTGAGAGTCCTCCCGCGCCGCCGGCGCGGCGTGGCTGGATTCCGGCGCAGGCCGGGGTCCAGATTTCAAATTCGAGCCGTCCGTCTCCGGCCCGAAGGACTGTCGGTCGTTTCAAAGGCTGTTCTCGAAATCCCGAATGGCAGCGAGAAAGATGTCGCCGAACGCCTCCAGCTTGCGGGTGCCGACGCCGTGGACCGCGCTCATCTGCGTCCGTGTCCGGGGGCGGGATTCGGCCATGTCGATCAGTGATCTGTCGGCGAAGATCACATAGGCCGGCACATTGGCCTCGGTGGCGAGATCGCGGCGCAGGGATTTGAGGGCGCGCAAAAGGGTGGCGTCGTCACCTTCGAGCTCGACGGCAGGCGCCCTGCCGCGCGACCGTTTTTCGGTCCGTGGTTTCAGGCTGTCCTTGCGCAGCGACACCTGTGTGTCGCCACGCAACACCTGCCACCCTTCGGCGGTGACCTGCCAACTGCCATATTCCGGATCGACCGCCGAGTATCCGGCGGCATAGAGCTGGCGGTAGACGCCGCGCCACTGTCCCTTGTCGAACTCGGTTCCGACGCCGAAGGTCGGCAGTCTGTCATGGCCGAGTTCGCGTACGCGCTCGTTATCCTCGCCCACAAGGATCGCGACAAGATGCTCCAGTCCAAACCGTTGGCCGGTACGGGCAATGGCGGAAAGGGCCTTCTGGGCCGGTACGGTGCCCTCGATCATCTCCGGCGGGGCGCGGCACAAATCGCAATTGCCGCAAGGTTCGCTGTGTTCGCCGAAATAGCCCAGAAGACTCTGGCGGCGGCAGCGCGGCGCCTCGGCGATGGCCAGAAGGGCGTTGAGGCGCAGATGGTCGATACGCTTGCGTTCGGCAGGCGCCTCGCTTTCCTCGATCTGCCGGCGCCTGAGCTTGATGTCGTCGATGCCGTAAAGCGTCAGCGTGTCCGACGCCAGTCCGTCGCGGCCGGCGCGCCCGATCTCCTGGTAATAGGCTTCGACGCTCGCCGGCAGATCGGCATGCAGGACGAAACGGACATCGGGCTTGTCGACGCCCATGCCGAAGGCGATGGTCGCCACCATGACCACGCCGTCCTCGCGGGTGAACCGGTCCTGATTGGTCTGGCGCGTCTCGTGCGGCAGGCCGGCGTGATAGGGCAGGGCGTCGATCCCCTTGGCCACAAGCGCTTCGGCAAGGCTCTCGGTCTTGTGCCGCGAGGCGCAATAGACGATGCCCGACTGACCCTTGTGTGCCGTTACGAAATTGGTCGCCTGCGACCGTGAACCGGATTTCGGCGCAAAGGACAGGAACAGGTTCGGCCGGTCGAAGCCGAAAAGGAACAGGCGCGGCGGTTCGGGGAACAGGCGCGCGACGATGTCCTTGCGGGTTTCGGTGTCGGCGGTGGCGGTGAAGGCGGCGATCTGCGGATGGCCGAGGCTTTCGGCCAGTTCGCCGATCCTCAGATAATCGGGACGGAAATCGTGCCCCCACTGGCTGACGCAATGGGCCTCGTCGATGGCCAGCAAGGTGACGTTGGCGCGCCCGAGAAAGCCTTGAGCGATACTCAGTCGTTCCGGCGCCATGTAAAGGAGCTTCAGTCGCTTCTCCCGCAGGGCGGCGAAGATGGCGTCGCGCTCCTTGTCGGTACTGGCGGCCGTCAGCGCCCCCGCCACGACACCATTCTGGGTCAGCGCCAGGACCTGGTCGCGCATCAGCGCCACCAGAGGCGAGATGACAAGGGTCAGCCCGTCCCGCGCCAGTGCCGGTATCTGGTAGCAGAGCGACTTCCCACTACCGGTCGGCATGATCGCCAAGACGTTCTCCCCGGCCCCGATTGTCGCGATAATCTCCTCCTGGCCGGGCCGGTAGGCCTCGTAGCCGAACACGGATTTGAGGAGGTCGAGATGCCGTGGCATGGGCGCCAAGTCTGATGGAGGGCGAATCTGATGGGCGGATCGTTTCACGTTCGGCCCGAAAGGCAAACGCCCCTTGTCCACCTTTGTCGTCGCGCGCTGTCTGCTGACAGATCCGTGTGGGAGAATCGGACTAGAGCATTTTCCGTTCTGATAAAATCAGAACGGAAGTTTTAAGTTATCGAGTGGTCGCGTTTTCGAACCGGCGAACCGGTATCCACTTCGCCTGAAAACGCTCTAGGGTTTTTCCATGGACCATCTCCGTTATGCCGGCCTTCCCCGTGGGGACCAGATCGCGGCGCTCGACCGGATCGTGCGCGCCGAGCCGGTCGTGATGTCGGTCCTTTGCGTCCTCAGGGATCTCGGCCTCCCGGATGCCTGGCTTACGTCCGGCGCCATCTACAACACGGTCTGGAACCGGTTGACCGGCCGCGCCGCGCTGACCGGTATCAAGGATTTCGATGTCATCTATTTCGACGATACCGATCTCGGCTACGAGGCCGAAGACAGGGTGATCGCCCGGGTCACGTGCGCGCTTGCGGGGATCGGTGTGCCGGTCGAGGTGCGCAATCAGGCCCGGGTGCATCTGTGGTTTCCCGCGCGCTTCGGCATGGATTATCCCAAACTCACCCATGCCACCCAGTCGCTCGACTATTATGCGTCGCAGACGCACGCCGTTGCCATGCGCCTTGAAGCCGACGACAGGTTCAGCGTCGTTGCGCCGTTCGGGCTTGATCACATGTTCTCCTTCCGCATGGTGCCCAATCGCGTCCTCGACAACCGCGAAACGCATGCGCGCAAAAGCGCCCGTGCCAAGGCGATCTGGCCCGAACTCGAGATCGAACCCTGGTAGAAAGTGCCGCATGTCCGGCTGGCGAAGCCGAAGCTACCCCGATTATCGTTTTTTGTGATGAGTCGCGGCAGGTTGCGTTTGTGAGCGGAAAAGACGGCAGGACGATTCTGGGATGGGTCAACCGGCTGATGCCGAAAGACGGCGGCACGCGCCGCATTCTCGGCGGGCATGCCTATGGCAGCGACCGACGCCACCGGCTCGATGCCTACGCGCCGGTTGATTTTTCCGAGCCGCTGCCCTTGCTGTTCTTCATCTATGGTGGCGGCTGGAACAGCGGCAATCGCGAAGAATACGAGTTTGTCGGGCGCGCCTTCGCCAGGGCCGGGTTCATCACGGCCATCGCCGATTACCGGCTCGTGCCTGAGGTCCACTATCCCGCCTTCCTCGAGGATTGCGGCATGGCGCTTGCCGAATGCATCGGGATGCTGCCCGCCTTCGGGGTCGATCCGGAGCGGGTGTTCCTGATGGGACACTCGGCCGGTGCCTACAACGCCATGATGCTGGCTCTCGATGGCGAGCGCTTCGGCGTGCCGGAACCGGAAAGGTACCTGCGCGGCGTCGTCGGCCTGTCGGGGCCGTACGATTTCTATCCGTTCGCCGTGAAGGAGGCGATCGACGCCTTTTCCCGCGCCGAGAACCCGGAGGCCAGCCAGCCGGTCAACCTCGTTCGTCCCGGCATGGCCCCCGCCTTTCTGGGCCATGGCAGCAGGGACAGGGTCTGCGGGCCCTACAATTCGGGCAATCTGGCGACAAGGCTGCGCGCCGCCAATGTGCCGGTCGTCGAACGCTATTATGCCGGCCTGACCCATCCGACGCCGCTGCTGGCGCTTTTGCCGTTGCTGCGCTGGCGGGCGCCGGTCTATCGCGAAACCGTCGCCTTCCTGCGCGCCCACTCATGAGGCGTCGGTCTTGTCCTTTTGTTCCGCCTCCAGCGCGGCGATCTCGGCGGCATTGGGAAAATTGAGGAACAGGCGCCAGATCAGATAGGCGGTCACGGCCAGCGTCATCAGGAACCAGAACTGGTCGCCGCCCAGATATTCGAAGCCGCACCAGATAGCCACGATCGCGGTGAGGGCGATGCGCCGCCAGATCGGCCCGAACCACTTGACTTCACCCGGGTCTATCTTCTTGGCCATTCGTTTTCCTTTCGTTCGATCGTTCCGGCTTGCCGAGGTCCGCGGCGAGCGTCCGCGCCGGTGAATAGAATTCGCGCTGCATCAGAAGCGCCGCAATCAGAATCGTGCCGGCGATGGCAGCATAGGGAGACCAGAACCAGGCGACACCGGCAATGGCGAAATAATAGGCGCGGATCCCTTGCGTGAAATTGCGGGCGGCAACGGTATTGAGGCGGGCGATGGCGGCGATTTCCCTCTGGTCGCCGCTACCCGGTTGGGCAGCGCCCAAAAGGATACAGAAATGGTTGAACTGCCTGAGGGACAGGGTGAAGAACAAAAAGCCGAGGGTAAGGATGGCCAGCAGCGCCAGAAGCTCGGCCTCGAGTTCGAAATCGCCGACAGGCGAGCCGACGCGCAGGGCATCGAGCGCCTGCTCGACGGCACCGAACTGGCCGTAGACGGTGAAAAGCGCCAGGATCAGCAGCACCGTGGTCGAGGCGAAAAAGGAGATCGAGCCCATCAGGTTCGAGGTCAGGATCGCATCGACCGGCGTATCGCGGCTGACGGCATTGCGAACCCAGCGCAGCCGGTGCTCGGCCATGAGCGAGGACAGGGACGGCCGCATCCGTTCAAGACGGGTCAGGATCAGCGGATAGAACAGCCAGACGATCAGCGGAAAGAACGATCCCGTTATGCTCATTGTGGCCCCCCGTCCGTCGGGGCGAACCTAGCGCAGATTCCCGCTGCGGCGAAACGGGTGCTAGAGCAAAATGCGTTCTGATTCCATCAGAACGCATTTTGCTCTAACCGGCGCGGCGTGCCTGCAGCCGATAGAGCAAAAGGACGGCGGCAAGATGCGTCGCGATGCCGAGCGCGGCATCGACGAAAAAGAGTGTTGCCGGGAAATCCGGAGCGTTGAGGACGAGCTCGCCGACCCAGAAGGTCGGGATCCAGGCCCCGAGGAAACGCCACGGCCCCGGCACCAGCGCCAGCAGCGCCGCCATGGAAAAGACGTTGGCCACCTTGATCAGGGCCAGGCCCTCGACCTTGTTGCGGGCGAGCGCCGGCAGGGCCAAGGCTATGCCGATCGCCTCGAACGTCACAGTCACGGCCAGGACTAGTGCCGTCGCCACGCCGTGCTCGGGCAGCAGCAGGGCGCAGCCGAAAAGGGTCACGACAAAGGTGACCGCCGCCGTTACCGCGACGCGATAGACCATGAAGCCGCGTTTGCCGAGCGGGGTAACGTCGACCGCCAGCAACGGGCCTTCGTCGCGATCCTCCAGGAACAGGAAACCGGTGACCCAGCCGATCAGGAAGGCCGGGATGCACAGGAACATCGGCAGCACCATTTCGAAGATGCCTGCCAGTCCGAACTGGCTTTGAACCGCGCTGTTGATCCAGTCGCGAAAAAAGTATCCCAGAACCGCCGGCAGGATGCTCAGCACAATGACGTAAAGCAGGGTCGGGTCGCGGGTGATGTTGCGGGCGTCGGACTCGAACAGGGTGGCAAAACGCCGGGGTGTGAAGGCATGCGTGCTCATTTGCGTCCGATCTCCCTTTCGAGGCGCCTGAGGCCGAACCAGATGGCGCCGATCGCACCAAGTCCCGAAACCGCGACCATCAGGGCGATCGGCCCGATGCCGTCATTGGCCGCGCCGACGCCGATCAGGATCAGACGTAACTGGGCTGTCGGCGGAAACAGCATGGCCCAGACCGGCATCGGATCGAGAAAGGCGAGCAAGGTCGGCAGGATGATGGGCATGAGCAGGCCCGCCGAACCCATGAGATAGGAGGTGACGGTGCGGAAATGCAGGGCAATCGGCACGCCGACGCCGAGATAGGTCAGCGAGGTCAGAAGAACCGCGCCCATCAGCACCGGCCAGTCGACATTGCCGTGGACGAACGGGGTCATCGCCGCCACCGCGACGAGGCCGAGCAGGGTCAGGGGGGCGGCCTTGGCGAAGAAATAGTCAGCCGCCGTCACCGGCGTCACCGCCAGCGCCCGGCGTACCCCCTCGGCCTTTTCCAGCATCATCAGGGCGCCAAGGAAGAAAAAGCCGAGCATGGCCGGATCGGAATAGATGACGAAGCCGATAAAGACCGGCGGCAGATAGGCGCCGCCCCAGGCCAGCATGACGAGATAGAACGCCATGACGAAGGCATAGGCGACATAGATGCCGTAACGGTATTGCAGCCGCGTTTCATGGGCGACCAGGGTCGCGAACATTCCGCTCATGCTGCCTTCTCCCCGCCACCTTCGGAAGTCACGGCGATGAAGACGTCGTCAAGGCTGGCTTCCTTGCTATGGATCGCCACAACCTTGCCGGTCGCCATCAGTTCCATGAAATCGCCATTGGCACCAAGTCCGGCGAGGGGATAGTCCACCGTTTCGATGCCGCGTTCGGCCTCGACCGAGACCTCGACTGATTTCTGGCCATAGGCGCGCTTGAGATCGGCCGGCCGACCCATGGCCGGGAGGATTCCTCCGGCGAGGAAGGCGACGCGGTCGCAAACTTCCTCGGCTTCGGCCATGTTGTGGGTGGTCAGGAACACGGTCCGCCCGTCATCGCGAAGATGTTTGATCAATGCGCGCGTGCGCCGGGCCCGTGCCGGGTCCTGGCCGGTCGTCGGCTCGTCGAGGAACAATACCTCCGGATCGTGCAACAGGGCGCGTGCCAGGTTGAGACGCATCTTCATGCCCTTGGAGAAGTCCTCGACCCTTTGCCCGGCCGCGTCCTGAAGATCGACCAATCCGAGGACCTCCATGGGATCGCGGCTCTTTTTGTCGTAAAGGGCGGCGAAGAGCCTGAGGTTTTCGAGCGCGGTCAGCCGCAGATAAAGGCTCGGCAGTTCGAAACTGACACCGATCCTTTCGTAATAGTCCCGGTGGCCATTGCTCATCGGGCGCCCGAACACGTTGGCCGTGCCCGTGTAGCCCTTCAGGAGCCCCATGAGGATGGCCTGCGTCGTCGACTTTCCGGCGCCGGACGGGCCGAGCAGACCGAAGACCTCGCCCTTGGCGATCGAGAACGAGATGCCGCCGAGGACCGGTTCCGACGCGCCGGGATAGGTGAAGTGCAGGTTTTCGACCTCAATCATTGTTGGGTCCTTCGATCAGGCGGGAAATGAACATGTCGCGCAAAAGCGCGATTGTCGGCTCGAAGACTTCCAGAGCCCGGAGATTTTCTTCCTGAAGGCTCAGCGCGAATGCCATGGTCATCAGGCCTTCGAGCGTTGCGGTGTCGGCGTGCCGCAGGCCGTATTGCGCGTCGAGCAGGACGGCCATCTCCGCGACAAAGGCCTGGTCGCGGGTGCGGTTTTCGGAGATGTAGTCCGGCGGCGCGTGGCGCATGACATAGGCAAGTTCGCCCGAATTCTTGACCAGTTGCACCAGAGGGTCGGCGTGCAGCCGTTCCATGATGGAATCGAAGAACAGGCCGAGCACCTTGGTCGCATCGCCGTCCATGGCGCGGATTTCGACCATCATCTCGGTCTTGTGGCGATCGTCGTGTTCGTTGACCAGGGCGAAGAACAGCGCCTCCTTGCTGGGAAAGAACGCATAGAACGAGCCCTTGGAAATGCCGACATCGCGACACAGTTCGTCGATGCGCATGGAACGGATGCCGCCGCGCTGGAAGCGTTTGAGCCCCTCCTGCATCAGCCTGTGGCGAATCGTGGTGCGTTCGGCTTCGGAAAAGGGCCTGGCCATGTGGGATCGCCTCTGCAGACCGCCCGTGCTGCCGATGGCTACCGCCATCGGCGTTTTGAGATCGGATATATATGCAATGACCGAATGAGTCAAATGGTCATGGCGAAATGCGATAACATTCCTGTCCGCAGGGGCGGGGCGGGTGAGTTGTGGCGGGCGGCTGGTGCCGGGCCGGCGCGACGCCGCGACCGCGGGGAAGCGCGTTACCCAGGCCCCCTGCCGGCCGACGCCGTCGTCCGGTCCTGTTTGAACGAGGAGCCGATGAAGCTCCCGCTCCGCTCCTGCAGGCGGCATTGGCGGCGCCGGCCGGCGGCAAGCCGGCCCGATCCGAATGGGTCTCCCGCTAAAAAACTGTCATGGCGCGCCGTTTGGGGGGTTCACAATCCATGGCGATCCTCCTATATAAGCGGCGCGGCAGCGGCCGCATTTTTCGTCTTGGCTGACGGATTGACCGGGAGTGTTCTACGCCCCGGCGGGTCTTTCGGGTCAAACGAAACATGGTGACGCGGGGTGGAGCAGTCCGGTAGCTCGTCAGGCTCATAACCTGAAGGTCGCAGGTTCAAATCCTGCCCCCG
>CAZKTH010000121.1:0-9659 GCA_964555575.1 uncultured Devosiaceae bacterium | reverse complement strand
CGGCATGGCGGTGATCCTCATCACCCACGACCTCGGCGTCATTGCCGAATTCACCGACCGGGTCCTTGTCATGTATGGCGGGCTGGTGATGGAGGAAGGCAATGTCACCGATCTCTACAAACGCCCGGCCCATCCCTATACGCGCGGCCTGCACGCCTCGGTGCCAGATCTCAGGAACGGCACTCACACCCGCCTGACCCCGATCCCCGGTTCGCCGCCCGACATGCTGAAACCGCCCCCTGGATGTCCCTTCGCGCCGCGCTGTCCGTCCGCCATGCGCCAATGCGCCGTGCCGGCGCCGCTGTTCGAGATCGAGGCCGGACGTCGCGCCCGCTGCTGGCTGCATCATCCGGACGCGCCGACAGCTGCCACCGTGGAGCTCCGGGCATGACCCCGCTCGTCGAACTCAAGGGGCTTCACAAGCACTTTTCCCTGGGCGGCGGCCTGTTCGGCGGCAACCGCAGGACCCTCAGGGCCGTCGATGGTGTCGATCTCGCGATCGCCCGCGGCGAGACCTTCGGCCTCGTTGGCGAATCGGGTTGCGGCAAGTCGACCCTGGCCCGCACCCTCATCCGTCTGATGCAGCCCACCAGCGGCGAGATGCTGTTCGATGGCACCAATATCGCCGAGAAGACGGAAGCCGAGCTCCGGCCCTATCGCCGGCGCATGCAGATGATCTTCCAGGATCCCTATGCCTCGCTCGACGGGCGCATGACGGTCAGGGACCTCATCGCCGAACCGCTCGAGATCGCCGGTATCGGCAATCCCGCCGCCCGCCGCAAACGGGTCGACGAACTGCTCGATGTCGTCGGGCTCAATCCCGACCACGCGTTGCGCTTCCCGCACGAATTCTCCGGCGGCCAGCGCCAGCGCATCGGCATCGCCCGCGCCATCGCCCTCAATCCGGACCTTGTCATCTGCGACGAGCCGATCTCGGCGCTCGACGTCTCGATCCAGGCCCAGGTCGTCAACATGCTCGAGGATTTGCAGGCCGAACTCGGATTGACCTATCTGTTCATCACCCACGATCTGTCGATGGTCCGGCACATCGCCGACCGCATCGGGGTGATGTATCTGGGGAAAATCGTCGAACTCGCCCCGAGCCGATCGCTCTACAGCGCCCCGGCCCATCCCTATACCAGGGCGCTTCTTGCCTCGATCCCCATCGCCGATCCGGAGGCGCGCCGCGACGCCGTGCCGATGACCGGTGAAATCCCGAGCCCGCTCGGCATTCCCTCCGGCTGCCGCTTCCGCACCCGCTGTCCCCTGGCGACCGAGCTTTGCGAAAAGGTCGAACCCGCGCTTCAGGCGGTGGACGAAAGGCACTTCGCAGCGTGCCACTATGCGCATAAGGTGATGGCAGAGACGGATACGACTCCCTCGTGACATTCGTCTTTTTGCTAAAACGGGCATCGTCAAGAAAGGTGCGTATCAAGCACCGGAACAGGAGGATTTCATGTTGAAGAAGCTATTGCCGCTGACTGCGGCATTGCTGATGCTGGGGGCCGGACCGGTCCTGGCAGCAGGCGAACTGACCTATGTGGTCAATAACGAATCCGCGACCTTCGATCCAAGCACGTCCACCGAGACCTTCGCGCTGCCAGTGATCGGCGCGACCTTCGAGGGCCTCGTCAAGTTTGCGCCGGACGGCAGCGTCGTCCCGGCCCTGGCCGAGAAATGGGAAACCACTCCGGACGGGTTGACCTACACCTTCCATCTCAGGTCCGACGCCAAGTGGTCGGACGGCAAGCCGGTGACCGCCGGTGACTTCGTCTATGCCTGGAAGCGGGTGCTGACGCCCGCCGCCGGCGCCAAGAACGCCCCGATCCTTTACGCCATCCAGGGCGCCGAGGACTTCTACAACGGCAAGAGCACCGACGTCGCGATCACGGCGATCGACGACAAGACTCTCCAGTTCACCCTCAACGCGCCGGTCGCCTACATGATGCAGCTCCTGCCCTTCCAGGTCTTCGACCCGGTGCGCGAGGACGTCGTTTCGGCCAATCCGGACGGCTGGACCCGCGATCCGGCGAGTTTCATCGGCACTGGCCCGTTCCGCGTCACCGAATTCAATTTCGGCAAGTCGACGGTGCTCGAAAAGAACCCGAACTACTACAACGCCGCCAATGTCAGCCTCGACAAGCTGACCTTCCGGCTCGTCCCGGATCCGGCAACGGCTCTGGCCGCCTACGAGGCCGGCGACGTCGACGGCATCGAGGCCGTTCCCGGTCCGGAGCTTCCGCGCCTTTCTTCCGAGGAGGGCAACGGCTTCATGGTCGTGCCGGCGCTCGGTCACACCTATGCCTTCTTCAACCCGGCCAAGAGCCCTGTCGACAACGTCCTGGTCAGGAAGGCCCTGGCCGAGTCCATCGACCGGCAGAACCTCATCGATTTCGTCATGCAGTCGGCCGACGTGCCGGCCACCGGCCTTGTCCCCTACGGCATGAACGTCGCTGGCGAGGACTTCCGCGAAGGCACCTCCGATTTCGGCCTCAGCGCCACCGCGCGCGTCGATGACGCCCAAAAGCTCCTCGCCGAAGCCGGCTATCCGGACGGCAAGGGCTTCCCCGAAACCGTGTTCATGACCTACTCCTCGCCGCCGATCGAGAAGATCCTGGAAGCCATCCAGCAGATGTGGAAACAGAATCTCGGTATCGACGTGAAGATCCAGGCCAGCGAATGGCAGGTCTACTATCCGGAAGTGCAGAAGACCCAGTACCAGATCGCCCAGATGGGCTGGGGCGCCGATTATCCGCACCCCATGACGTTCCTCGAGAACTTCACCTCGGAAAGCCCGAACAATCTCGCCAAGTGGTCGAACAAGGACTACGACGCGCTGATCGCCGACGCCAAGATCACCCAGGATCCCAAGACCTCGCTTTCCGACATGCGCAAGGCCGAGGCCATCCTGATGAACGACATGGTCATCCTGCCCATGTACTACCGGAACAACTACATGATGATGAAGCCCTATGTGAAAGGCTTCTGGCGCTCACCGCTCAACCAGCCCTATTTCGACGCGGTGACGCTGGAGAAGTAGTCAAGGATCGCGTGCCGGAACCGGCACCCGAAAACAAGTCCGGCACGCTTGCAGGCGTGCCGGATTTTCATTGGGTCACCGGCACGGTCATCGAAAAGCATCGAGACCTCGAAGGCGCAGGGATTTCGGCCAGGACCTCGCCAATTGCGACGATGAAGCCGCAACCGCCCTGCGCACTTTTGCGGACTGGTCCGAACGTATCCGTGTCATGCGAGGATGCTCGATGTGCCGGCTGGTCAGACCAGAGCCGCCTGGTCGATCTGGAACAGGTGTTGGCGGACGAGCTGGGCGGCACCGATCGCCGGGCCGTCATTTCCGAACGAGGAGATCTCGAATTGCGGACGGGGCAGCCCCTGGACCAGCCGCCCGGCAAGGATTTCGGTCACCCTTTCGGCAACGAACGGAAAAATGGGCGCGACACGCCCACCAAGAACGACAAGGCCGGGATTGAGGACATTGACGATGCTGACCAGACCGTCTGCTAGATAGCCGGCCCATTCTCCTGCTGCCCTGATGGCGCTGGCGTTGCCAGTTGCCAGCGCCGCAATCGCCTCGGTGACGTCGCCGCACGGGCAGCCATGGCGTTCGAACAGCCCGAGAACGGCGTCCTCGCCGATCAGATCCTCGAGCTGAGCCGAGGTGCCGCCGGACAGGGTGACGGGCAGATGGCCGATTTCGCCGGCAAAACCGTCATTGCCGCCAAACAGCCGGTCATTGTCGACGATGGCGCCGCCGACGCCGTTTTCCATGTTCATGAACAGGACCGTGCGGCAACGCTTGCCGGTGCCGAGAGCCGTTTCGGCCATGGCAAGCGCCGAGGCGTCATTGACGACTTCGATCCTGATATCGAGGCCGTGCTCCCCAAACTGCCCGGACAGCAGCCGGCCCAGCGGCAGCCTCTTCCAGCCGATGATCGGGGCATGTTCGACCGTGCCGTCGTGATCGACCAGGGCCGGGATGCTGACGCCGCAACCCAGAATGCGGTCGCGCGGCACGCCGCTTGCGGCGCCCTGGTCGAGGAAGGCCAGAATGCGGCCGATCATGACGCCCGGATCGGTCCGACGCACGTCGAGACCGATCTCTTGGGACGCAACGACCTTGCCGGTCAGGTCCAGGGCGATGAAATTGAGCCGCCGAACCCCGATTTCGACCCCGAGGAAGAAGGCACCCTGGCCGTTGAGCGCAATGCCGATGCCCGGACGCCCTGCCGAACGTGTTTCCGATCCGGCCGGCTCGATGTCGGCACTCTCCCGCACCAGATCCCTGCCGATCAGATCTGTGACGATCTTGGTCATCGTCGAGGGACTGATGCCCAGCATCTTGGAAAGGCTGGCCCGGCTGATCGTTCCCGCGCGCAGAAGCAGTCCGAGCGTCCGCACTTCGTTGACGTAGCGAATGGATTGCGGACCGGCCAAGGCTCAACCCCGCCGCTCAGGACTGACGACCTGTTACCGCGCGGCGCCTGGCGTCGGCAATCTTTTGCGCGATGAACCCCCTGGCATGGCGAGCAAGCGCCATGTTGTCGGTCCAGGTGTTTCGCCAGATGGCGGCGGCAATCGACAGATCCTCATCGACGATCTCGGAAGAGAACGACTCGAAGATGATGTGATCGTCGTAGCCAACATCCTCGAGCGCATCAAAGACCTCGTCGAAGTCTATGGTGCCGGTGCCGAGATATCCACGATTGCTCTCGCCGATGTGCACATAGCCGATCCGGTCGCCGACATTGCGGATGGCCATGCCGATGCCGACTTCCTCGATGTTCATGTGGAAGGTGTCCAGATGCAGAAAGACGTTGGACGAGCCGATTTCGTCGAGCATCGCCAGCCCCTGTGCCGTGGTGTTCAGGAGATTGGTCTCGAACCGGTTGACCACCTCGAGGTTGAGCGTCACGCCGGCTGCCGCGCCCTTTTCGGCGACGCGACGCAGGGTATCCGCGCTGTTCTTCCAGCCCTGCCGTGTCGGTTGGGAGACGTATTTCCCGTGCATCGAATAGATGATGCCGCCGAGCTTGGTTGCGCCGACGTCGCGCGCGATCGAAACCGCTTCGCTCAAGAGGGCCTCGCCGCGCGCGATGCGTTCCGGGTCGGTCGAGGAGATATCGCCGTCCGCCGGCAAACCCATGGAAATGACAACCTTGAGCCCGCTCTGCTCGATCCGGCGGGCGAGGGCGGGAACGTCGAACCGCTGGGGATCGAGTCGCGGAAACTCGATGAGCCTGTAGCCGGCCTCGGCCGTCCGCTCCATCGCGAGTTCCAGATCCGAATTCGCCGAACCGGCGGTCCAGACGAAACCGTGAATGCCGATTTCACTCATTCTCGTGTCCTCCCGGGATGATGGAAAATAATTGCTACACAAAAGAAAATAATAGGTCAACGAGATTGGGGCGCGGATTGGGGGCACGTTGTCGGGACGAAGCGGCGGCGGCGGGGAGGAATTCGCCGCCGGCGCGGTCTGGTCCCCGCAGCCGGCGCCGATGATCCGGAGCGACCGAAGGCCGCCCGATGGGGCATGCGCCGCGTTCCTTGGCAATCACTACGTGATTTCAACCAGGAAGGCGTTCGCAGTTCCGTTTCGAGTGGTGCGCCATTTTTGCATCGATGACCGTCGCCGACGGTTCGCTGCCTCCAACCCGGGGCTGGATCCCGTCAGGATTTCGAGCCGCCGCTGCTTCACGGTTGGCCTATTCCGAGGCAAGCCAGGTGTTGACGATGTCGGCCACTGTTTCGGCATGCTGCCGGAACTCGTCGTCGCCCCAGCTGAGATCGAAGATCGCTGCCAGAGTGAAGCGGTTCGACACCGGGAAATAGCAGAGCGAGGCGATGATCAGGTAGAGTCGGGCCGGCGAAATATCGCGGTGGAAAACGCCTTCCTGTTTGCCGCGCTCGAGGACGCGGCCGAGGGCCAGCAGGAGCTTGGACTGGATTTCGTGGCGGTCGGTGAGCTTGGTGACGGTGGTGCCGCCTCGCAAATTCTCGGTATTCAGCATGGTGATGAACCAGGGCCGCCGGCGGAAGTGATTCACCGTGAACACGATGAGTTCGTGGATGGCCTCGCGCGGCGCCAGTGCTTCCAGGCTGAGTTCCTGCTCGGCCGCGCGAATCTGGACATAGGCCTCGCGGAGCGCGGCGGCATAAAGATCATCCTTGTCGCCGTAATAGTCGTAAAGGAGCGGCTTGCTGACTCCGGCCTTTTCGGCGATCCGGTCGACCCGTGCGCCTTCATATCCGGCGGACGAGAACTCGTTCAGCGCCGCCTGGAGGATCGCAGCCCGCGAAGCGTTTGAATCCCGCTGGCCGGGTTTCTTGCGAATGACCTTTCTGCCGCTTGTGCTTCCGTACATCGCAATCCTCTACATGGTGTTGGCCGGATCAGACTTCTTTTCCAGGTTTCGTGCGGCGCCTTGTCAGAGCGGCCCACCGACGCTGCACCGCGGGGAAGGAAAAGAGCACCGTCACCAGGATGAGGATGGCGAAAGCTGCCGAAATGGGCCGCAGGAAGAAGGGTTCGAGACTGCCATTGGACAGGGTGAGGCCGCGTCTGAGGCTCTTGTCCAGCAGGTCGCCGAGAATGATCCCGAGCACCAGGGGAGCCATGGGGTATTCGAGACGTCTCAGGACGTAGCCGATGATGCCGAAGGCGAACATGACCCAGATGTCGAACAGGCGCTGGGTGAGGGCGTAGGGGCCGATCACGCACATGGTGAAAACGATCGGCATCAGATAGTTGCGCGGCATACGCAGCACCTGCACGAAAAGCGGCGTCAGAAGCATGCCGAATACGCCGATCGCCACGGTTGCAAACACCAGCATCACGGCGACCGAGTAGATGAAATCCGGGGTCTCGATCATGATCATCGGCCCGGGCCGGATGCCGTGAATGAAGAGCGCGGCGATGAGGACGGCCGCCGGCGCCGAACCGGGCACGCCCAGGGTCAGCGACGGAATGAGCGAGCCGGGCACCACCGCGCTGTTGCCGGTCTCGGCCGCCGTCAGTGCCTCGTAGCTGCCGGTGCCGAACTTGTCCTTCTCCTTGGAATGCTGCTTGGCGGCGGCATAGCTTGCCCAGGCGCCGATATCTTCCCCGACGCCGGGGATGATGCCGATCCCTGTGCCGATGATACCCGACTGCAACACGGTGCGGCGATAGTTCCAGACTTGCCTGAGCAGCGCTCCAAACCGGATGGGCTCGGTCTTTTTCGATGCCATGAGCGCGTCGGGCCGGGACATGGTGAACAGCACCTCGGCGAAGCCGAAGGCACCGACCATTGCCGGGATCAGCCCGATGCCGCCATTCATGTCGGGGATGCCGAAATTGAACCGTACATAGGCGTGAATGCCGTCGCTGCCGATCATGGCGACGCTGAGGCCGATCACGCCGGCCATGTAGCCTTTGGCCGGATGGCCGCTCTTGGTGAGCTGGCCCGAGATCACGATGCCGAATATGGCGAGCCAGAAATATTCGAACGAGCCGAATTTCAGCGCCATCGCCGCCAGCGAGGGGGCGATCAGGATGAGCATGACGATGCCGACCAGGGTGCCGAGCGCTGATCCAAGGGTGGCAATGCCCATGGCCTGACCCGCCTCGCCGCGTCGCGCCAGCGGATAGCCGTCGAGCGAGGTGGCGGCACTTGCCGGCGTGCCGGGAATGTTGAGCAGGATGGCGCTGCGCGATCCGCCATAGATGGCGCCGACATACATGCAGATCAGCACGAGAATGGCCGCATCCCTGTCCAGCGCATAGGTCAGCGTGGTTAGAAGCGCCACGCCCATCGTTGCCGTCAGGCCGGGCAGGGCGCCAACGAAGATGCCGAGAAGCGTCGCCCAGACGACGTGAAACAGCATTGTCGGTGACGCCAGGATGACGAATTCGCGCAGCAGCGCATCGATCGATGTCGTCATGGCAGCCTCACCAGGAAGCCGTATTCGAACATGTAGGCGATGGCGCCGGTCGTGCCGACCGCGACAATGAGCGCCGTGGCGACGGTCAGCAGGCGCCGCCGCGTGTTGGCGACCCTGAGGCGGGGCCATTCGGAAATGAGCACGAAGGCGGCAACGAAAAGCGAGGAGGCGAGCCAGAAATGCACCCGTCCGACCAGAACCAGCGCATAGATGCCGGCCAGCACCACAACCCAGGCGACCGCTTTGATCTCCCGGCGTCCGATGACCGAATCCTCGCCTTCGGTCCCGGAGGTTCCCTTGCGGCTTGCCACAAAAACGATCGCGCCGAGCAGCGCCATCGCGCCGCCGAGGAACATCGGCAACAGGCCGGGAATCGTGGCGGGATGGATCTGGCGGATTTCGAGCCGGTCCATGGTGAAGCCGCCCCAGAGTTCGGCCAGCCCGATGGCGATCAGGATAGCCGCAACGGCGCTGTCTGCAATCCGTTTTTCGATCACTGATTCCTCCCCGCCGTTCAGTTGGCGCCTTGCATGGCCTCCGGCCGTTTCCGACCGTCAATATGCATGAAGCGGCCCCATGTTGTCACAAGGTGGCCGCCTCGCGCCTGGCATCGGGGCGCCCGAAGGCGCCCCGAACCGAAGGGATGCTATTTCGCTGCGGAGCAGTTGATGCCGATCTCGGAGGGATTGACCACCGCTTCGCCGCGATCCAGACGGGCACAGGCCTGAGCAATGATGGCCGGCATCGCCTTTTCGTAGGCGGTGGTGCCGTAGGCCGGCGCGAACACCGCTCCGCGCTCGCTGGCATAGGCGCGCAGCGCGTCGGAATTCATCACATAGTCCTGCCACACCTTGTCGACGGTGTCGTAGACTTCCTGCGGTGCACCCAGCGGGATCAGGACGCCGAAATAGTTCGGCGCGATCGGCATGTTCGGGAGCCACTGGGTGATCGGCGGAATGGGGGGCAGCCCCTCGATCTCGAGCGGTTGGTCGGACGTGACCGCCAGCGGACGGATGGTGCCCGCCTTGATCATTTCCGCTTGCTCGGCGGCAAGCTGGGTCGTGGCCACGACCTCGCCGGAAGCCGTCGCGACAACAGCCGGCGCACCACCGTCATAGGTCACCATGCGGGCGCCCAGATCGCCGCCGGCGGCGCTGTTGATCGCCGCGAACGCCATGCCGCCCGACGAGTTCGCACCCGCTGTGCCGATGGTGACGCTGTCGCCGGTTTTCATCGCCTCGAGCAACTGCCCGAAATCCTGATAGGGCGAGTCGGCGTTGACGCTGACCACCGACACATTCGCCACCGAAAGATAGACGCGGTAGTCCTCGATCGAGGTCTTCTTGATCAAACCGGTGATTTCATAGGTCGCGGCATCGGCGATGGCGTTGGCGGTCCAGGTATAGCCGTCGCGCGGTGCGTCGAGTGCGGCCTGGGTACCGATCGAGCCCGAGGCGCCAGGCTGGTTGACAATGACGACCGGAGTGCCAAGGCCTTCTTCCAGAAGGGGCTGGACCACGCGGGTCACCTGATCGGTCGAGCCGCCGGCGGACCAGGGCACGATGATGTTGATCGGCCGGTCGGGCTTCCAGTCGGCGGCAATGGCGGTTCCCGTTCCCATCGCGACCGTCAGCGTGGCGCCGGCGAGCAATGCATTCACAGCACGTCGTTTCATGAAACTCCTCCTTTATTACCTACTGGTAGGTTATATTTTGTGC
>CAZKTH010000120.1:0-9723 GCA_964555575.1 uncultured Devosiaceae bacterium | reverse complement strand
TGTCGCATCGTTTTTTGCGCAAAACCGGGGTCCACTTTTGCGCACGATGCTCTAACCCAGCACCTCTTCGGGCGGACCACGCCGGGTGATGCGACCGTCTGAGACGACGAGAATTTCGTCCATGTGCTCAAGCGCTTGCCGGCGATGCGTGATGTAAAGGATCGCGTTCGCCGCCCGCGCTTCAAGTACCGCTGCAAGCAGCGCCTTCTCGGTTTCGAGGTCGATCCCCTCGCCCGGCTCGTCGAGCACCAGGATCGGCGCATTCTTGAGCAGGGCCTGGGCAATGGCGAGACGGCGCGCCTGCCCGCCCGAAAGCTTCAGCCCCTGCGAACCGGCTTCGGTGTTGTAGCCCTCCGGCTGGGCCATGATGAAATCGTCGATCTGGGCGATGCGGCAGGCCGCGCGCAAGGCGTCGTCGTCGGCATCGGGCGCGGCCAGTCTCAGATTGGCGGCGATGGTGTCGGCGAACAGATGGCTTTGCTGCGGCACGATGGCAAAGCGCCGGCGCATGTCCTCGCCGTCGAGATCGGCGAGGGGCACGCCCCCGAGGCTGATCGTGCCGCCGCTCGGGGCCCAGAATTTCAGCGCCAGGCCGACAAGGCTCGACTTGCCCGACCCGGACGGGCCGACAATGCCGATATGCCTGCCTGGCGCCAGCTCGAGTTCGATGTCGCTGAGGGCCGGCCGCGCGGCGCCGGGATAGGTCAGCGACACCTTTGAGAACCGGAGGGTGTTGTCGTCCGGCACGGGCATTGGCATTGCCGGATCGGCCGGTTCGGGTTCGCTGTCGGCAAGGGCGAAGACGCGCCGGGCCGAGGTCAGGGTCGCCGACAGCGATTCCATCGCATCCGGGATCGGCGTCAGTGCCTCGAAGCTGGCGAGCGCCATCAGGACGAGCAGCGTCAGATCGCTCGGATCCAGCGTGCCGGCGGCAACGGCGGCCCCGGCGATGACCAGGGCCATGAGCATCGACAGATTGGCGGCGCCGGCAATGCCGCCGCGGGTCAGCGCCCCGAGATCGGCGAGACGGGTCTCGTCGGCAATGAGCGCGTCGGAAAGGTCGGAGATGCGGGCGCGCTGGGCGTCGGCCAGACCATAGGCCTTGAGTTCGCCGAGACCCTCGATGCTGTCGACCAGCATGACGCTCATTTTCGCCGTGTTTTCGGTCTGCCGGACGCCGGCCGCGTGACCGAGCCGGTTCATCAGCATCGGCAGCCCGAGGCCTGAGCCGATGAGAAGCGCGAGAAGGGCAAGGCCGAAAGCCGGCAGATAGAAAAAGGCGATGCCGGCGACGATCATGACGACGATCACCGCCACCGATACCGGCACCATCAGCCGCAGGAAGGCGTTTTCGATCACGTCGATATCGGCGCCCATGCGGGCGAGGACGTCGCCGGAATGGATGTGCATGAGGCCGGCCGGGGCCAGGGGCTCGAAACGCCGGTAGAGCCAGGTCCGCAAGCCGGCGAGAACCCTGAGGGTCGCCTCATGGCTGACCAGCCGTTCGAGATAGCGGCCGACGGTGCGGGCGATGGCGAAGGCCCTGATGAGCGCGGCCGGGGTGAAATAGTCCATGCGGGCATTGATGAGGCCGGTCAGGCCCATGGCGGTGATGAACCAGCCCGAGACCGCCATCAGCCCGATATTGGCAAGGGTCGCCGCCGCCGAAACCACGACGGAGAGCACTATCCACCACCAATAGGGACGTGCCAGTCCGAGGATGCGGATGAGGTCCTTCATTCGGCCCCCTCCCCGTCCTCGAGATCGTAGGCGTCGCCGGATTCGGGCACCATGACGGCCGGCGGACCCTCGGCGACCAGCCGGCCCGCCGTGATCGACAGCACCCGGTCGGCATTGCGCACCGTCGCCATGCGATGGGCGATGGTCAAAAGGGTACGGCCGGCCTGCAACCGGTCGAGGGCAGCCGAGATCGCCGCTTCGCTCTCCATGTCGAGATGGGCGCTCGCCTCGTCGAGCAGCACCAGCCCCGCCTCGGCGTGAAAGGCACGTGCCAGGGCGATACGCTGCACCTGCCCGCCGGAAAGGCCGGCGCCGTTTTCGCCCAGATGCGTGTCATAACCCTCGGGCAGACCGGCGATGAAGACGTCGGCAATGGCATTGCGTGCCGCTTCGCGCACCCGCGCCCCGTCGATCCTGTCGGGCGGCGCCATGGCGATGTTCTCGGCGATGGTGGCGTCGAACATGTGGGCGCGCTGCGGCAGATAGGCGAGCCGGGACCGCCAATAGGTCATGTCGAGACTTTCGAGCGGAATGCCGTTGACAAGGATGCGGCCGGAGGTCGGGACGACGAAACCCAACAGCAGATTGAGGATCGTCGACTTGCCGGCCCCGGATGGACCGATCAGGGCGACGCGTTCGCCGGGCCTGATTTCGAAACTCATGCCGTCAAGGCCGGAGCGGCCACCGGCATAGGTGACGCTGACGTTCTCGAAGCGGATGGAGATGCCCTCGCCGATGTCGCGGCGGCCGCCGGCGGCAAGCATCGGCAAGGGCGTGTCGAGCAGTTCGACCACCCGTTCCGAAGCGCCGATCGCTTCCATGCGGGAATGATAGGCGGTGCCGAGCGTCCTGAGAGGCAGATAGAATTCCGGGGCGAGCAGCAGGACGAAAAAGCCGTTGAAAAAGTCCATGCTGCCCCACATCAGCCTGAAGCCGATGAAGACGGCGACAAGGGCGATCGAGACGGTGGCGAAGAACTCAAGCGCGAAGGAGGACAGGAAGGCGACGCGCAGCACCACCATGGTCTCGTGGCGATACGAATCGGCGATCCGCTCGACATGGGCGGCCTCGCGCCGGGAAGCGCTGAGGATCTTGAGGGTGGTCAGCCCCTCGACGACGTCGAGGAAATGTCCGGCCATGTGCGTGAGCTTGCGCCATTGCCGCTTGTTGGCGCGCTCGGCCCCGATCCCGATCAGGATCATGAACAGCGGGATCAGCGGCGCCGTGACGATCAACACGATTCCCGACACCCAGTCGGCCGGGACGACGGCGACCAGCATGGCGAACGGCACCAGGCCGGAAAGGGCCACGGCCGGCAGATAGCGCGAATAGTAGAGCTGTACCGCCGAAAGCCCGTCGGTCAACGCGGTAACAAGGCCGCCGACCGGCTTGTCGGAAAGGGCCAGCGGTCCGAGGGCGACAAGGTGGTCGACGACCCTGAGCCTCAGATCGCGCTTGACCGTCATGGCGGCGCGGATGGCGGCGCGTTCGCCAATCCAGTTGAAAAGGGCCCTCAGGGCAAAAAGCGGCAACAGACCGATCAGCCACGGCGCAACCCGGGCAAGCG
The DNA here is from genome assembly GCA_964555575.1 of uncultured Devosiaceae bacterium. Taxonomy (GTDB): domain Bacteria; phylum Pseudomonadota; class Alphaproteobacteria; order Rhizobiales; family Devosiaceae; genus JAHJQZ01. The sequence continues at coordinate 6,416 of CAZKTH010000120.1, read as the reverse complement.
TTGCGTGATCGAAGGCGAACGCCGTCACGCTCAGGGCGACGAGATAGGCCTGGGCGATGACGACGAGGCCGGCAAGGAAGGCAAAGACAACGGCGGCCCTGAGATTGCCGCCGGCGGTGGGGCGCTCCGCGTCGAGAAACGCCTTCAAGCGCTTGCCATCCGCTGCCATCGCACCCTCTTTTCCCGATATCCTGAAATGACGGCGCCAGCCTCATGGCGAGGCCGGCGCCATCCGTATTGGTATCAAAGGATCAGCGCTTTTGCGACCTGGACTTTGGCTTGCTGTCGTCAGGCTCGAATTCGTTCCGGAATTCGTACCACATGACGTTGGTCACGGCGAGGCCAAGCGCGGCGGTGACGCCGAGGATCCAGGTGAAAGACCACATGATGTCTGGTTCCTTTCAGGCTCGGCTCGGCAGACTTGGCGCGATCTGGCGGTGCGGTCGGAAACCGTCGGCCGATCCTGCAGCCGCCAACAGGCCCGAACCGTTTGGGCCAGAACGACGGGCAGGAAGCTGACCACCGCCCGGAGCATCGCCGTCGGCGTCAGCCGGCTAGAGCGGCGCGCGTTCAAGCTGAATCGCTTCGCCGCTCTATGTTCTTGTTGTCGCATCGTTTTTTGCGCAAAACCGGGACCCACTTTTGCGCACGATGCTCCAGAGCGTTTTCAGGCGAAGCGGATACCGGTTCGCCGGTTCGAAAACGCGACCACTCAACAACCTGGAGCTTCCGTTCCGATTCCATCAGAACGGAAAATGCTCTGGAGGTCGCGTCCCGCACCGTCGGGCGTGAATCCGGATGGAATCTTTCCCGATCAACCCGTCGCCATACCACCTTTGGCGGATGTTCGCTGTTTGGCACGACGGCAAACCAGACCGTATCGATACAGCATGTATTCACCGCCCCTATTCGAAAAGGTTCGAATACTTGGTCTCGACCTCGGGCAGATCGTTGAGGATCGTCTGCATGTGATCGCGCATGGCCTGTTCGGCCGCGTCGGCATCATGCTTGTCGATGGCCGCGATGATCTGCTTGTGCTGATCGAGCAGCAGCGGCCGGTTGTTGTCCTTGGCCAGGGTCAGATTGCAGACGCGATCGATATGGGCCTTGGTATCGGAAATCGTGTCCCAGGCGAGCCCGCATCCCGCCCCCTTGGCCAGATTGTAGTGGAACTTGGCGTCGAGCAGCCGGAAGTCGTTGTGATCGTTGGTGTAGACGTATTTTTCCTGCTGGACGAGATTGGCGGCGATCCGCTCGCGATGGGACGGATCGAAATGGGCGCAGGCCCGGCGCACGACCGCCACTTCCACCGCCTCGCGGACGAAGCGCGCCTCGAGCATCTGCTGCACCGAAATCTTGACCACGACCGTGCCGCGGTTGGAGCGCGTGTCCAGAAGACCCGACTTGGCCAGCGCGATCAGCGCCTCGCGCACCGGCTGGCGCGAGGCCCCGTAGCGGGTAGCGATTTCCTGTTCGCTGACGCGGGTGCCGGGCAGCAATTCAAGCCGGACGATGGCCTCGCGCAGCTCGCGTTCGATGCGGGCGGCGGCGGTCTCGTTCAGCACTGCACGTGCAGGCGAAATCGTCATGTGGAATGCCAGACCGTGAATTGACAGCAACATCAAGCTTCCATACACTACCATACAAGCCGTTGCGCAACCAACGTAAAAAAGCTGCGTTCCGGCTCCGAGAACGACCTGCGCGTTTGGGGCGCGGGGCGTTCGGTTTGCATCAAAACCCTGGGAGGAAGTTGATGTTCCACATTTCGAAACTGGTGGTGACCTTGGGAGCGGCTGCGCTTTTTGCGACTGGCGTAGGCGCTCAGGAATTGGTCCTGCGCTCGTCCGATACCCACCCGGACGGCTATCCGACCGTTGAGGCGGTCAAATATATGGGCAAGCTCCTGAACTGGTATACCGATGGCCGCATCAGCGTCGATGTCGCCCATTCGGCCCAGCTCGGCGAAGAAGCCGACACGATCGAGCAGACCCGGTTCGGGGCCATCGATCTCAACCGCATCTCGCTTGGCCCGTTCAACGGTCTCGTGCCGGAAACCCGCATCCCGTCGCTGCCTTACATCTTCCGTTCCGAAGAGCACATGCACCACGTGATGGACGGCCCGATCGGCGACCAGATCCTTGCCGCCTTCGAGCCCTATGACCTGATCGGTCTCGCCTTCTACGACGGCGGTTCGCGTTCGTTCTACAACTCGAAGAAGCCGATCAAGGAACTCACCGACCTCGATGGCCTGAAGTTCCGCGTCATGCAGTCCGACATCTTCGTCGACATGGTCAAGGCCCTTGGTGCCGACGCCGTGCCGATGCCCTATGGCGAAGTCTATTCGGCCATCCAGACCGGCGTTATCGACGGCGCCGAGAACAACCCGCCGAGCTATGACACCTCGGGCCACTTCGAAGTCGCCAAGTACTACACGCTCGATCAGCACCTGATCGTTCCGGAAATCCTGGTGATGTCGAAGATATCCTGGGACAAGCTGAGCCCCGAGGACCAGGCCCTGGTCAAGAAGGCCGCCAAGGAATCCGTCGCCTATGAGCGCGGTGCCTGGGATGCCAAGGTGATCTCGTCCTCGGCCAAGGTCGCTGCCGGCGGTTCGGAGATCATCACCGATATCGACAAGCAGCCCTTCATCGATGCCATGGCTCCGGTCTACGAGAAATACGTGGATTCGCCGGTTCTGAGGGACCTTGTCCAGCGCATTCAGGCGACTCCCTGATCCGCATTAGCTGAACTTCGGATGGCGCGGTCGAACCGCGCCATCTGCTACTGACGGGGGGCCTGCGTGGAATCCTTCATCCGAAAGTTCACCGTTGTGCTGGACAAGGCGAACCTGATTTCGCTCTGGCTGTCCGGCACCTGTCTTGTTGGCATGGTCATCGTCATCGCCTATGTGGTGTTCGGCCGTTACGTGCTGCACTCGACCCCGTCCTGGGGCGAGGCGCTCGCCGTGACCCTGATGGGCTGGTTCATCTTCTTCGGAGCCGCCGTCGGCGTTCACGAGCGCACCCATCTCGGCTTCGACGTGCTGTTCTATTTCCTGCCGCCCCGCGGCAAGGCCATCTTACGTACCCTGTCCGACATCGCCGTCTTCGCCTTCGGTTTCGGCATGGTCTATTACGGCATCGGGCTGACGATCGACACCTGGGACGCCATCAAGCCGACGCTCGGCATCCCCGACGGTGCCCGCTACATCCCGCTCGCCCTTGGCGGTCTGCTCATCTGCCTTTTCACGCTCAGGAGTCTGATGGCGCGTTTCGCCGGAATGGGCGAAGAGCACGAATTCGACCGCTCGAGCGCTTCTTTGTCCTCATAGGTTCGGCGTTATGGAATACTGGATTTTATTCGGCACTTTCGTGGCGCTGCTGGTCATCGGAACCCCGATCGCCTTCTGCCTCGGCGTCGCCTCCTTCGCGACCATTCTCTATCTCGGCCTGCCGCCGCTGGTCGTCTTCCAGCGCCTGACGGCCGGCGTCTCGATCTTCGTTCTGATGGCGATCCCCTTCTTCATCTATTCCGGCGACCTGATGGTCAGAGGCGGCATCGCCGCCCGGCTCGTCAATTTCGCCGGTTCGCTGGTGGCGCATTTGCGCGGCGGGCTCGGCCAGGTCGGCATCGTCGCCTCGATCCTGTTCGGCGGCATTTCCGGTTCGGCCGTGGCCGACGCCTCGGCCATCGGCGGGTTGATGATCCCGCAGATGCGGAAACGCGGCTATGGCGCCGACTATGCCGTCAACGTCATGGTGACCGCCTCGATCATCGCCCTTCTGATCCCGCCCTCGCACAATCTGATCATCTATTCGATCTCCGCCGGCGGACGGCTGTCGATCGCCGACCTGTTCACCGCCGGCATCCTGCCCGGCCTGCTGCTGGCGCTGGGGCTGATGGTTGCCGCCTACATCGTGGCGCGCCGGCGCGGCTATTCCACCGAAGTGTTCCCCGGATGGCGCACCGTTCTGACCCTGGCCGTCGCGGCCATTCCCGGCTTCCTGTTGATCCTCATCATCTTCGGCGGCGTCCGCTCCGGCATCTTCACCGCGACGGAAAGCTCGGACATCGCCATCGTCTACGCCGTGCTCGTCACCGCGTTCGTCATGCGAACGCTGAGTTGGAACGAATTCGTGGCGGCCACGCTGGGGGCGGTCCGCACCACGGCCATGGTTCTGCTGATCGTCGGCGCCGCGGCCGCCTTCGGCTGGCTGATGGCCTATCTCAAGGTGCCGCACGCCATGATCACGTTCATGAAGTCGCTGTCGGACAACCCGATGGTGATCATGCTGTTCGTCAACCTGCTGCTCTTGTTCCTGGGCACGTTCATGGACATGGCTCCGCTCATCATCATCACCACGCCGGTCTTCCTGCCCGTGGTGCAGGCCTATGGCGTCGATCCGATCCATTTCGGCGTCATCCTGGTGCTCAATCTCGGCATCGGCCTGGTCACGCCGCCGGTGGGCGCCGTCCTCTATGTCGGGTGTGCGGTGGCCAAAATACCGGTCTGGGAGGCGATCAAGAACATCTGGCCCTTCTATATCGCCATGCTCGTCGTTCTGATGCTCGTGACCTACATCCCGGAAATATCGCTGTGGCTGCCCTCGATGTTCCACTGAGGGTAGGCCTTCATCCTAGAGAGACATGACAATGACCGTTCAGAGCTACTCGTCCCGCAACGCCATCGACCCGGTGCACGCGGCGGCGATGGATACCACCCGGTTGCGCGACAATTTTCTCGTCCAGAACATGTTCGTCGCCAATCAGATCAACCTGACCTACACCTTTTACGACCGCATGGTCGTGGGCGGAGCGATGCCGGCCGGCGAGACCCTGGCGCTCGCGGCGGTCAAGTCGATGGGCACCAAATCCTTCCTCGACCGGCGCGAACTGGCAATCTTCAATGTCGGGGCCAGCGGGACGGTTGCGGTCGGCACCCAAAGCTACACGCTCGAGCATCGCGACATGATCTATATCGGCATGGGCGCCGGCGAAGTCAGCTTCAGAAGCGCAGATGCCGCCGATCCCGCCAAGTTCTACCTGATCAGCGCCCCGGCGCATCAGACCTACCCGACCACCATGGTCCGGATCGGCGATGCCAAGCGCATCGACCTCGGCGCCCAGGAAACCAGCAATGAGCGCTCGATCTTCCAGTTCGTCCACCCCGAAGGCATCAAGACCTGCCAGCTCGTGGTCGGCATGACCATGCTGGCCGCCGGCTCAGTGTGGAACACCATACCGGCCCATCGCCACGACCGCCGGTCCGAGGTCTATCTCTATTTCGGCATGGACCCGGCCCAGCGCGTCTTCCACTTCATGGGCGAGCCGGACGAAACCCGCCACATCGTCATGAAGCCCGAAGAAGCGGTACTGTCGCCGCAATGGTCGATCCACTGCGCCGCGGCGACCTCGAACTACACCTTCATCTGGGCCATGGCCGGCGACAATGTCGATTATACCGACATTGACCCGGTGCCGCTGGAGTCGATGAAATGAGCGATCTTTCCGCCTTTGATCTGACCGGTCGGCGCATCGTCGTCACCGGCGCGGGTACCGGCATCGGCCAGGGCATGACCCTGTCGCTGGTCAGGGCCGGCGCCGAGGTGGTCGGCGTCGACCTGATGGAAATGGACGAGACGGCCAAACTGGTGGCCGATCTAGGTGGCAGTTTTTCCGCCTTCGCCGCCAACCTGATGGATCGCGGCACGGTGACCTCGCTGATCGACACGCTCGGTACCAGGTTCGGGTCGCTCGATGGCATCTGCAACAATGCCGGCATCATCCGCCGCGAGGATTCCGAGAACCTTTCCGAAAAGGACTGGGACGAGGTCGTCGCCATCAACATGACGGCCGTGTTCATGCTGTCGCAGGCCTTCGGCCGCACCCTCCTGGCCGAGGGCCGCAAGGGCAAGATCGTCAACACCGCCTCGCTCCTCAGCTTCCAGGGCGGCATCCGCGTAGCCTCCTACACGGCCTCCAAGCACGGCGTGGCCGGCATCACCAAGATCCTCGCCAATGAGTGGGCGGCAAAGGGCATAAACGTCAACGCCATCGCGCCGGGCTATATCGCCACCAACAACACCGCGGCCCTGAGGGCCGACGAGAAGCGCAGCGCCGAGATCCTCGGCCGCATCCCGGCCGGACGCTGGGGCGTGGCGTCCGATGTCGGCGACACGGCGGCGTTCCTGATGGCGCCGGCCTCGGACTACATCCACGGCACCATCATCCCGGTCGACGGCGGCTGGATGGCGCGCTAGAGCATCGTGCCAAAAAGCGGGTCCCGGTTTTTCGCCAACCGAGGACCGACCCGAAGCGGCAGATCGTGCCGGCGGCACGATTTGAGGTCCGAAGGATGCGACCACAAAGAGATAGAGCATGCGTGCTGATTCCATCAGAACGGTAGCTCCAGGTTA
>CAZKTH010000119.1:0-9772 GCA_964555575.1 uncultured Devosiaceae bacterium | reverse complement strand
GCGCCTGGGCCGCGTGTCGGCGGCGTGCTTTTGCTTTTGCTGCACCATTCTGAATCCCTGGATCGCCTGTGCCGGGTTTGTGGCGGTCGCGCGCTGGAACCGGAAAAGCGGTCCTTGTCCTCGACGCGCCGCGCTTGGCAAGGGGGGCGCCCCCAGGGGCGCCCCGAAACGACCTGATGCCTATTGGCCGGTGCGGATGCGCGTCCAGGCGCGGGTCAGCAGACGGTCAAAAGCCGGCGGATACGCCCGCGTGGCAAAGAGCTTTTCCTTGACTGCCTCGGGCGGATAGATCGCCGGATCACCCGTGACCTCCTTGTCGACGAGCGGGAAGGAGGCCGAGTTGCCGTTGGCGTAGTAGACATAGTTCGAGATGTCGGCAATGACCTGCGGTTCCATGATGTAGTTGAGGAATTTGAGGGCATTGTCCGGATGCGGGGCATCGGCGGGAATCGCCATCATGTCGAACCAGACCTGCGCGCCCTCCTTGGGGATGGAATACTCCACCGTCACGCCGGCACCGGCTTCCGCAGCGCGATCGCGCGCCTGCAGCACGTCGCCGGACCAACCGATGGAAAGGCAGACATCGCCATTGGCGAGGTCGGAGATGTACTGCGCGGAATTGAAGTAACGGACATAGGGCCGGATGCTGGTCAAAAGCGCTTCGGCCTTCTTGAGATCGTCGGCACTCTGGCTCAACGGATCGAGGCCGAGATATTTGAGCGCCGCCGGCACGACTTCGGTCGGGGCGTCAAGTATGGTCACGCCGCAATCGGCGAATTTGGAGACGATCTTGGGATCAAAGACCAGATCCCAGCTGTCGGTGGGCGCGTCGGGCATGCGTTCGAGGATCTTGTCGACATTGTAGCCAATGCCGGTCGTGCCCCACATGTAGTCGATGCCATACTGGTTGCCCGGATCGAAGACCTCGAGCGTCTTCATGATCTGGGGATCGAGATTCTTGAAATTGGGCAGCTTGGACTTGTCCAGCTTCATGAACAGGCCGGCCTGGATCTGACGCTCGAGGAAGGAGCCGGACGGCACCACGACGTCGTAGCCGGTACTGCCGGTCAGAAGCTTGGCTTCGAGCACTTCGTTGGAATCGAACACATCGTAATTGACCTTGATGCCGGTTTTGGCCTCGAAATTCGGTATGGTGTCTTCGGCGATGTAGTCCGACCAGTTGTAGACGTTGAGGACGGGCTCTTCCTGAGCAAGTGCGGGGACGGTGAGAACGGAAAATCCTACGGCAAGCGCGAGGACGTTTTTCATTCTGAAGTGGGTCTCCTTGATGGGGTTGGAGCGGCGTGGACCGGCGATGTTCTACCGGGGCAAGCGCGGAGCTTATACGCAAACGGCGCAAGATTTCCACATCGGATTCAGAGTTGAGCAAGTACTGGGCGGCACCGACGCAGCCGCCGCATCCGCACCGGTTTTGCCGGGGACGCGCGCGTTTCGCCGCGCGCGTTTCCGGATCGGCGAACCGGCGCCCACTGCGCCTTTTGGCGCCCTGTTGGCACCGGCATGAGGCACCGGCCCCGAGCGTCGTGCGAAATACCGATCCCGGTCTTTCGCGCCAGACGATGCGACCCAAAGCAATAGAGCACGCGTTCCGCTCCAGAGCGTTTTCAGGCGAAGTGGATACCGGTTCGCCGGTTCGAAAACGCGACCACTCAATAACCTGGAGCGTTCGTTCTGATTCCGTCAGAACGGAAAATGCCCTAGCCGGAACGTATCGTGCCTTAAGTCATCGCGGCGGTGTCGTCGGCGACGCCTTTGTGGAAATCGGCATCGATCCGCCGGCCGAGGGCCGAGAAGGTCAGGGCACCCAGACCGAACAGCCCCAGACCGAACTGCAGGAGCCAGCCGAGGAACGGAATGATGGCGAGGATCCAGACGGCGACCAGGCCGATGACAAGTGCCCCGATCCGTTTCCACAGCGTGTCGGTGTCGTAGCTGAAGGCACCGAGAACACGGTCGGCGACGAAATAGGTGCCGGCGACATAGCCGGTCAGCGCCGCCAGAATCAAAAGGACGACGGCGAAGGGCACGAGCGGTATGCCGATCAGCATCGCCATCAGAACCGGGATCAGCCCGATATAGGCCGAGGCGGCGAGGATGCCGAACAAAAGGCTCTTCCACGGCTTGGCCATGGCGGTCAGGAAGCCGATCTCGGTCCGGCGCGGGAACAGCGCCAGAAGGACGGCACCGTAGATGATGATGGCGAGGGCGCCGAACACGGCACCGATCCAGCCGCTTCTGCTGCCGGTCGCGGCATGTTCGACCATGCCGGTGACATCGCTTGCCATGTCCTTTTGTTCGATCCTTGTGAAACTGACGCGATCGGCCGGAGCGACCGAGGCGGGCACCTCGATTTCCCTGGTGCCGCGGATATCGATAGTCCCGTCGACCTTGGCGCTGTCGCCGAAGGTGACGTTCTCGCCCGACAGGAACAGATCGCCGGCGATGGGGGCGTTGATGCTGATGCCGGCACCGGCGATCATGGCCGAGCCGTCAACGGGCCGGTCGAGCGTGACGCTGGCGGCGGCCGTCCTGAGATTGCCGCCGATGGGGCCGTTTCCGGTCAGGGTGACGACATTGCCGAAAGCGGTGACGTCCCTGCCGACCGTGCCGGAGATCGAGACGGTGTTGCCGACGGCATAGACGTTGTCGGTGACCGGACCGCTGACGGTGACGGAAAAGCCGGCGACGTGGGCGTCGCCGGCGACGGGCGCGGTCAGGTTGACGTTGAAGCCGACGGCGAAGGCATCGTGTGCGACACCGTTCGAAATCGTCGCCGTCTGACCGGCGACATACTGGTCGCCGCCGAAGCTGAAGCGTTCGGTGTCGTCGGCCAGGGCGGGGGAGGCAACGGCAAGCAGCGGCACAAGAACTCCGATCAGAGTTTTCATGACCAGTTCTCCGTATAAGATGAAGCGAGCTAGTTGATTGCCCCGATGATGTGGGTCCCGTCTTGATAGGTATCAACGCCAGCGTTAAGCCGGTGGCGATATGCCACACGAAGAAATAGAAGTGGACAGAAATGATCACCGATCGACTGATACTCGGCACGCATGTGCGCGAAGCCCTCAACCAGGGCCGCGCCGTGGTGGCGCTGGAATCGACCATCATCACCCATGGCATGCCCTATCCGCAGAATCTCGAAATGGCTGAGAGCGTCGAGAGCCTTGTGCGCAAGCACGGGGCGGAGCCGGCGACGATCGCCATCATGGACGGACAGATGGTGGCCGGGGTCGACGAGGCGGCGCTCGAGCGGCTGTCGCGCGAAGGCCTGACGGCTGCCAAGGCGTCGCGGCGCGATCTCGCGACGGCCCTGACGGGGGGCGGGCTGGCCGGCACCACCGTCGCCACGACGATGATGATCGCCGCCATGGCCGGCATCAGGATCTTCGCCACCGGCGGCATCGGCGGCGTGCATCGCGGCGCCGAGAAGAGCTTCGACATCTCCGCCGATCTAGAGGAACTGGGGCGCAGTCCGGTCGCGGTCGTGTGCGCCGGCGCCAAGGCGATTCTCGACATTTCCAAGACGCTCGAGGTCCTCGAGACGAATGGCGTGCCGGTCATCGGCTGGCGGACCGACGATTTCCCGGTCTTTTACACCCGCAAGTCAGGTCATAAGCTCGATCATCGATTCGACGATGCCGACAGGCTGGCCGACATGCTCAAGCTGCATTTCGGCCTCGGCCTTGGCGGCGTGCTGATCGCCAATCCGGTGCCTGAAGCCTTCGAGATCGACGCCAAATCGGCGGAAGGCTGGATCAAGGCGGCACTGCATCAGGCCGAGCAGCGCGGCATCAAGGGCAAGGACATCACGCCTTTCGTGCTCAAGACCATTTTCGATCTGACCGGCGGCAAGAGTTTGCAGACCAATATCGAACTGGCGCGCTCCAACGCAGAGGTCGCGGCCGATATCGCCGTAGCGCTCGCCAGACGCGGATGAGTAGCTTGCCTGTTCTTCATGGCCGTGTGCTGGTGGTCGGCGACATCATGACCGATATCGTGGTGCGCGCCGAGGGGCCGCTGGTGCCGGGTTCGGACCGGCGCGCCGAAATCAGCCTGGTCGAGGGCGGTTCGGCGGCCAATCAGGCGGCCTGGCTCGCCTCCCTCAAGGTGCCGGTCTCGCTGTTCGCGCGGGTCGGGGCCGGCGATCTCGAGGATTTCCGGGCCCGGCTTTCGGCCGAGGGCATCGAACCCTTGCTTGCGGGTGATCCCGAGCGCGAGAGCGGCCGACTCGTCACCCTGATCGATCTGGATGGCGAACGCAGTTTTCTCACCGATCGGGGCGCCAATCTCGCGCTCGATTTCGCCGACCTGCCGGCCGACTGGCACGACGGCACCGGCCTTGTCGTTCTGTCGGGCTATTCCTTCTTCGAGGCGGGACCGCGTGCCTGCGTCAGGAAGATCATCGCCGCCGCGCGGGAAAAGCAGATCCCGGTCGTTGTCGATGCGGCGAGCGCCGGCTTCATCGCCGAGTGCGGACCCAAGGCCTTTCTCAACTGGACCGAGGGTGTCGATCTTTTTGTCGCCAATCAGGACGAAACGGCGCTCCTGTCCGAACGTTTCGATCCCGAAGACCAGATGCTGGCGCTGCACGCCACCTATCGGAGCGTCATCGTCAAGCGCGACTCCAAGGGCAGCCTTTTCCGCCGGCGCGGCCAACGGCCCGTCTATGCGTCGGGGGTGGCGGTCGCCGCCATCGACACCACCGGGGCGGGCGATGCCTTCCTTGCCGGTTTCATCGCCGCCTGGCGGCAAGGCGAGGGAATCGCCGAATGCCTTGCCGCCGGCAATCGTCTCGGGGCCGAGGTCGTCAAGCGGATCGGCGGACGGCCGGAAAAGACGGCGAAGAAGACAAGGACGGCAAAGACGGAGAAGGCGGCAAAAACGGGGGAGACGGGGGAGACGCAATGATCCTGATTGCCGCGGTGACGATTTCCGACCGGGCCAGCGCCGGGGTCTATGAAGACAGAAGCGGGCCGGCGATCGCCGACTGGCTGCAAAAGGCGATCCGCTCGGACTACGAACTTTTGAGCCGCATCGTTCCGGACGGCGTCGACGCCGTTGCCGACACGCTTTCGGTTCTTTGCGATATCGAGGGGGTCGATCTGATCCTGACCACGGGTGGCACCGGACCGGCGCCGCGCGACGAGACGCCCGAAGCGCTGAGGCGCGTCATCGACAAGGAATTGCCCGGCTTCGGGGAACTGATGCGCGCCGTCAGTCTCAATCAGGTGCCGACCGCCATCCTGTCGCGCCAGACGGCCGGCATACGCGGCAAGAGCCTGATCATCACCCTGCCGGGCAAGCCGGCGGCGATCGAGACCTGCCTGGACGCGGTCTTTCCTGCCGTGCCCTATTGCCTCGATCTGATCGGGGCCGGGCGGATCGAGACGCATGAAGAGGTGATCAAGGCGTTCCGGCCCCAAGGGGCGTGAGGGGCGGCCCCTCGTCCGGCGCTCCGCGCCAAGCTGCCATGGCCATCTTCGGGAGCAAAGGAAAGCCGGGTGGGGCATTCCCCCCAGCCCCACCCGGCCGGCAACGCCGTGTCGCCCTCGCTATTGCGGAGGGCGCTTTGGCGGCGTGCGCATTTTTTTCGACAACTACTTTTCTTCGGAGTTCACCAGATCGTTGTAGATCGTCTCGAGTTCGGCCTTGTGCTTGGTCTCCTCGATGGCGAGCGTCCTGAAGGCGTCCTTGAGCGGGCCATCCGGCGCGGTCTCGGCCAGTTCGGTGTATTGCTTCATCGCCGCGTCCTCGCGGAAAATCGCATATTGCAGCACCGCCTGATCGTCGGGGTTCTCGCCCAGATCCGGCGTCATCACGCAATCGGAGAACTGCGTGTCCGACACCGGGCGGGCGATCTCCTCTGCCAGGGCTTTCTCGACATGCGGATTTTCGGCAAGCTCGGTGAAGATGCGGACATGCCCCAGCTCTTCCTCGGCGAGTTCCTCGACAAGGTAACGGAGGTTTTTCGAAACCTTGCCGATCAGGCTCTCATAGAAGGCGTGCGCGACATGCTCGAACTGGGTCGCGGTTTCGAAAATCTCGCGGACCGTCGTCTTGTCTTTCAGCTTTTCCTTGTTGGCTTCGCTCATTTTGGTTCCCCCACTGCCGACAGGACTTCGTTGATGCTTTCGGCGATGCGGTGACCGTCGGCGACGGCGCTGATCACGTCGGTGCCCTCGACCGCGTCGCCGCCGGCCCAGAGCCAGGGCTCCGATGTCCGGCCCATATGGTCGGTCTTGAAATAGCCCCGGTTCCACTCGAGCATTTCGGTCAGCTCTTCGCCGAGCAGCGCGAGGTCGGCCTGCTGACCGGTTGCCTCGACCACCATATTGGCAGGAATGACGACATTGTCCTGATCGTAGTCCGGTGCGAAACGACCCTTCTCGTCCCAGCCCGGGATGACCTTCCAGGTTCTGAGGCCGTTCACGTGTCCGGCCTTCTTTCCCTTTTCGTGGCGCGTCATTTCCTGCGGGGCCCGCAACTGGATGATCTCGACGCCCTCCTCGATCGCCTCCTCGATCTCCTCCTTGTCGGCGCGGAACATCGAGACATCCTTGCGGGCGCAGATGGTCGTCGTGACCTTGCCGTATTTCTGCTTCTGCAGCCGCGCCGCGGTGCGGGCGATGTCCATGGCCACATTGCCGGCGCCGATGACGACGACCTTCTCGGGCACCGGAATCTTCTGGCCGGCGGCGAAGCGGCGCAGCATTTCAATGGCGTTGGCGGCGCCCGGCGCGTCTGTGCCCGGAATACGGGTCGAGCGCGAATTCTGCAGGCCGATGGTCAGGACCACCGCGTCGTAGTCGCGCTTGAGATCGCCCATCGCGACGTCTTCGCCGATCCTTGTGCTGGTGCGGATCGTGACGCCCATCGCCTCGATCATCGCGATGTCGCGGTCGAGCGCCTCATAGGGCAGGCGGTATTCCGGGATGCCGTAGCGCATCATGCCGCCGGGCTTGTCGAGCGCCTCGAAGACGACGACCTTGTGACCGGCGCGGGCCAGGTCGTAGGCGGCGGTCAGGCCGGCCGGGCCGGCGCCGATGACGGCGACCGACTTGCCCGACTCCGGAACGTCCGGCTTCTTGATGAGTTCGAGGCGACGCTCCATCGGCACTTCGTCGATGATGTGCCGCTTGAGCCAGCGAATGGCGATGGGATCGCCATCATGGACCGCCGCACAGGCGTCCTCGCATTTGTGGGTGCACACGCGCCCGCAGACCTCGGAGAACGGATTGGTCTCGTAAAGGAGCTCAAGGCCCCTGTCGTAGTCACCGTCACGGACGGCCTTGATGTAGTCGGGAATGGACATGTGGGCCGGGCAGGTCGAGACGCACAACCCGCATTCGACACAGCGATCGGCCTCCAGAACCGCTTCGGCGCGGTCATAGCCGAAGACCATTTCCTCGAAATGGCCGACGCGCTCCTTCGGCTCCATGACGCGCATGTCGATGCGCTCGAGCGCGGTCAGGCGGTGTTCGTCGTTCTCGCGCCGGTAGCCTTTTTCGGTCTTGTCCCAGGGCTTCTCGTCGACGCCTGGGATGAAGCGGAAGGCGTCCGGATCGCTGTCGACCCAGGTGTATTCGTTCGACATGGTCAGCGAGCCGGTCATGCACACATCGACGCACAGGGCGCACCAGCAGCAGCGGCCGTAATCGATCATCGGCCTGAGGCCGCTGTCGCCGTCCTTGGGATCGGAGACCGGCACCATGTCGATGGCGGCGTTCTGGCAGATGACCTCGCAGGAGCCGCAGCCGATACACTTGTCGAGATCGTTCTGGTGGAAACCGCGATAGCTGTCCGAGGCCGGACGGTTGAGCGGGTCCTTGACGGTGACCGGCGGCTCGAGCAGGTGTTTCCAGGCGGTATAGGGGGAGAGGACGTCTTTCAGGGACATCTTCGTTCTACCTCTCGATTTCCGGTGGGTAGGTGTGGAGCGACACCAGAAGCTGGGCCACGTCGGAGATGTTGGTGCCCGGGATCAGGTGTTCGAGCAGCGCCATGGCATGGGTGTAGGAGGGCCCTCGCACGTTGACGCGGCGCGGGTAGCCGGAGCCGTCGGTGACGAGATAATAGCCATATTCGCCGCGCGAGCTCTCGCCCTTGATGTAGGTCTCGCCCTTCGGGATCTTCCAGTGCAGGACATTGGGGATCTTGGCCATGACCGGCCCGTCCTTGGGCATCTTTTTGAGGATCTGCCGGATCAGGTCGATCGACAGATGGACGTCGCGGAAACGGACGGAGGCACGGGCGAAGATGTCGCTGTCGGTGGCGGTCGGCACCTCGAAATTGAGCTGGTCGTAGACCAGATACGGCGCGTCCTTGCGGACGTCCTTGGCGACGCCACCGGCGCGGGCGTTGGGACCCGTCACGCCATAACGCTCGAACAGCTCGGTCGGGATGATGCCGACGCCCTTTGTGCGGGCCTTGAAGACGGCATTGCGGAACATGCCGCGTTCGACATCGTCGAGATAGCGCTCCGCGGTCTGCAGGACTTCCTCCATGCGCTCGGCGAGGCCTTCCGGCAGATGGCCGCGCACGCCGCCAGGCAGGATGAACATGTGGTAGATGCGGGCGCCGGTCAGTTCCTCGAAGCGGTCGAGCATCAGGTCGCGGACATAGGTCAGCCATTGCCCGACGATGCCCAGACCCAGACTGCCCGCCTGACCGCCCAGATACATCATGTAGGAGTTGAACCGCCCCATCTCGAGAATGAGGGCGCGGATCCATTTGGCCATTTCCGGCGCCTCGATGCCGGCAAGATCCTCGACCGCCGCGGCGTAGCAGTATTCGTTGAAGTCCGGTTCGGGAACGCACACGCGGCACACGATCGGAAAGACCTGGATGAAGGTCCGCCGCTCCATCAGCTTTTCGAAGCCGCGATGCAGATATCCCACATGGGTCTTGCCTTCGA
Source organism: uncultured Devosiaceae bacterium (assembly GCA_964555575.1). Classification (GTDB taxonomy): domain Bacteria; phylum Pseudomonadota; class Alphaproteobacteria; order Rhizobiales; family Devosiaceae; genus JAHJQZ01. Next base: position 837 of record CAZKTH010000119.1, on the reverse strand, counting down.
CGACCTCGTCGCCGCAAACGGTCAGCTCCACGCTCATGTTGCCGGTGATGCCGGGATGGTTCGGTCCCTGCCAGAGTTTCAGATACTTGCCGGACTCGAGATCGATCTCGAGCTTGCCGTCCGGGCCGGGTGCCGGATATTGCGAGCGATCGGGTGCAAACGAGAGTTTCATGCCGCCCCCTTCGGACCGTCGTCGGGATGAAGATGCTTTTTCATGTGTTCGCGCGGATCGTTGGTCCGCCGGCCGGGCCGCTCGCGATAGGTCTGGAGCGAATAGGCGAGACTGTCGAAATCGCGCCTGTAGGGCGGCAGGTCGGTCCAGCCCTCGAGGATGAACTCGTCATCGACGCGCGGCGAACCGGGGAAGTCGATGCCGAACATTTCCTTCAGCTCACGCTGATAGGTCTCGGCGGTCGGCCAGAGATCGTGGATGGTGTCGCCAACGGCGGCGTCGCGCGGCAGCATGACCCTGAGGGCGAGCGTCTGGTTGGCGGCGCGGTTGTTCATCATGTAGGTCAGCTGGAAGACGCCGTCCTCGAGCCAGTCGACGGCGGTCAGCAGGGTCAGGTGGGTGAACCCCTCCCGGTCGCGCATCTCGATGAGGAGCGCGCGCAACTCGTCCTTCTTCGCCGTGACGAAGGTCAGATCCGGCCGCCGGTAATCGGGGTCGGTGAGCTTGTAGTGCTTCTTCAGGCGGGCGATCAGGTCTTTCATCTTGCTCACCATGAATAATCCGGCATGTCCCAGTCCTTGATCACGGCCTTCTGGTTGGCCTTGTACTCGGCGAAATGCTCGGCATATTTGTTGGCGCCTTCGCCCTTGCCCGCCTTGATGATC
>CAZKTH010000118.1:5193-9850 GCA_964555575.1 uncultured Devosiaceae bacterium | reverse complement strand
CGACAAGCGTGTCATTCTGGTCGACGGCGAGGCGGTGGCGGCGATCAACCGTGTGCCGGCCGAAAACGAGGCCCGTTCGAACATGCATGTCGGGGGTCGCGCCGAACCGAGCCAGCTGACCGCGCACGAACGCGACATCTGTGCCGCGATCGGCCCGACCCTCAGGGAACAGGGGCTGATCTTTGTCGGCATCGATATCATCGGCGATTACCTCACCGAAATAAATGTCACCTCGCCGACCGGCATCCGCGAGGTTAAAGGATTCGGTGGGCCGGACATCGCCACCCTGATCTGGGATGCGATCGAAAGGAGGCTGTGACAAATGGAATGGGTCATTCTGGTCATTGCGATCGCCGCACTGGTCGTCGCTTTTTTCTACATACGCAGCGATCCAAAGGCTCCGCCCTGGATCAGGCGTCTCGCCTATCTCATTCTTTTCGCTTTTGCCGTCTATCTCGGCATCGGCGTCATCGCGGCCTTCATCCTGCCGCTTGATGTCCTGTCCGCATCCACGCTCGGCTTCTGGACCCTCGCCCTTCTTGCCTATCTGATCCTTGGCGGCGTCTGGGTCGTGCGGCTGATCCCGAGCCGGCAATCGCCCGCGGCTTTCTTCCGCAAGTCCTGGAGCCTTGCAGACACCGCCCTGATCGTGGCCTTTGTGATCGGCGTCATCGGAACCGCCAACGGGCTGCTGGCGCCGTGACCGGATTTCTCATTGCCCTGGCAACGCTTTTCGCCACGGTGGGGGTGGCCGATATCGCCTTCATCTTTGCGGCGCTGACCAAGGACGACACCGGCAGGGAACGCACCGTCATCGCGACGCGCGGCGCCCTGATCGCGACCGGCATTCTTTTGCTGTTCGCCTTTCTCGGCAATTCCATCCTCGAACTGTTCGGCATCACCCTGCCGGCTCTCAGGACCGCCGGCGGCATTCTCCTGCTTCTGATCGCCATCGACATGGTCTTTGCCCGCCATTCCGGCGCCACCGGCACGACCGACGAGGAACAGGCCGAATCGCAGGCGCGCAGCGACATCTCCGTCTTTCCGCTGGCCATGCCACTGCTCGCCGGACCGGGTTCCATCTCCGCCGTCATCCTGTTGACGGTCGGCGCACCCGACGCCGCGGCGTTCTGGCTCGTCATTCTGGCTGTCATCCTGATCATGGCGGCGGCCTGGCTGACGCTTCAGCTTGCCATTCCCATCCAGCATTTGCTCGGGCTGACCGGGCTTGCCGTCATCTCGCGCATCGTCGGCATCCTGCTTGCCGCGCTCGCCGTCCAGTTCGTTTTCGACGGCGTTGCCGCCAGCCAGTTGTGGCAGCGCTGATTTCGCCATTAACCCAGCCCGGAAAAAACCGGCATCCGCGCACGAACGCGGTTGAAAAAGCGTCAATGTCATGAATTCTATTTATTAGGATTAGATGCTCGGTTCCGGCTCCTGTCTGGGCGGCACCGCAGCGGTCGCGCAGGAGCGCAAAATGCACATGTCTGATTCAGTTGCGGGGCGGGGATCGCAATCGGGCGCTCAGGACGGCGCAGCCCTCGTCATCAGCGAAGACGAAGTCATCGACTGGCTCAAGGGCTACAAAAAGGCGTGGGAAACGCGCGATATCAACGCGGCACTCGCCTTGTTTGTGCCCGACGTCCGCTATCACCAACGCCGTTTCGCCGACCCTCTTGTCGGGCAGGAGGCGCTGAAATCCCATTTCCGCGATCGGGTGATGGAGCATCAACGCGACATCAGCTACGATTTCGAACTCTGGAGCCTCAAGGGCAACGAGCTGATGGCGCGTTGGCAGGCTTCGTTCACCTGGCTGCCGATCAACGGCATCATCCGTATGGATGGGGTGTGCCACGTCGTGTTCGACAAAGGCGAGGACGGCGGACTGATGGGTGTCGAATACAATGAATGGTTCGATCAGATCGAGGTCTGACCGACCTCCCTGTCCCGGAAGTCGATTGACGCCGGGAGCTTGCCGATATCGGCATGCCGACCGTGGCAGCAAGGCCGCACCCCGGCATGTCGCCATTTCGGAGCGCGGCGGTCGTCCTATTTGCCTTTTGGCTTGCCCGCGGCGGAAGCCGGCTTGCCGGCATCCTTCTTGGGTTTCTTGGCTTCCTTGTTCGGGAACTGCTGACCCTTGGCCATCTATTCATGCTCTTGAGGAGATTGAGGCTCTCAACCCTCGGACACGCAATGCGTCCGCACTTGATTTCCTCTCCCAAATTACGGCAGTTTCAAGAGGAATCCCGTTGTTCCACACCGGTGCGTCAATCAATGGAGAACTGGAATGGCGAAGGGAGCCGAAGGCTTCATCGCTCACCTGCTGGACAAGGCCGACATCACGATCGGCGGGTCGCGTCCCTGGGACATCCAGGTGCATGACCCGCGCCTTTTTGGCCGCGTCCTGACCCGTGGTTCGCTCGGGCTCGGGGAAGCCTACATGGATGGCTGGTGGGATGCCGAAGCCATCGACGAGGTGGTCTATCGAATCCTCGCGGCCCGGATCCAGCATGAGATTCCGTTCGATTTCTCGCTGCTGTTCTCCTATCTGCGCGGCACGCTGACCAATCTGCAGCGCTGGCGCGCCTTCGAAGTGGGCGAAAAGCACTACGATATCGGCAACGATCTTTACGAGCGCATGCTCGACAGGCGCATGATCTATTCCTGCGGCTACTGGAAGCACGCCGACGATCTCGACGCGGCCCAGGAGGCCAAGCTCGATCTCATCTGCCGCAAAGTCGGTCTCGAAAAGGGCATGCGCGTCCTCGATATCGGATCGGGCTGGGGCGGCTTCCTCAAATTCGCCGCCGAGCGCTATGGCATCGAAGCGGTCGGGATCACGGTGTCGCGCGAACAGGCCGCCTATGCCATCGAGCAGGCCGGGGATCTCAACATCGAATACCTGCTGATGGATTATCACAAGCTCGAAGGACGGTTCGACCGCATCGTCTCGATCGGCATGTTCGAGCATGTGGGCTACAAGAACTACCGCGCCTATTTCGCCAAGGCCCGCGAGCTGCTCGTCGATGACGGGCTGTTCCTGCTGCACACCATCGGCGGCACCCTGACGGCGCGGAGCGGCGACCCCTGGGCGGAAAAATACATCTTCCCCAATGGCATGCTGCCCTCGATCAAGCAGATCGGCGCCGCCATCGAGGGCCAGTTCATAATGGAGGACTGGCATAATTTCGGCGCCGATTACGACAGAACGCTGATGGCCTGGCACGCCAATTTCATCGCCGCCTGGCCCGAGCTCAAGGACAGGTATAGCGAGCGCTTTTTCCGCATGTGGCGCTATTATCTTCTGATCTTCGCCGCTGTCTTCCGCGTCCGCTACACCCATTTGTGGCAGATTGTCCTGTCCAAGGATGGCGTGCAGGGAGGTTATCGGTCGATCAGGTGAGGCGCTCGGTCCTCATCATTTCAGCCCGCCACACATGCCCATGGGCTGCAGCCGCTCGGCGATGCGCTTGTCGCAGCCGGTCAACAGGAAGAACACCCAGTCCGATTCGTCGCCGTAAAAGGAATTGCGGTCGACCTCGCCCGAAAGGCCGGGCATGATGCCGGTCGAGGTCCACTGCCAGAAGGTGTAGTCGCGGTTGAAATAGCGATGCATCGGTTCCGCCGCCACCGACCTCAGCCAGAAGGCATTGTCGAAATAAAGGCCCGACAGGATGTCGCGGTGAAAGCTGATATCGGTATAGATGATCGGGATCTTGCCGGTGTGCTCCTGCATCGCCTGGAGAATGACGGTGATCTTTTCGATCATGTCCTCTTTCGAGAATTTCTTCTTGCAGCTCGAATCGTTGTTCCATTCGAGATCGAGCACCGGCGGCAGCGCGTCCTCGTCGGCCGGGACGTTCTTGTTGAACCACTCGGCCTGATCGCGGGCCAGAGAGCACCAGGCCATGAAATGATAGGCGCCGCGCGGAATGCCGGCCCGGCGCGCCGCTTCCCAGTTGGCGCGGAAATTGGGGTCGACATAGTCGGCGCCCTCGGTGGCCTTCATGTAGACGAAGCGGGTGCCGGCATCGCGAGCGGCGGCGAAATCGATGCGGCCGTCATGGTGGGAAATATCGATCCCCTGCACGGGCAGGGCACGGGCCCTGACGACGCCGGGATGCGGGTCGCTGTCGCCCTTGACGACATAGGTGGCGCCGCAGCCGGCGAGCAGCGGCAGGACCAGCGCCAGAACCAGGAACCTGAGAAGGACGGGAAAGCGGATAACGTGACGCATGAAACAAACGCAACCGAACTTGGCAGCATTTGATTCAGCATGTCGCGGTTAACGGGGCCTTGCCGTTGGCGCAAGCAGGGCCGCTGTCCTTTCCCGTCTGGTTAAGGCCGGCTTAACCCGGCTGAACGTTCCCTTAATGTTCTTGCGTCTTCTGCATCCGTAATGCTACTTATTCGGGAGCGCGATAGTGTCAGGGGCGCGGACGGCACATGGCAACACGGGTCAGAACCGTGGCCTTTCAGGGCATCGAGGCGGTTTCCGTCGATGTGCAGGTGCAGATCGCGCCCGGCTTGGTCGGGTTCACCATTGTCGGTCTGCCCGACAAGGCGGTGGCCGAAAGCCGCGAAAGGGTGCGGTCGGCCCTGCACAGCACCGGTCTGTCGCTGCCGGCCAAACGCATTACCATCAATCTCGCCC
>CAZKTH010000118.1:0-5183 GCA_964555575.1 uncultured Devosiaceae bacterium | reverse complement strand
CCGATCTGCCCAAGGAAGGCAGCCATTACGATCTGCCCATCGCCCTGGGGCTGATGGCGGCGATGGGCGCGGTGCCCGGCGATGTGCTCGACGGCTTCGTCGTTGTCGGCGAACTTGGGCTCGACGGGCGACTGGCGCCCATCGCCGGCACCCTGCCGGCCGCCATCGCCGCCGCCGCAGAAGACCGTGGCATCATCTGCCCGGCCGCGAACGGACCGGAGGCGGCCTGGGCCGGCGAGGCGATCGACATCATCGCGCCCGACGGGCTGCTGTCGCTGGTCAACCACCTTGCCGGGCGGCAGCTGACCGCCCGTCCCGAGCCGAAAAGGCGGGCCGATCCCGCCGGGCTGCCCGATCTTTCCGAGGTGCGCGGCCAGGAGGTGGCCCGCCGCGCCCTCGAAGTCGCCGCCGCCGGCGGCCACAACCTTCTGATGATCGGACCGCCCGGTGCCGGCAAGTCGATGCTGGCCGAGCGCCTGCCCTCGATCCTGCCGCCGCTCAACCCGCGGGAACTGCTCGATGTCTCGATGATCCAGTCGGTGGCCGGGGAACTGGCCGGCGGTGCCATTTCCGACCGGCGGCCCTTCCGGGCGCCGCACCATTCCGCCTCCATGGCGGCTCTCGTCGGCGGCGGCCTCAAGGTCCGGCCGGGCGAGGCCAGCCTTGCCCATAACGGTGTGCTGTTTCTGGACGAATTGCCCGAATTCGCACCGCAGGTGCTCGACAGCCTGCGCCAACCGCTCGAAACCGGCCAGACGGTCATCGCCCGTGCCAATGCCCGCGTCTCCTATCCGGCCCGTTTCCAGCTCGTTGCGGCGATGAATCCGTGCAAATGCGGGCTTGCCGGCACGCCGGGTCACGTGTGCAAACGCGGCAATCGCTGCGCCGCCGACTATCAGGCCCGCATATCCGGCCCCTTCCTCGACCGCATCGATCTGAGGATCGAAGTGCCGGCGGTCGGTGCCGCCGACATGATCACGCCGGCGGCGGCGGCCGAGCCGAGCGCAATGGTCGCGGCGCGGGTGGCGGCGGCCCGGAAGGTCCAGCAACGACGTTATGCCGCACTCGGCGCCGCTGGCGTTCATACCAATGCGGCAACGGGAGCGCGCCTCATCGAGCAGGTGGTCAATACGGATGCGGAAAGCCAGAGACTGCTGCTGCAGGCGGCCGAGCGCTTTTCCCTGTCGGCCCGCGCCTATCATCGCGTCCTCAAGGTGGCGCGCACCCTCGCCGATCTCGCCGGGGCCGAGCTGGTCGGCCGGCCGCATATTGCCGAGGCATTGAGCTATCGCGTCAATTTCCAGACGGCATAAGCTGCAAAATGGAGCAAAATAGGATCGACACGGTCAGCGATCCTTAACGCATGGCGTGCCATAAAAACCGTAGCGGATGGCGTATCGGATCCGGCCGAAATGGCACGCATACAGGCGAATTTGGTAGAGTGGAAAGACGACAAGGGCTACGGCTTTGCCCGTCTTCCCGGGGGCACGGAACGGGTTTTCGTGCATGCCCGTTCACTCGAGCACGCAACGCCGCGTCCCAAGAAGGGCGACATCATCGAACTCGACCTGATCGAGGGCCGCAAGGGCCCGGCGGCGGAAAATGTCCGCGTCCTCAGCGATGTCGAGATCGCCCATATCCTGCCCTATCACGTGGTCACGGCGACCATGCTGTTCATTCTGGTCCAGCTGGTGGTCATTCTCGGCCGGGCGCCGTTCGGCCTTGTCGTCTACTACACCCTGTTCGGCGCCATCTCGGTCTATCTGTATGGCCGCGACAAGCAGGCTGCCGTTGCCGGGCTCTGGCGGGTCAGCGAAACGCATCTGCTGACCGTCGATCTTCTCGGCGGCATCATCGGCGGGCTTCTGGCCCAGCACCGCTACTGGCACAAGACCTCGAAGCAGTCCTACCAGACGCGGATCTTCGCCATCGTCGCCCTGCATGCCGGCATCCTCGCCGCGCTCGGCTCCGGCATTCTGACCTGGCCGTTCTGATCAAGGGCAATTCGATTGCGCTCGAAGAAACGGCCTGTTCCCGGGCAGGAACAGGCCATGCGGCTTGTCAGCCGATCTCGAACTCGTTCCAGTGGCTGTAGGGCGCATCCGGGGTGCAGATGATGCTCGGGAAGTGCGGGTTGCTGACCGCGCCGGGATACATCTGGTCCTCGAGGCACAAACCGGAATGCTTGCCGTAGCGCCGGCCGCCGAGGCCGGGCACCTGAACATCGGTCATCACGCCGTTGTAGAACTGCAGCGCCGGCCGGTCGGAATAGAGCCTCAGGGTCAGGGCGCCGTCCTCGCCGGCAACGGTCGCGATCGGCTTGGCGGTGTCACGGCCATCCCTCAGGACGAAATTGAGATCGTAGTCGATGCTGCGCCCGGCGCCGAAGCGCATGCTGCGGGGCGTGAGGAAGTCGTCGATGGTATTGGCGACCGGGATGATGGCGCCGGTCTGGATGAGGTCCGGACGGGAAACGGTACGGGCAACGGCATCGGGAAGGTGGACGACATGGTCGAGCACCGAGTCGGTCATACCGAGATTGAAATACTGGTGCTGGACGAGGCTGATCGGGGTCGGCTCATCCGGCATGGCGGACATTTCGAGCCGCAAACGGTTGCCCGAAAGCGTGTAGACGGCCTCGAAGCGGACATTGCCGGGAAAGCCCATTTCGCCGTCCGGACTCGAATAGACAAACTTCACCCTATTGCCGGCGCTGTCGGCTTCCATCTCCCAGACCTTGCGGCCGAGACCTTCCGGACCGCCATGCAGCTGGTTGGGGCCTTCGTTGGCCGGCAGCGCGTAGGTCTTGCCATTGAGGGTGAAGCGGGCATCCGCGATGCGGTTGGCCACCCGTCCGACAAGCGCGCCGAAATAGGGCGAATGCTCGGGATAGGGCGCGAAATCGTCGAAACCGAGCACGACCTGGCGCGGTTTGCCGGCCGCCGGCACCTGCCAGTCGCGCACGACAACGCCCCAGTTGATCAGCGCTACCGAAACGCCGGTATCGCTTGCAAGAACCGCCTCCTCGACAGGCTTGCCCCTGAATTCGCCAACTCGGTTGATTTTGATGGCCATTTCTGCCTCCTTGTTCGATCCGGCTTCTGGAGTATCGTGCGAAAAAGTGGATCCCGGTTTTCCGCGAAAAACGATGCGACTGAAGGAAGATGAAGTATGCGTTCTGATTCTGTCCGAACGCATCGTGCTCTAGACCTTTTTGGTATAAGGAGCAAAGTCCGGCGTTGACGTACGCTACCGGTTTGGCGCAGCTATGGACACAAACGGATAAAGCAACGGGAACAGACACGATGGCGCGAAACGGGGAAAAGCGCGCAACCGTACACGATCTCGCCAGGGCAGCCGGCGTATCGCTTGCGACAATCGATCGCGTGCTCAACCGCAGGCCCGGGGTGCGGCCCGCCACGATTCTAAAGGTCGAGGCGGCAATTGCGGCCCTCAACTACCAGCGCGACGCTTCGGCTTCGCTTCTGGCCCGCGCCCGCGAAATCAACGTGGCGGCGTTGCTGCCGGACGGCGAAAACCACTTCATCATGAATCTCGCCGCCGAACTCGACAGGGAAGGCCATCGCCGCGCCTCCGACCGGCTGCAGGTAGTCACCGAACGCGTTCATGCCCTCGACGGCGTGGCGCTTGCCGCCGCCATTGACGCGCTGCAGTCCACCATCTGCGACAGCGCCATCGTCGTCGCCACCGACACCGAGGAAGTGCGGGCCGCGGTGGAACGCGCCGTTTCGCGCGACATCGAGATCATCACGCTCGTTTCCGACCTGCCCGATTCGCGGCGGCGGCATTTCGTCGGGATCGACAATCTCGCCGCCGGTCGCACCGCCGCGGCGCTTCTGGGCCGGTTCTGCTCCGGCAGGGCCAAGATCGGCCTGATCGTCGGATCGCTGCATCTGCGCGACCATTGCCAGCGCTACGAGGGGTTCGTCGAAACCGCCAAAGGGAAATTTCCCGGCCTCGAATGGGTGGGGCCGCTGGAAGGAAACGACCAGGACGGTGCCACCGCAGAGGCCGCCGCCCGCCTGATCGCCGATCATCCCGATCTTTGCGGCATCTATTCCATCGGCGCCGGCAATGCCGGTCTGATCGCGACGCTGAAGAAGACCGGCTGTGCCGGAAAGTTGCGGGTCGTCGCCCACGAACTGACCAACGCCTCGCGACAGGGCCTCAGGGATGGGGCGATCGATGTCATTCTCGACCAGAATCCGGAGGGCGAGGTCCGGACCGCACTCGAACTTGCCCGGCAGATCGGCCTCAGGGCCGATCCGGCTAAGGCGGCATTCAACATCGAATTGGGCATATTCTTTGCGGAGAATCTGCGCTAAACAGTTCACCGCCGTGAAATGGATCGGCTGGCAAAGGGCATGGGAGACACTCAAGTGATGATCATAGCTGAGGTACGTACCTCATGAGCGGAACCTATCTTGGAATCGATGTCGGCACGTCCGGTGTCAAAGCAATTCTCATTGACGAAAAAGGCATGCTTCTGGCCGAAGCAACCGCAAGACTCGAAGTCTCCCGGCCGGCGCCCGGCTGGTCGGAACAGGATCCGGCGCATTGGTGGCGTGCCACGCTCGAAGCCATTGACGGGCTGGCCAAGTCCGATCCCGCCTCCCTGTCGCGCGCGCGCGGCCTCGGGCTGTCCGGCCAGATGCACGGCGCGACCCTGCTCGACAAGGACGCCAATGTCCTCAGGCCCTGCATCTTGTGGAACGATGTCCGTTCCTTCGCCGAATGCGCCGAATTCGAAGCGGCCTGCCCGACCAGCCGCGACATTGCCGGCAATATCGCCATGCCGGGCTTCACGGCGCCGAAAATCCTCTGGGTGAAGAACAACGAGCCCGAGGTCTACGAAAAGCTCGCCAAGGTGCTGCTGCCCAAGGCCTATGTCCGTTTCCTGCTCTCGGGCGAGATGATCGAGGACATGTCGGACGCGTCCGGCACGCTCTGGCTCAATGTCGCAAAGCGCGACTGGTCCGAGGATCTGCTCGCCGCGACCGGTCTGACGCGCGACAACATGCCGGCCCTGGCCGAAGGCTCGGCGCCGGCCGGCCGGCTGAAAAAGGAACTGCGCGAACGCTGGGGCATCAGCGGTGAAGTCGTCATTGCCGGCGGCGGCGGCGACAATGCCGCCTCGGCCTGCGGCATCGGCGCCATCCGTC
>CAZKTH010000117.1:0-9947 GCA_964555575.1 uncultured Devosiaceae bacterium | reverse complement strand
TCGTATCTCACGCTCTATATGGGGCTGGCGCTGTTCCTTCTGGCGGCGGTCGGCATCGGGCTGATGCTGTCCGCGATCGCGGCGAACATGCAGCAGGCCATGCTTTATGCCTTCGCGTTCATCCTGCCGACGGCGATGCTGTCCGGCTTTACGACACCAGTCGCCAACATGCCGGCAGTGCTGCAGATCTTTGCCGAAATCACGCCACTGAGCCATGCGATCGGCATTGCGCGGCAGGTCTATCTGGAAGGCGCGGGCTTTGCCCAGATCTGGCCCGATGTCTGGCCGCTCGTGCTGACGTCCGCATTCACCCTGCCCCTCGCTGCCTGGATGTTCCGCAACCGGATGGAATAGGCTTGACTGCCGCGAAGCCTGTCCTCGGGCGCTGCCCGACCCGGGGGCGTCGACCTCTCCCCCCCAAAGGGAGAGGTGAATGAGGCATTCGCTTCCGGGAAAACCCGAAACGCTCCAGGGCATATCCGTCAGGTTTTTTGCCCGGCGCCGAAAAATGCGTATCCCGGAGGAAATTGCTCAAGGTTGAACGATGCTTCGATGTAGCGCCGGAACAGCATCGGCCGTCGTTTTCGCGTCGACACGCCGGATCAGCCGGGCCTGTTTTCGCTGGCTTTGCGGTCGAGGCTCGATTCGGCCATGATGGCCGCCACTTCGGACCATCTGCGCTTGAACGCCTCCACGCATTTCGGATCGAAATGCGTGCCCGACAGGGAAACGATCTCGTCATAGGCCTTTTCAAGCGGCCAGGCCTTCTTGTAGGGGCGCTCGGAACACAGGGCGTCGAAAACGTCGGCCAGCGCGACGATGCGCGCCTCGGCCGGGATGTCCTCGCCCGACAGCCGGTCGGGATAGCCTGTGCCGTCCCAGCGTTCGTGATGGCTCCGGGCGATCAGTGCGGCGGTCCGGATAATCGCCGAATCGCCGTTTTCCAGGATACGTGCGCCGATGCTGACATGTTCCCGCATGCGCCGCATTTCATCGGCATCAAGCTTGCCGGGCTTGCCCAGAATGGCGTCGCTGATGCCGATCTTGCCGATGTCGTGCAACGGCGCGGCCAGATAGATGGTGCGGCAACGCCGAGCGTCAAAACCGAGCGCTTCGGCGATGAGGCGGCTGATCCGGGCCACGCGCGAGACATGCTCGCCCGTTTCGCCGTCCCGGTACTCGATGGCCTTGGCCAATCGCCAGATCACTTCCTCTTCGCGGGCGGCCAGGTCACATGTGGCGGTTGCCGTCTTTTCGGCAAGGGTATCCGTCTGCTGGGCCAGTTCGATCTGTGCCTTGCGCAAGGCCAGCAGATTGTGCACGCGTGCCTGCAGCTCGACCGTGTCGAATGGCTTGATGACGAAATCGGTTGCTCCGGCCGCAAAGGCCTCGCGTCGGATTTCAAATCCGGAATCGGATGTCACCATGACGACCGGCACCGTCCGGTAGCGTGACATGTTCCTGAGGCGGCGCGTGAATTCCACGCCGTCGATCTCGGGCATGGCGTGATCGACCACGACCAGATCGTACTGTTCCGCCTGGCACGCGCTCAGAGCCGTCAAGGGATGATCGCTCTTTGTCACGACGTGCGTTGCATCGATCGCCTCGACCATCTGGGCGAGAAAAATCAGGCTCGATCTGCTGCCATCAAGGACAAGGATTTGCACAAGACGTCTCGATCATGGTTCCGGAACGACAGGCTGGCGATCCAGTCTTGATGGAAATGACTCCGCAAAAGACCATTTGACACCTCAATCCATCGGACCCGACGACGCTTTCGCGAACCGGGCCCCTCATTCAAAGGCGCCTCCGGCTACCGGGCGCAGGGTTTTTGCCGTCCCCTGACAAGAGGCGTTCCGTGTTTGCGGGGCATGTGCCGATGACAGGAAATGGCCCCTGAGCATGACCTGTTCGAGGTCGAGGCCGGGGCTCAGAACGACCAGATCGGCGATTGCGCCAATAGCGATCCGGCCGCGATCCTCAAGGCCGGCATAGGCGGCCGCGGTGCCCGAAGTCGCCATCGACGCCTCCTGCAGCGTCAGTCCGATCGAGACGAGGTTGCGGAACGCCTCGTACATGGTCAGACAGCTGCCCGCCAGCGTGCCATCGGCCAGCCGGACACCGTTGCCGCACCTTGTCACAGGCTGCGTGCCGAGCCTGTACTCGCCGTCCGGCATGCCGGCCGCCGGCGAGGCGTCCGTGACCGCATAGACATGCGGGATGGCGCGCCGGGCCGCGCGAATGGCGCCGGGATGAACGTGCAGAAGGTCGGGAATGAGTTCGGCATAATCGGCGTGGGCCAGCGCGGCGCCGACCAGGCCCGGCGTGCGGTGATGCAGCGGCGACATGGCGTTGAACAGGTGGGTGACGCCCTGGCAGCCATGTTCGAAACCGGCGGCTGCCACCTCATAGGAGCAGGCCGAATGCCCGAGCTGAACCCTGACGCCCTTTGCCACCAGCCAGCGCGTCATCGTCCCGTCCGGATCGGCTTCGGGTGCGCAGGTGATCACGCGGATATCGGCGAGTGCGGTCAGCCTCTGCATCAGCGGGATATCGCCATCGATGACGAAATCAGGCTGGGCACCGAGCCGGCCGCGGCTGATGAACGGGCCTTCGAGATGGACACCGAGAATGGCGGCTTCGTCGTTTCCTTGCCGGGACATGGCGGTCGAGACGGCCTTGAGCGCCTTTTCGATATCCGGAAGCGGCGACGTCATCGTCGTTGCCAGCAAGGCGGTGGTGCCGGTTTTCGCGTGCGTCCTTGCCACCTGATGCGCCGCGTCGCCGCCTTCCATGACATCGGCGCCGCCACCGCCGTGGCAATGCAGATCAATGAAACCGGGCAGCACCAGGGGAAGAAACTCCTCGTCTGCTGCGGACAGATCGGCAATCTCGGCAATATGTCCGTTCTCGATGCTTATGCGCCCTGCGCGCAGGCCTTCCGGCGTGAGAATGCGCCCTTCGAGTTTCGTCATCCGATAATCCGCCTTCGCGATTTACAGGAAAGAGGTTATGTGGTTATAACCTATTTGTGACGCCGTATCTACACTGGACACCTGGCGCTCACAAGGGAGAGATAACAATGAAGTCACTGACCAAACTCGGATTTGCGGCACTGCTTGCCGCGACCGCCCTGACGCCGATGGGCGCAGCCGCAGCCAATGTCGAACTGACCTATCTGACCCACTGGGCCCCTGACACGGTCGCCCTTCTCGAGAAGGCGGCGGCCGCCTATTCCGAGAAGAATCCCGACGTCGCGATTTCGGTGCGCGCAGTGCCCTTCGGTGATCTTTTGACCACCATCCGCTCAGGCGGTTCGGGCGGTGGCACCACCATCGCCAGCATCTATGACCTCTGGCTGCCCGAGCTCGTTCGCGACGGCATGGTCGCCCCGGCGCCCGAAGCGGTCGCCGGCGAAGTCGGCAGCGCCTGGCCGGCCGGCATCGCCGCCGCCGCCAGCGTCAACAAGGTGACCTATGGCATTCCCAACGAGGTCGACCTTTATGCCCTCAACTACAACAAGACCATGTTCGAAAAGGCCGGCATCGGCGCCCCGCCGGCGACCTGGGACGAATTCGAAAAGGATGCGGCCAAGCTGACCGATCCCGCCGCCGGCACCCAGGGCTTCGGACTGATCAACTCCTGGGCCGCGGGCGTGGTTCATCCGTTCGCCTCTCTGCTGGCCTCGAACGGCGGCACGCTTATCGCCGACGGCAAGCCCCAACTCGATTCGCCCGAGGCGCTGCAGACCTTCCAGCTTTATGAAACCATGGTGAAGAATGGCTGGTCCGTTCCCGCCATGGGCACCGCCGACGCCAACACCACCGGCCCGTTCCTCGACAATTTCGTCTCGGGCAAGACCGGCATGATCATCATGGCGAACTGGTGGGAGAGCGCCTTGAAGGCCGGCTTGGGTGACAAGTTCGACACCATCGGCACGGCGCCGATTCCGGTCGGCCCGAGCGGGACCGAATCCCATTCGATCTCCTACTCGTGGATGACCGTGGTCAACGCCCACGCCACCGATGCCGAACAGAAGGCGGCCTGGGATTTCCTCGCCTGGCTCGACGGACCGGATTCGGGCAAGAATGGCGCCTCGGCCATGGCCGACATCCTGCAGTCGATGGGCATCCTGCCCTCGCGCAGCTCGGACGTCGCGGCCTTCAAGTCGGCGCTGAGCCGTCCGTTCCTCGAAGGCTACGTCTCCCAGCTCGCCAACGCCAAGGCCTTCCCGATCGTCCTCGGCGGTCAGGAGTTCACCGAATCGCTGCAGCAGACCATCGAGCAGCTCGAATACGGCCAGATCAGTGCCGCGGACGCGGCGGCGAATGCCCAGGCCGACGCCGAATCCATCCTCACGCGTGCGGCGAACTAGCCGGAACGCATGCATGAACCGACGGGCCGGCCGGACAGCCGGCCCGTCGGACCTTCGGGAACGGAACAAACAGACGTGACTCGCGCGCAGAAAAAGCCGGTCTGGATGATGCTGACGCCCGCCGTCGGGCTGATCGGCGTGTTCGTCGTCGTGCCGATGCTGCTGACCATCTGGCTGTCCTTCCAGCACTGGTCGACCCAGACCGGTTTCGAAACGGCGAAGTTCATCGGCCTGCGCAATTTCGAGGACCTGTTCTCGCGCATTTCGGTCGGCCGCGATTTCCGCGGCGCCTATTTCAATACGGCCGTCTATACCGGCATTTCCGTCGTCGTCATCCTGCCGCTGTCGGTCCTGCTGGGGCTGCTCGTCTATCAGCGCAGGGCGCCTGGCGGAACGTTCCTGAGGACGGTGCTGTTCTCGACCTACATGGTGCCGATGATCGCCGTGGCGCTCGTCTGGTCCAAGCTCTATTCGCCGACCGAAGGGCCGATCAACCAGATCCTGTCCTGGGTCGGCATCTCGCCATTGACCTGGCTGTCCGCGCCCGACACGGCGCTGATTTCCATTGTCATTCTCAATATCTGGCAGCAGATCGGCTATTTCACCGTGCTGGCGGTGGCGGGCCTTACCCAGATTCCGCAAACGCTCTACGAGGCGGCCAGGGTCGATGGCGCCAACCCGCTCGAGGAATTCTTCGGGGTGACGCTGCCGCTCCTCAGGCGGACGCTGCTGTTCAGCGCCGTGATCGCCGTGATCAACGCCGTGCAGGTATTCGAGCCCGTCGTGCTCATCACCCAGGGCGGTCCGGCCGGATCGACCAACGTTCTGACCTACTTCATCCGCCGCGTCGGCATCGAGCGCGCCCAGGGCGGTCTCGGTTCGGCCATGGCGGTCATGCTGATGCTGTCGCTGATCGTCGTCATCGTCGCGATCTTCGCCTTCGCCCGGGAGAGGAAGGAAGACGCATGAGCCTTTCCTCCAGGGGCACGACCGTCGTCAATCCGTCGCGTGGCGGCATCTTCCGCTCCGTGCTGGTGCTGCTGATCGTTTTCGCCGCCATCGTTGCCGCCTTTCCGCTGATCTGGATGCTGCTGTCGAGCCTCAAGACACCGACCGAAAGCATGCAGACGCCGCCGGTCTGGTTTCCCGCCACTCCCAGCCTCGACGCCTATCGCGATGTCGCCGCGGTGATTGACGCCTCGCGCTCGTTCTGGAACTCGACGGTGATCGCGACCACGACCACCATCGGCATCCTGGTGACTTCGCTGATGGCGGGCTATGCCTTCGCCAAGTACCGGTTCAAGGGCCGGGACCTGTTGTTCGCGGCGATGATCGCGACCATGTTCCTGCCGCCGATCGTGACGCTCATCCCGCTTTACCGGATGGTGTCCTACCTGCATTTCGACGGCTCCCTGTTGGGTGTCATCGCACCCAATCTCGCCAATGCCTTCGGCATTTTCCTCATGCGCCAGTTCATCGCCGGCGTGCCCGACGATCTCATCGATGCCGCGCGCGTCGATGGCGCCTCGGAGCTGAGGATCGTGTTCACCGTGGTGGCGCCGGCGATCGTGCCGGCCATCGCGGCGCTGGCGCTGTTCGCCTTCGTCTATCAGTGGAACACCTATCTGTGGCCGCTGACCGTGCTGCAGGGCAACACCAGCGACTTTCCGATCGTTTTGAGCCTCGGACGGCTCCTCAGCTACAACCGCGGCGCCATGAACACCAATCTGGTCATGGCCGGCGCGACGCTGGCGGTACTGCCGCCGCTCGTCCTGTTCGTCTTCTTGCAGAAGTTCTTCGTCGACAGCATCGTCAGCGCGGGGGTCAAGGGATGAGCGGGTCGCTTTGTGTCGATCTCGGTGGCACCAACCTCAGGGCCGGACTCCGCAGGCAAGGGGCAGGGGCGACCGTCACGCCGGTCGGGCGCTGGCCGGCGCCGACATCGCTCGATGGTTTCACAACGCAACTCGGAGCGCTGATCGACGCGCATCGGGTTGACCGGATCGGCATCTGTGTTCCCGGCCTGGTTTCAGGAACGCAATGCGTCTGGGTACCCAATCTGCCCTATCTCGACGGCGTCGAACTCGAGGCGCTCTTTCCGGGCATGATCGTTGCGGCCGGCAACGATGCGCATTTCGCCCTTCTCGCCGAGGCGGCGGAAGGCGCGGCCGCAAAGCTGTCCAATGCCATCCTTGTTGCCATGGGAACGGGGATCGGATCGGCCGTCCTGAGCGACGGCAGGATCGTGCGTGGTCACAAAGGCGGCGCGACCTCGTTCGGCTGGGCATCGCTCGATCCGGGCGATCCGGGCGATCCGACCCATGGCTGGCTCGAGCGGACGATCTCCGGGCGGGCACTCGACCGCCTGGCACGTAGCTCCGGCCTCGCCGTGGGGTCGGACCTCATCCGCGCGGCGCGCGTGGGTGATGCGAAAGCCATCCGGTTGCTCGAATCGCCCGCCGAGGCTCTCGGGGCGGCGCTGTCGGGAGCCGTCGCCTTGCTCGGCGCCGAGGCGGTATTGATTTCCGGAGGGCTGGCCGAGGCGCTCGATATCATCGCACCGCGGGCGCAAGCGGTGTTGCGCCGGCATCTGCCCCCACATCTCAGGCACGTCGAAATCGTCAAGGGCGCCTTCGAAACGGGCGCGAGCCTGATCGGAGCAGGGCTTGCCGCCGAAGGACATGCCCTGTGGAAGGGAAGTGTCAGATGAACCAGCTGATGCAGGCAACGCTGCCCGACCGCAATCGGCCCGCACCGCTCTGGCATCAGACCGAGCAGTGGATTCGCAACGCCATCGCCAATGGCACCTGGACCGATGGCGAGCAGCTGCCGAATGAAGCCAAGCTCGGCGAAATGCTCGGGGTCAGCCGCATCACCGTGCGCCACGCCCTCAGGCTCATCGAGGAAACCGGGCTTTTGAAGCGCGAACACGGACGCGGCACCTTCGTCAGGAGTTCAACCGTCATCGCCGGCGTGCGCGGCCTCACCAGCTTCACCCAGGAAATGGCGGAACGCGGCCTCGTCGTCGGCTCGCGCATAATCGATATCGGAGAAGTCACGGCGAGCGAAGAGGTATCGGATGCGCTCGAAATCCCCAAGGGCGCAATGGTGTGCCGGATCAAGCGACTCCGTGCCGGCAACAACCTGCCGATGGGGGTCCAGACCGCCTGTCTGCCGGTCGTCCGCGTGCCCGGCCTCGCCCGGATCGAGGAACAATTCCTGTCGCTCTACGAAACGCTTCGGAGCCGCTACGGCATCACGCCGAAGGAGGCGCGCGAAATCTACCGCGTCGGTTCTGTCTCCGCCGAAGATGCGCTGCTTCTCGACATCCCGGAAAGCAGCCCGGCCTTTGTCGTTCACCGCATCACGCTGGACGACAAGGGCCCCTTCGAATTCACCGTCTCAACCATGCGGGGCGATCGCTACGAGATCCGCTCCAAACTCTATCTGTGAGAACCGCCAGGGAAAGGCAGAAGACAAATGACCACCATGTATATCAGCCGCTTGCTCGAGATCGCCGAGCGCGCCGCCGAGGCGAACAACGAGGCGTTCGACGCGGCGACCGACGCGTTCGTCGAAACCCTTCGGAACGGCGGACTGATCCATCTCTTCGGATCCGGCCACTCAGTGCTGCCGACCCAGGAAACCTTCCCGCGCTACGGCAGCTATGTCGGCTTCAACCCGCTCACTGACCCACGTGTGATGTGGCACAACGTGCTCGGCGCCGGCGGCGTGCGCGAACTGCTGTGGCTCGAGCGGACCGAGCACTATGCCGAAAAGTTCCTTGACCACCAGCCGCTCAATCCTGGCGACTGCATCGTCATCTTCGGCCACAGCGGCCGCAACGCCTCCGGCATCGACGCCGCCCTTTATGCCAAGAAGCGCGGCCTGACCGTCGTCGCCGTCACCGCCAAGGCCAATCTCGACAAGCCGGCGACCCATTCCTCCGGCAAGCGTCTCGCCGACGCGGCCGACATCGTCATCGACACCGGCGCGCCGATCGAAGACGCCATCGTGCCGGTCGAAGGCTGGTCGCGTCCCGTCTCCGGTTCCTCGACCGTGCTTGCCATGATGATGATGCACGAAATGGTGGCGCGGACCGCCGCCAAGCTCGCCGCAAAGGGCGTGGAACTGCCGGTCTTCGCGTCGCCGACCATCGCCGGCGTGACCCTGCACGACACGGACGTGATCTATGGCGTCTATCGCGAACGCATGATCGAAGCGCAGAAAAAGCACCTCGACTTCTTCAAGCAGCGCATGCGCGGCTAGCCGTATCGCCGGACGGCGGCTTCAGGCCGCCGTCCGCTCGGGCAGACAACGCAACCCAACGGGTTTGGTCAGCAAGGGTGCGATCGATGGCAACGTTGCAGCTGGAAAACGTCATCAAGAACTTCGGCGCAGTCGAGGTCATCAAGCAGGTCGACCTCGAAGTCGAAGACGGCGAGTTCGTCGTCTTCGTCGGCCCGTCGGGCTGCGGGAAATCGACCTTGCTGCGCATCATCGCCGGGCTTGAGGACGTCAGTGGCGGCACCATCCGCATCGGCGGCGAGGTGTGCAACCACAAGGCCCCGCGGGACCGCGGCATTGCCATGGTGTTCCAGAGCTATGCGCTCTATCCGCACAAGACGGTCTATCAGAACCTGGCCTTCGGCCTGAAACTGGCGCGGCGCCCGAAAGCCGAAATCGATGTCCGCATCCATGAGGCCGCACGCATCCTGCAGATGGAGAATCTGCTGGACCGCCGCCCCAACCAGCTGTCGGGCGGGCAACGCCAGCGCGTCGCCATCGGACGTGCCATCGTGCGCAATCCCAAGGTCTTCCTGTTCGACGAGCCGTTGAGCAATCTCGATGCGGCGCTGCGCGTCAGCATGCGGCGCGAAATTGCCCGCCTTCACAACGAACTCGGCTCGACCATGGTCTATGTGACGCACGATCAGGTCGAGGCGATGACGCTTGCCGATCGCATCGTCGTGCTGAGTGCCGGCGTCGTCCAGCAGATCGGCACGCCGATGGAACTCTATCACCGGCCGAGGAACCTGTTCGTCGCCGAATTCATCGGCTCGCCGAAAATGAATACCCTGGCCGGGCAGGTCGTCGGGGTTGACGACGGATCTGTCCGCATTGCCAGTACGGCTTTCGGCGAGGTCGCGGTCCTCGTTGCGAACGGCTCCGGACTTGAGCCCGGCACTGCCGTCACCTTCGGCATCCGTCCCGAACATGTCGGAATCGACCATTCCGCCTCGGCAAAGACAATTGCCGGCGTGCATCTGGTCGAGGAACTCGGCGACGAGACACTTGTCGAAGTCAGGACCGATGCGGGAGACGACCTCATCCTCAAACTGGACGCCAGCGAACGCGTTGCGATCGGCGACCGGCTCGCACTCGACTGTCGCGCCGAACACGCCCACGTTTTCGACACCGAGGGAATCGCCTTCACGAAAACCCAGGCGCGCGACTGAGATGACGATCCGGCGTGGGACACGTCGCGTTTCCCGACATCGATCACCGCGTGAGGGCAGGCGCGCATGGCGATCCGATTTGCCAACGGCCGATATCCGCGCCCGGCATCGGC
>CAZKTH010000116.1:0-10002 GCA_964555575.1 uncultured Devosiaceae bacterium | reverse complement strand
ACATGTCGCCGATGCCGCCCGCCGAGCTGAGGTCGGGGTTCTCGATCTCGAAGCCGGCCGGCAGCGGATCGGTCACCACGTACTGGCCGGAACCGAGACGGGTCGCCGCGACCTTGAGAACGACGACGAAACGGTCGTTCTGGCTGGCCTGCGACATGTCCATCACCGGCATGCCCTCGACCGTGAAGTAGGTGCGGGCGAGGGTGAAGCCGCTGCTCGACGCCGGCGGCGGCGTCAGCGGAATGCCGGTGACCGAGACCGTCGCCTCCGTCGCCTGATTGTCCTTGTTGGTCAAGGTCATGGCGCGGTGGGCGAAAGCGCTTTCGTCGAAGCGGCGATAGACCGGGCCGCTCAACGGCTTGCCGTCGAGCGTGATCTTTCCGCTCGCCGCGTCGCGTCCGAGCGCCGCCGCCGCCAGCAGCGTCCAGGCATCCTCCTGGGTCGAGGTCCAGCGGGCAAGGTCCCTGAGGCCGGCCAGTTGCCTGGCCAGTGCGCCCGTGTCGATGCCGGCCGGCTTGAACTCGCCGACAAGCGCCAGAACGCCGGCGAGATCGCGCAAACGCGAACCGTAGTCGCTGCGGTAGCTGCCCGTGTCCTTGCTCCTTTCGAGATCCTTGACCGCGGCGGCAAAGCCCATCGCGGCCCGCGTCCGCTCGCCGTAAAGGGCGAGAGCCGCGCCGATCTGGGCCTTGGCCAGAGGTGAGCCGAAATTGTCGAGCCGCGCCTCGACATAGTACCTCAGATCGCCGATCGCCGCCCGTCCGGCCCGGGCCAGATCGTAAAGCGCATAGGCAATGGCTTCGCCGCCATTGTCGAAATCGGAGGCGTAGGAGACCTGGTTCCCCAGATTGTCGAGGGCGTTCGAAAGCGCCTGTTCGGGCACATCGTAGCCGGCGGCCTTGGCCCGCAGCAGGAAGTCGGTGACATAGGAGTCGAGCCAGAAATCGGTATAGGAGAACGGTCCCCAGATACCGAAGCCGCCACTCGAGGTCTGCTTGGACATGAGGTCGGAGATGGCATCTTTGACCTTCTTGGCAACCTCATTGTCGTCGCCCATGCCGAGCATGCCCGCCACTTCGTTGAGATAGATGAGGGGCAGGGCTCGGCTGGTGACCTGCTCGGCACAGCCATAGGGATAGCGGTCGAGGGCGAGCAGCAGTTCGGGCACATGCAACCGGGCCAGCGGTCCGACCGCAAGGGTCAGGACGCCGGTCTCCGGCATGATGCCGGCAAAGCTGGCTTCATCGAGACGGAGCGTTCCACCCGGTTTCAGGGTCGTGACCTTGTTCCTGGTCACCGTGCCGCTTCTGGCGCGCACGCCGACAGTAAGCGTCTTGACATAGGCATTGCCCTTTGGATCGGTGACAAGGAGTGTGAGATCATGGTCACCGATCAGGGTGCCGGTCAGCGGGAAGCTGAGCGAAGCCCGTCCGCCTTCGCCGATTTGTGCGGTCTGGCTGTTGTTCTCGCCCCCGAGCCCATCATTGGTCGTCAGCGCGATGCTGTAGCTGCCGGCCGGGCCGCTGACATTGGCGATCTCGACCAGGAGCCGCGAGGTGTCGTCGACCCTCAGGAACCGTGGCGGCGACAGGGTCACGACCACCGGATCGTGGACGATGACGTCCTTGACGGCATGGCCGACAGCCCTGTCGGTCCAGGCCATGGCCATGACCCGGACGGTGCCGTTGAAATCGGGCATGTCGAAGGAGACGCTGGCCTTGCCGTCGGCGCCGACTTCGACGATGCCGGAATGCAGCGCCACCAGCACCGAGATCGGCGGTGGCGCGCCGGTTGCGCCGGAGCTTCCATCACCACCCGATCGCACCGCGCCGATCAACCCTTGCGTGGGGTCGATGAGCTGGCCGTAAAGGTCGCGGATGGCAACGCCCAATTGCCGCTGGCCGTAGAACCAGCCATCGGGATCGGGTGCCTTGAAGCGGGTGAGGTTGAGGATGCCGAGATCGACGGCGGCGACGGCGACATAGGCCGTCTCGCCGACATGCGCCGACCCGAGATCGAGACTGGCGGTGAAGGCCCGACGCGGCGAGGCTTCGGCCGGCACGTCAAGCTTCAGATCGATCAGGCGATCGCCGGGATCGACATCGGCATAGGCGAGCCCGATGGCCCGCGCCGGCATGCGCTTTTCGGCGGCGTCGGCGGGACGATAGAGCATCGCGGTCACATAGGCGCCCGGACCCCAGTCGGCAGTCACCGGCAATGAAACGCTGGCGCCGCCTTCCGGCACGTCGACCGCCTGCATGGCGATGATGGAATCGTCGACCACCATGACAAGGGCGGTGCCGGCGAATTGCGGTTCGAGCTTCAGAACGGCGGTGTCGCCGATCCTGTAGGCCGGTTTGTCGAGCGCGACCTCGAGCGTGTCGGGCGTGTCCGATCCGGCTTCGGGATAGTAGTAGCCGGCATAAAAGCTCTTGCTCGAGGAGGTCGGCATATCGCCGGTCGAACTGATTTCGAACAGATAGCGGCCCCAGTCGACCGGGGCACCGACGCGGACCGGCCCGTTGGCCCTGGTGTCGACCGTGCCGTTGGCGACCTTGGTCGTCGTGGTGATTGCCTCCCATTTCCAGGTGCCGGCTTCGCGATACCACTGGTAGTGGGTGGTGATGCGCGACAGTGTCCAATCCAGACCGGTCTCGGCGGCGAGGCTGCCGTCGGGGGCGACGGTGATGATGTCGAAATTCGCCTCGGAGCCTTGGCCGAGCTCGGAGCCGGAAAAGGCCGGCTTGATGCCGATGCGGTTGACGTCGGCCAGGACCGGCCGGGTGAGGCTGCGGGTGACCGGCCGTCCATTGCTGTCGATCAGGCGCATGACGATCTCGGCGTCGAGCGGACGGGTGGTCGCCTGCGGTGTCGGCAGATAGACGTCGGCGACGGCGTCGCCGGCCGCGTCGGTGGTGCCGACGACCCCGAGCGGGATCTGGTCGGTCTGGATGGTGTCGTCCTCGCGACCGAAGGTGTAGCCGGGGTAGCCTTCAAGCGTCGTGCGCGGTCTCAGGATCGCATCGGCCTCGATACTGAGATCCGGCGCGGTGGCACCATAAAGATATTTGGCCTTGACCGTGACCGGCAGCGGTTCGATGGAGGAGACGGACCCCTCCGGCGCGGTGATGTCGAAGGCGAGCCGTTCGGGCTCGAAATCCTCGACAAGGAAACTGACATCGGCGAGCGGGTCGGCCTTGGGATCGGCAAAAAACCGCACATGCCAGGAGCCGCGCATGGCATTGGTCTTCAGGGGGAGCGCCTTGAAGTAGCCGCCGGCACCCTGATCCTGGATCATCTGCGTGCTACTGAGGACGCCGTCGGGTCGGTCGAGCTTGATGGTCAGATCCAGTCCGTCGACAGCGACCGCCTTGCTGTTGCGCAGCAGCGCGGTCAGGAAGACGGTTTCGCCCGGCCGGTAGACGCCACGTTCCGAGGTTGCGAACAGATCGAGCGGGCCGGCGGCGGGACGCCCGGTGACGCCGCGGTCGGAAAGGTCGAATTCGGGCTTGTTCATGTCGAGGAAGGCGTAATCGCCGTCCTTGGTTTCGGCCACGAGCAGTTGCGGCGCCATGCCGCCATCGCCGCGTGCCAGGCCGGGGGCGAAATCGGCCTTGCCCGTTTCGTCGGTCACGGCCTCGCCGAGGACCTCGTTGTTGACGGCAATCAGCTTGACCTGGGCGTTGGCGACGGGCGCCGTGCTGGTCAGCGAGCGGACGAAGGCATGGACGCCGTCATTGCCGGAAACCGCGCTCAGGCCGAGATCGGTGACGATGAACCACTGCGTCGCCACGGACTCCCAGTATTTCTGGTCGCCATCGGTGACCTTGGCGGTGATGACATAGGCGCCCGGCTCGATGGTCTTCAGGACGTCGGCGACCGGAATCGCGGTCACACCCATCTCGTTGAGTTTGGTCGCGGTCAGTTCGACCGTGCCCTCGAATTCGAGCTGCCCGGTCTTGTCGGCGATGTCCTGGGCCGAATAGCCGGTGAGGTTCTGCTTGAAGACGCCGTCGCGTACCGCCGTTGCCACCGAACGGTCGCCGATGCGGTAGATGGCGATATCGGCGCTTTCGGCGTTGACCGAGGTGATCGGCAGACCGCCGCCGAGGCCGGCCGGCATGACATAGGCGGTGTTGGCGAAGCCGACGAAGGGCGAGCGGTCCGGCACGTAAAGGTCGAGTTCGACATTGTTCCTGAGCTTCTCGCCGTCGGCCGAGGGCAGGCCGGACCTCAGGGTGATGTGATAGCGGGCGCCGTGCACGACACCTTCGAGGCAGATCTGGCTGCCGCTCGCCTCGACCGCCAGGCGCGCATTGCCGGCGACCGAGACATAGCTGGCCATGTCGGTCGTGCCAACGGCCAGAGGATCGGAGAAATTGGCGCAGATGCGTGGTTGTGCCGCCTCGGAATCGACCTCATGCGAGACAACCCGGAAACCGTGCTCGGCCACCAGCTTTTCCAGATGCGCCTCGAGATCGGCGTCGTCGACAAGCGCGATGGACTGGCGATAGGTGGCGATGGCCTCGCGCCACATCTGGCGGCCCTCGAGACCCTTGGCGAGCCCGGCAAGGGATAGCGCCTCCAGTTCGACGTCGTCGGCGCGCAGGAAGGCGTTGAGCGAGGCATAGGTGACGTCGCGCGCCAGATCGTAATCGCCGCGACCATTGGATTTGACGCTGCTCTGATAGGCTGCCTCAGAGGCCATGGCGAGCCGAAGCCAGACCGCGGGATCGTTATGATTGATGCCGAGGGCCTGCCGCAGGAAGACGCGTGCGCCGGCGGCGTTGCCCTGGCCGAGGGCGGTATCGGCCTGGGCTATGAGATCGTCATAGCTCATGCCCTTGGGCGCGGGATCGGTGCTCGAAAGACCCGAAGCCATCGAACGGGCACCTTCGACGAGACCGATGGCCGGGAAGTTCAATTCGCGCATGCGCGCCGTGGCGATGGCGTCGGCCGAAGGCTTGGTGACGATCGTGCCCGAGGTCGCACCCTTGAATGGGGTGGGAGCGGCGGCGGCGCTCTTCAGGAAGCACCATTTCGCCTTTTCATTGTAGGTGAAGGCATCGCAGGCCGCGTCGTCGAGACAGGCCGCCTGGCATTGCTTGATCTTGACGTTCTTGACGATGCGATAGTCGAAGCCGGGCAGATCGTTCCCCGGCAACAGACTGATGCTGCGCTCGGCGGCCGAGACCGTGATCGTGCCGAAAGCGGAAACGAGAACGATGAAAAGCCCAAAGACGAAGCCCATAATGCGGCGCATGCTGCCCTCCCTGCATTATCCATGCCCACGCTTAAGCGCATTGGACATGAATTTGCGGCTATTTCGGGTATAGCCGAGGCTAACAACAAAAAAAACTCACCCCGGAGAGAATCGTCGCTACGAATTGGCGCAATAAAAGACTTGCGCGCTTCAAGGACCGGATCGGCGGCGACGCCGGAGACAGGACGATCGACTGGAAACCGGCGCGCCGCGAGGCATTGGGGACGGCCGCCCGGTTCCTTGTGCAGACAGGTGGAATCTGCCGGGAGCAGGCTATAAGCTCCATGCGGTGGCGCCTTCCGGCGACCGGATCGCAGCAAAGAAAAACAGGTCATCCGTTTTCGTGCCGATAGCATTTGGAACTTCAGGCTTGCGGGGTCCGGTCGTTGCCTTCGATGCGCGATCGATTTCGGCCTATGTGACGTCCTTTCTCGATCATGTGGCCGTGGCGGCGGCAACCGAGGTGTTCGTCGGATGCGATCTGCGGGCGTCGAGCCCTCGGATCTCGGACCGTGTCATGACCGCCATTCGGGCGCATGGCCAGGTGCCGCGCTGGTGCGGGGTGCTGCCGACGCCGGCGATCGCTGCTGCCGCGCTGGGCAAGGGCGTGCCGGCCATAGTGATCACCGGCAGTCACATTCCGGAGGACTATAACGGCATCAAGTTCTACAGGCCCGACGGAGAGCTCCTGAAGGCGGACGAGGAACCGATCCGCACGCGCGTCGAAAAGCACATGGCGCAAGCGGCGACAAGGGAAACGGCTGCGATCCCGGCTGGTCGGCCCGATCCGGACCTGTCGGTCGACCGGGCCTATGTCCGGCGCTATTTCGATGCCTTCGGGCCCGAAGCGCTTTCCGGTCTGAGGCTCGGCGTATTCGAGCATTCCGCCGCCGGCCGCGATCTGCTGGTCGAAATCCTCGCCGGTCTGGGCGCCGATCTCGTCCGGTTCGGGCGCTCCGAGATCTTCATTGCCGTCGATACCGAAGCGCTCGAACCGTCCGCCCTCTCGATCTGCGCCGAAGAGATCTCCCGCCACGATCTCGACGCGGTGGTCTCGACCGACGGCGACGGAGACCGTCCTTTGCTGATCGGCGCCGATGGCCGCCAGATCACCGGCGATGTGCTGTGCACGCTGGCGGCACGGGCCCTCGGGATCCAAACGCTGGTGACGCCCCTGACCTCGACCGGCGCTATCGAGATGTGCGGCTGGTTCGACAAAATCGTGCGCACCCGTGTCGGTTCGCCCCATGTGGTTGCCGCCATGAATGCCGAGACGGGCAGTTCCCTGGCCGGGTTCGAAGCCAATGGCGGTTTCCTGCTCGGCTCGGCACTTGATCTGCCCGGCGGAAGGCTATCCGCTCTGCCGACCCGCGACGCAATGCTGCCGCTCATTGCGGTGCTGGCCGAAGCCGGGCGCCGCGCGATATCGCTTGCCCAGCTTGTCGCCGAACTGCCGGCACGGGTGATGAAAGCCGACCGACTGAAGCAGATTCCACCCGAAGTCAGCGCCCGTTTCCTGATGGAAATACAAGGCTCGGCAGCGCTGCGCGCGCGTCTTGCGCCGGAACTGGCAGAGCCGGCGGCAGTGGATCTGATGGACGGCGTGCGCCTAAGCCTGACGGACGGCACGGTTGTGCATTTCCGGGCTTCGGGCAATGCGCCCGAATTGAGGGTCTATGTCGAGACGGACGATGCCATGAGCGCGGCCGGACAACTCAACACCATCACCGGCCGGCTCGCGGACGTGCTGTCGGACTGGTCCGGTCAAGCGGGACAAAGGAAGTGATGACTGAAACGAGCAAGGTGGTTCCTGTCATATTGTGCGGCGGCAAGGGGACGAGGCTCTGGCCGTTGTCGCGGTCGGCGCGACCCAAGCAGTTCCTGGCCCTGACCGGCGACCTCAGCCTTTTCCAGAAGACGCTGAAACGGCTGGAGGATCCGGCCCGCTATGCCGCGCCAGTCGTCATCACCAATCAGGACTACCGGTTCCTGGTCGCCGAGCAGGCCGAGGAATGCGGCGTCGAACTGGCGGCGATCCTGCTCGAGCCCGCGGCACGCAACACCGCCGCGGCCATTGCGGCGGCAGCCGTGTTCGTTGCGAACAATGAGCCGGACGCCCTCATCAATGTGTTGTCCTCGGATCACGAGATCGTGGTGGACGAGGCCTATTTGAAGGCGCTCGACACCGGCATTGCCGCGGCGGCCGAAGGCCAGCTCGTGACCTTCGGCATCACGCCGAGCGAGCCGGCGACCGGGTTCGGCTATATCGAGGCGGGGGCGGCCCTGTCGTCCGGGGCGCACGCGGTTTCCCGCTTTGTCGAAAAGCCGGCACGCGAGAGGGCCGAAGCGATGCTGGCCTCGGGAAATTTCTACTGGAATGCCGGCATGTTCCTGTTCCGGGCCGGGACCTTTCTCGCCGAATGCGAGAAACTGGCGCCGGACGTCTTCGAGGCGGCCCGGGGCGCCGTTGCCATGGCGCAAGAGGACCTCGATTTCATCCGCCTCGGCAAGGAGAGCTTTGCCGCGGCGCCGGACATCTCGGTCGATTATGCCATTTTCGAAAAGACCGAACGCGCCGCCGTGGTTCCGGCGCCGATCGTCTGGTCCGATCTCGGATCGTGGGACGCGGTGTGGAAGGCGAGCCCGCACGACGAGGCCGGCAATCTGACCCGCGGCCCGGTGAGCCTTTCCGATACGAGCGATGCGCTCGTTTTCACCGAGAAACTGCATGTCGCCATCGACGGCATGGACGACGTGGCCGTGGTGGCCAGCGAGGACGCGGTCTATGTGGGCAGGCTGTCGGAGGCCCAGAATGTCGGGGCCATGGTCAAGCGCCTCAAGGCGGACGACGGCACCGCCGCGCTGACGGAAAGGCACCCGACCGAATACCGGCCCTGGGGCGGCTACACCTCGGTGGTCTCGGGCGAGCGTTTCCAGGTCAAGCGCATTTTCGTCAAGCCGGGCAGACGGCTGTCGCTGCAAAAGCACCATCACCGTTCCGAGCATTGGGTGGTGGTGCGCGGCACCGCCGAGGTGCAGGTGGACGACACCATCACGACCTTGAGCGAAAACGAGAGCGCCTACATCCCCCGCGGCGCCATCCACCGCCTGTCCAATCCAGGCAAGATCCTTCTGGAAGTCATCGAGGTCCAGACCGGCGCCTATCTCGGCGAGGACGACATCATCCGCATCGAGGACGAATTCGGCCGGTTGTAGCGGCGGCGGAACGGGAGAGCCGCGTGCCGGCGAAGTGGCGGGTCCGGGCGGGTTGGACGGGCACAGCCAGCGCGCGGTGCTGCTGGGCGAGTGCCGTGATCTTTTGTACTATCTTGGCTGGGACTGTCGCGCCCAGGCAGCGTGCCGCCGCTGAAATTCTCGGCAATGGAGTAACAGAGTGGATATCATCAAAAACCTGCTGGAAGGCGTTCCTGTTCCGCGACTGGCCAGGATCCGGCAGAATTTCCCTTCGACCGCGGTGACCGACGTTGCCGGGACCCTCAGGGATCAACTCAACCGCCCGGGGGTGATCGACAGTGTCAAGCCCGGGATGCAGATCGCCATCGGCGTCGGCAGCCGCGGCGTTGCCGAGATTCCCGTCCTGACCCGGGTGACCGTCGAGGAAATCAGAAAGCGGGGTGGCCAGCCCTTCATCGTCCCTTCCATGGGCAGCCATGGCGGCGCGACCGCCGAAGGACAGCGTGCCGTGCTGGCGGGTCTGGGCGTCACCGAAGCCTCGGTCGGCTGCGAGATCCGCTCCGCGATGGACGTGGTCGAGATCGGCCGCCTGGACAACGGGCTTCCGGTCTATGTCGACCGGCTCGCATACAATGCCGACGGCATCGTGGTGATCAATCGCGTCAAGCCACACACCGCCTTTCACGCGCAGAACGAAAGCGGCCTGGTGAAAATGATCACCATCGGGCTTGGCAAGCAGAAAGGCGCCGAATCGTGCCACGCCTACAGCTTCAGATACATGGCCGAGCACATCATCGCCATGTCGGCAATCTCGCTGGCCAAGGCGCCCATTCTGTTCGGTGTCGGGACGGTGGAAAACGCCTATGACGGCATCGCCAGGGTCGTCGCCGTTCCTGCCAGCCAATTGGTGGAAACCGACAGGGCGCTTCTGATCGAGGCCAGGGCCAACATGCCGAGCTTCATGTTCGACCAGTTCGACGTCCTGATCGTCGAGCAGATCGGCAAGAACATATCCGGGGATGGCATGGATCCAAATATCACGGGGCGCTATCCCACGCCTTACGCATCGGGCGGGCCGGACATCACCAAGATCGCCGTGCTCGACCTGACGCAAGCCTCGCACGGCAACGCCAATGGCATGGGTGCGGCGGATTTCATCACCCGAAAGCTTGCCGACAAGATCAATTTCAAGGAGATGTACGCCAACGGCCTGACTTCGACCGTAACCAATCCCACCCGCATGCCGATGGTGCTCGACGATGACCGCGACGCCATCCTGGCCGCCATCAAGACGTGCAATGCGCGCGATCTTTCGCGCGCGCGCGTAGTGCGCATCAAGGACACGTTGCATATGAGCGACATCGCCGTGTCCGAACCGATGCTGCCGGAAGCCCGCGCCAACTCGGCGATCGAGATCGTTTCGGCGCCCGCCGATCTGACGTTCGATGGCGCGGGGAACCTTCTTTAGAGCATCGTGCGCAAAAGTGGATCCCGGTTTTGCGCCAACTGAGGACCGACCCGAAGGGACAGATCGTGCCGGTGGC
>CAZKTH010000115.1:2237-10025 GCA_964555575.1 uncultured Devosiaceae bacterium | reverse complement strand
AAACCATGCAATCAATAACCCCGATTCACGCCTCTAGTGCGAACGAAACAGTTTGTTGCACGCCCCCACAATTGCCGCGATCTCAATGGGTCATTATAGGCGGGAATGGATCCTCCACAATATGGGTGCGTTGCCGCGCCGGCGCATTCGGGTCCGGCGCGGGCGCGGGCGTTTTCTAGATCAAGGCGCCCATGCCCTGCCAGACGATCCAGGCGCCAATGACCAGCACCACGGCCGAGAAGATGTATCTGAGGGCGTTCTTCGATTTGCCAAGCCATTTGCCGACGAAGATGCCGATAATCCCGCCGACGAATCCACCGGCGATGAACAGGGCGGCGAGCGGCCAGTTGACGAGCCCGGAAATGGCGTAGTTGGTGGCGGTGGTGGCGCCGAAGGCAAAGACCGAGACCAGCGAGGTCGCGGTGGCGAAGGCGAGCGGCATGCCGGTCGCCAGCATCAGGCCCGGCACGATGAGGAAACCGCCGCCAATGCCGAAAAAGCCGGACAGCACGCCGACGCCGAACCCGACGGGGACAAGGCGCGGCAGCAGATGGCTGGCCGTGTCGGCGCGCAGACGGATCTCCGGATTGCCGCCGCCCGAGCGTCCGAACAGCATGGTGCCGCCGACCACGAGCATCAAAAGGCCGAAAAGGACGAGCAGCTTTTCGCCGTCGAGCGTCTTGGCGACGCTCGATCCGGCCCAGGCGCCGACCATGCCGGAAACGGCGAAGACGGCGGCGCACTCCCATTTCACCCGTCCGGCACGGGCATGGGGGATGAGATTGATGAGAGCCGTCAGGGCAACGGCAAGGGCGGAGGTGCCGAGCGCGACCTGGGCCGGCGCGACGCCGACCACATAAACGAGCAACGGTACGGCAAGGATCGAGCCGCCGCCGCCGATAAGGCCGAGCACCAGTCCGACAAGCGCGCCGGAAAGCGGCGCAAGCAGATCAACAAGGGTCATTTTTCTCGTGCGTGCAGTAGATGGTGTGCAAGGAACCCAGCAGGTCCTCGATACGCGGATCGGCGAGACGATACCAGATGGTCTGGCTGTCGCGACGGGTCGCGACCAGCCCTTCGGTTCGCAACTTGGCCAGATGCTGGCTCAGGGCCGACTGGCTGAGCCCAAGCGCTTCGGCCAGGGTGCCGACATTCATCTCCCCGGCCTGCAAGAGCTTGCACAGGATGACAAGGCGCTTGCCATTGCCCAGAGCCTTGAGAGTCCGGCCCATGGTGTCGGCCTGTTCTTCGATCTCCACGATGTCTTGGTTCAACATTTTAGTGCTCCACTAAAAAAGCACTTGCTTTATAAGCACACTTGCATATATAGGTCAACCAACGCCAACGCGAAACACGCGCAACCACCTATCAGGGAGACGACGTCATGTCCAAGCCCGTGATCGAAGCCTTCTTCGACAACCCGACCAATACCATTTCCTATCTCGTTGCCGATCCCGATACGGGCGAGGCCGCCGTCATCGACCCGGTGCTCGACTACGACCACAAGGGCGGTACCGTCGATACCCGCTCGGTCGAAGCCATCCTGGCTCGCGCCAATGAGCAGGGCTACAGGATCGTCTGGGCCCTCGAGACCCATGCCCATGCCGACCACCTCTCCGGTGCGCCTTTCTTCAAGGCCAAGGTCGGCGCCAGGATCGGCATCGGCGAGAACATCGTGAAGGTGCAGACCATCTTCCGTCCGGTGTTCAACGCCACCGACCTCAGGACCGACGGCTCCGATTTCGACCATCTGTTCACCGATGGCGAGACCTTCTCGATCGGTAACCTCGTCGG
This sequence comes from uncultured Devosiaceae bacterium, assembly GCA_964555575.1. Lineage (GTDB taxonomy): Bacteria > Pseudomonadota > Alphaproteobacteria > Rhizobiales > Devosiaceae > JAHJQZ01. The sequence continues at coordinate 8,231 of CAZKTH010000115.1, read as the reverse complement.
CGAGATCATCCACACGCCGGGCCATACGCCGGCCGACATTTCCTACAAGATCGACGACGCGATCTTTGTCGGCGACACCATCTTCATGCCGGACTATGGCACCGCCCGCGCCGACTTCCCCGGTGGCGACGCCCACCAGCTCTATCAGTCGATCCAGAAGCTCCTGACCCTGCCGGACGAGACGCGCCTTTACATGTGCCACGACTACAAGGCGCCGGGCCGCGACGAATACGCCTGGGAGACCACGGTCGCCGAGGAAAAGAAGAATGTCCATCTGAAGGACGGTGTCACCGAGGACGAATTCGTCAACATGCGCGAGACGCGCGACGCCACCCTGTCGGCGCCGGTTCTGCTCCTGCCCTCGATCCAGGTGAACATCCGGGCCGGCCGCTTCCCCAAGGCCGAGAACAACGGGGTCCACTACCTCGTCGTGCCGGTCAAGGCCAGGAACGGCAGCGAAGCCATCATCGCCGCCTGACAGCCTCAACTCCCATCCGAACCCGAACCAACGATCCCAAAACAGGAATTTTCGCATGAGCTTCTTCCAGTCCCTCATGGGTGGCCCGCAGACCGGGGCCCAGGTCCAGCAGATCACCGGCAATTCCGCCGTGCAGTTCTTCGGCGACAAGGACACCGTTTTCGTCGACGTGCGCTCCCTCGGCGAGATGCAGATGTCCGGCACCATCAAGGGCGCCATCCGGGCGCCGCTTCCCGAATTCATGAAGCACGCCAGGCCCGACGGCACCGGTTCGCTGCCGGCGGCCGATGCCGGCAAGCGCATCATCGTCGTGTGCGCCTCGGGCGCGCGTTCGGGCGCCGCCTGCCAGCAGCTCGTACAGATGGGCTATACCGAGGTCGCCAATCTCCGAGGCGGCATCGGTGCCTGGGCGCAGGCCGGGGGGGCCATGGAGCGCTAGTCCCAATATTCGCTCCAGCCCAGGCAAGGCCCGCGCCATCGGGGTGGCGCGGGCCTTTTTGCGCCCATGGCAGGCGGGTCAGGCACTTGCGCTTGCTCCCCTTCCCCCCTATAACCCCGGCTTCGAACCGGGTGCGCCGGCCAAAAGGCATGCCGTGCGGGCCCAATAATGCTTTTCCCTGAGGGGAATGTCGAAAGAGAGCAAAATGCCGAAGATGAAGACCAAGTCTGGCGCCAAGAAGCGCTTCAAGATGACGGCGACAGGCAAGGTGAAGGCCGGCGTCGCCGGCAAGCGCCACCGCCTGATCAACCACAACGCCAAATATATCCGCACCAATCGCGGCACCAAGGTGCTGTCCGATGCGGATGCGGGCATCATCAAGGGCTATATGCCCTACAATCGCTAACGCCACGAAGGGAGCAGTCTCATGGCTCGCGTCAAACGGGGCGTTACCAATCACGCCCGCCACAAGAAGACCCTGAAGGCCGCCGAAGGCTTTTACGGTCGTCGCAAATCAACGATCCGCACCGCCAAGGCCGCCGTCGACAAGGCCGGCCAGTACGCCTATCGCGACCGCCGCAACAAGAAGCGCAGCTTCCGCGCCCTGTGGATCCAGCGCATCAATGCCGCCGTCCGCGAGCACGGGCTGACCTATGGCCGATTTATCGACGGCCTCGGCAAGGCCGAGATCGCCGTCGACCGCAAGGTTCTTTCGGATCTGGCGATCCGGGAACCGGAGGCCTTCGGCGTTCTCGTCGCCAAGGCCAAGGCCGCGCTCGGCTATCTCGAAGGCGTGGAAAAAGCCACGCACGAGCGGATTTCCGCCTAAGCGCGCACCAGGCTTTCCGCCGAGGCCCAATTCAAGGCTCTGCGTTTCCCTTCCGGGGTGGCGCGGGGCCTTTTGCTTGTCTACAACCCTCTCGCCCTCATGCGTTTCGGAAACAACAATGTCCACGACCGAACTCGACAGCCTCAAATCCGGTCTCCTCGACGAGATCGCCAAAGCCGATAGCGAATCCGCGCTCGACGCCGTACGCGTCGCGGCGCTCGGCAAGAAGGGCTCGGTCTCGGCCCAACTCGCCACCCTCGGCAAGATGACCCCGGACGAACGCAAGATCATGGGTCCGGCGATCAATGGTTTGAAGACCGAGATTGCCGCCGCCATCGAGGCGCGCGGCGCCGAGCTGAAGAAAAAGGCGCTCGAAGCCCGCCTTGCCGCCGAACGGGTCGACGTCACCCTGCCGCTGCCGAAGGCGCCGACGGCCGAGGGCCGAATCCACCCGGTCAGCCAGGTGACCGACGAACTGACGGCGATCTTTTCGGACATGGGCTTTTCGATCGCAGAGGGTCCGGACATCGAGACGGACTTCTACAATTTCACCGCGCTCAATTTTCCCGAGAACCATCCAGCCCGCGAGATGCACGACACCTTCTTTCTGAAGCCGGACCCGGACGGCAAACGCAAGCTTTTGCGCACCCACACCTCGCCGGTGCAGATCCGCTCTATGCTCAGGACCAACGACAAGGCGCTGGCCCCCTGGGTTTCGACCGCCATCGAGCCGCCGATCCGCATCATCGCGCCGGGCCGCACCTATCGTCACGACAGCGACCAGACGCATACCCCGATGTTCCATCAGGTCGAGGGTCTCGTCATCGACAAGACGAGCCATATCGGCCAGCTCCGCTGGGTACTGGAGGAATTCCTCAAGTCCTTCTTCGAAATTCCGGACGTCAAATTGCGGTTCCGGCCGAGCTTTTTCCCCTTCACCGAACCCTCGATGGAGGTCGATGTCGGCTGTGACCGTTCCGGCCCGGAGATCAGGATCGGAGAGGGCAATGACTGGCTGGAAATCCTCGGCTGCGGCATGGTGCATCCGAACGTCTTGCGCAATTGCGGGCTCGATCCGGACGTCTATCAGGGCTTTGCCTGGGGCATGGGCATCGACCGGCTGGCGATGCTGAAATACGGCATGCCGGATTTGCGCGCCTTCTTCGACGCCGACCAGCGCTGGCTCGACCATTACGGCTTCCGGCCGCTCGACCTGCCGACGCTGTTCGGGGGGCTGGCGAGCTGAGCCCTCAAGAAATGACCGTTCTCGCGTCATATTCGGGAAGGCCCCCCTCCCCAACCCTCCCCACAAGGGGGAGGGTGACCCCTTTGGCATGGCTTGGTGCCAAGCGGTCGTCACCTGTGTCCGCTGCAATCTCCGCAAGTGTCAATCCCGCCGGAACGGGCCAACGTGCTCCCACCCTCCCCTTGATGGGGAGGGTCGGGGAGGGGTGGCGTTCCAGACTGGAAGCAAGATGATGAGCACGCGCGCCCAAACGCTGAGGAAGCAAGCCACTCCACCGGAAGTACGCCTCTGGCGACTGCTCTATCCCTTCCGCACGGGTGCCTATCACTTCCGCAAGCAGGTGCAGATCGGTCCTTATTGCGTCGATTTCGCCTGCCATCACGCCAGGCTCGTGATCGAAGTCGATGGCGACACACATTATCTACCGGGCGCACAGAAAAAGGATGCCGAGCGCGATCGCTTCCTGCGTCACCAAGGATACGAGGTCTTGCGATTCAGCAATGCCGACGTGCTGTCCAATCCCGAGCATGTCCATCTGGCCATCGAATCTGCTCTCAAGGGCAGCACACCCAACATACGCTCAATGAAGAGGTCGGCGTCATGACCCACATTTCCGCCGAGCCCGTGACCTTCGTCGTTACCGATATCGAGACGGACGGCCATTCGCCGCTGCGCAATTCGATGCTGAGCTTTGCCTCCGTGGCGATCGACTACGAGGGCAACGAGATCGGCACGTTCGAGGCCAACCTCCTGCCGCGTGCCGACCGCACGACCGATCCGCGCACCATGGCGTGGTGGGAAACGCAACCGGAAGCCTGGGCAGCAGCAACCAGCGATCCGGAAAAGCCCGAGGACGTCATGCCGTCCTATGCCGATTGGGTCGAAGCGCTGCCGGGCCAAAAGGTGTTCGTTGCCGCGCCGATCCTGTTCGACGGGGCGTGGATGGACCATTATCTCGATACCTACGCCCAGACGCGCGCCCTCGGCGGCCCCTATACCGGCCGTCAACTGTTCCAGGGCGGCGGGGTTTGCCTATACACCATGGCCGGGACCTTGCGCGGCCAGGACTATCTCAACTGGGGCATGCAGCATCTGCCCAAGGACTGGTACGGCGATATCCCCCACACCCACAGGGCCATCGACGACGCCCGCGGCTTCGCCAATGTGCTGGTCCGGCTCTTCGGGATGAACGCCGAACTGCCCAGGATCGACAGCGAAACGGGAGCCTATATGTGAAACGTTTGCTCCTTTGCGCCGCCGCGCTCATTGCCGCCACCCCGGCCCTGGCTCAGGACGGCACCTATCGCTGCATGACCGAGACTGTCAGCCACTGGGCCGGCGCCGATGCCGGCACGGTCGAAACCCTGCCGCCGGGCGAACACGAAATCGACCTCGGCATCGCCTCGGCCCCCGGCGACCGTCCGGAATGGGCCACATCGGCCACCACCGGCCAGCGCTATTTTATCGACATGCAGCCGGGCGAACCCAACGAGCTGGTGGCCCGCCGCGAGGACGGCCGATTTAGCCTGCGCATCGATCTCGATGCGACGCCAATGCAATTTGCCGGCATCGGCGAAACCACCCTTCTGACCGGCACCTGTTTCTTCGAACCCCGGACGACACAAAAATGAAATTCACACTCGACTGGCTCAAGGATCATCTGGAAACCGACGTCCCGGCCGAAAGGATCATCGAAACCCTGACCATGATCGGCCTTGAGGTCGACAGCGTCGAGGATCAGTCAAAGGCGCTCGCCCCCTTTGTCGTCGGCTATGTCGTCTCGGCGGTGGATCATCCCAACTCCGACCATCTCAAGGTCTGCGTCGTCGATACCGGCGCCGGCGATCCGGTCAAGGTCGTGTGTGGCGCCCCCAATGCCCGCACCGGCATGAAGGGCGTCTTCGCGCCGGTCGGCACCTATATCCCCGGCACCGAGTTCACGCTTAAAAAGGGCATGATCCGCGGCGAGGAAAGCAACGGCATGCTCTGTTCAGAGCGCGAATTGCTGATCTCGGACGATCATACCGGCATCATCGACCTGCCCGAGGACGCACCGGTCGGCATGCGCTATGTCGACTACAAGAAGCTCGGCGGCATGGTGATCGATGTCGATCTCACTCCCAATCGCGGCGACTGCACCGGCATTTTCGGCATTGCCCGCGACCTGGCGGCGGCCGGCATCGGCAACCTCAAGGATGTACCCGTCATGCCGGTCGAGGCGACGGCAGGCGAGACGACCATCCCGATCGAACTGAGATTCGACGACGATCCCGATCCGGCCTGCAAGATGTTCGCCGGACGCCTCATCAAAGGTGTCAAGAACGGCCCGTCGCCGCAATGGCTGCAGGAGCGGCTGCGTGCGGTCGGTCTTCGTCCGATCAACGCCCTGGCCGATATCACCAACTACATTTCGCAGGAACGCGGCCGGCCGCTGCACGTCTACGACGCCGACAAGATCGTCGGCACCATCCATGCCCGCATGGGCAGGAAGGGCGAGAACTTCCTCGGCCTGGACGACAAGCCGCATGAGGTCGACGAGACCATGTGCGTCATCGCCGACGACAGCGGCGTGCTCGGGCTCGGCGGTATCCTTGGCGGCGAGGACAGCTCGTGTACCGAGGCAACGACAAACGTCCTGATCGAATCGGCCTGGTTCGAACCGGTCTCGGTCGCCCAGACCGGGCGCAAGACCGGCATCGTTTCGGATGCGCGCTATCGTTTCGAACGCTATGTCGATCCGGCCTTCGTCAAACCCGGCATCGAACTGGCCACCGGAATGGTGCTCGCGTCCTGTGGCGGTGAGGCCTGCGAAATCCGCGTTGCCGGCGATATCGAGCCCGCCGAGGTGGTGATCGATTTCCCCCTGAGCGAGATCCAGCGCCTGACGCATCCAGTTTTCATGGACGGTCATTGTCACTGCTTCATTCCCACTCAATGGTGGCAGGCGGCTTGCTTGAAATGTCATAAGTGACACGGCTGACATCACGGATTTCGTTGATGAT
>CAZKTH010000115.1:0-2227 GCA_964555575.1 uncultured Devosiaceae bacterium | reverse complement strand
CCTGAGCGAGATCCAGCGCCTGACCGGGCTGAAGGTGCCTTTCGCCGAGGTCAAGACCATCCTCACCCGCCTCGGCTTCTGGGTGTCGGGCAGCGGCGAGACCGTCAAGGTCGCCGTACCGTCCTGGCGGCCGGACGTGCGGCAGAAAGCCGACATCGTCGAGGAAGTGATGCGCATGGTCGGCGTCGACAACGTGCCGGTCGAGCCCCTGCCGCGCTTGTCCGGCGTCGCCGAGACCATGCTGACCTCCTTGCAGAACCGTACGCGCCTGGCCCGGCGGGCCCTCGCCGCCCGCGGTCTTGATGAGTCGGTCACCTGGTCGTTCATTTCCGGCGATCTCAGCGAGAAGTTCGGCGGCGGCGCGGAAGCCCTGAAGCTTGCCAATCCGATCGCCGCCGATCTCACCGACATGCGGCCCTCGCTCCTGCCGGGCCTGATCAATGCGGTCAGGCGCAACCAGAACCGCGCCCTCGCCGATCTCGGGCTGTTCGAGGTCGGACAGGTGTTCCTCGGCGACGATCCGGCCGGCCAGCACAGCTATGCCACCGCCATCCGCGCCGGTTCCGGCCCGCGGTCCTGGCGCGGGACGGCCCATCCGGTCGACGTCTTCGATGCCAAGGCCGATCTCGGCGCCCTGCTCGACGTTCTCGGCTACGACATCGACAAGCTGCAGCTTGTTCCCGAGCCGGCGCAATGGGCCCATCCCGGACGCGGCGGGCGGCTGCAGCTCGGGCCGAAGAACGTCTTCGCCTGGTTCGGCGAGCTGCATCCGGCGCTTGTCGCCGAACTCGGGCTCGATGGACCGGTGGTGGCGTTCGAGCTCGATCTCGGCGCCCTGCCCGAGCCGAAAAGGAAGCCGACCCGTACCAAGCCGCGGCTCGACCTCAGTGACCTGATGCCGCTGACGCGTGATTTCGCCTTCGTCGTCGACCGTGACGTGACGGCGCAAAGCCTGCTCAAGGCGGCGCAGGCAGCCGACAAGAAGCTCATCACCGGCGCCTCCGTCTTCGACATCTACGAGGGCGAACACATGGAGTCGGGCAAGAAGTCGGTCGCCATCGAAGTGAGGATGCAGCCGCGCGACAAGACCATGACCGACGAGGAAATCGAGGCGGTCAGCAATGCCATCGTTTCGGCGGTCGGCAAGGCGACCGGCGGGGTGCTGAGAGGGTAGAACGGGGTTTCCCTCCCCTTGATGGGGAGGGTGGCCCGGCGATAGCCGGGTCGGGTGGGGTGGAGTCCCAAACGCTGGCGCCGATCCCCCCACCCAGGCTCACGACGGACTTGGCAAGAGCCAAGTCCTGTTCGCCAACCCTCCCCACAAGGGGGAGGGAGAAAGGCCGGCGCGTGTCGGAGACTGTCAAATGACCGCCCTGCCCGTCATCGCCTCGTTCTGGCACGGACCGCTTTCCTGGCTCGAACGGGTCTCCATCGCCTCCTTCGTCAGGCAGGGACATGCCGTCCACGTCTATTCCTACGAGCCGCAGGGCGACCTGCCCGCCGGGGCGGACTGGAAGAAGGCCGAAGACGTACTGCCGCGCGAAAAACTGTTCTTTTACAAGGGGCACGGCACGCCGGGCGCCTTTTCCGATCTCTTCCGCATGAACCTGATGCGCCAGCAGCGCGGCATCTGGGCCGATTGCGACGTCTATTGCGTCCGGCCCATAAACGATCTCGGGCCTTATATCTTTTCCTGGGAACGGCCCGGTTCGATCAACGGCGCGGTGCTGCGCATTCCCGCCGACGCGCCACTGCTCGACGACCTCCTGTCGATCTTCGACCTCGACAACCGGCCGCTGTTCGAGCCGCATCTGCCGCTCGGGCGGCGGCTGGAAGTGGCGGCGCGACGGCTCCTCGGCGATCCCGTCACCCCGGCCTTCATGCAATATGGCGCCACCGGGCCGTTCGCGCTGACCCATTTCGTCCCCAGGCACGGGCTCCTCGACAAGGTACTGCCGAGTTCGGTGTTCTATCCCGTGCCCTATGCCGGCATTCCGGCGCTGATGGCACCGGGTAGCGATATCGCCGATGTCGTCAAACCCGATACGCGCGGCGTTCACATCTGGCGCAGCCAGTTGACCCGGCGCGGCCGTGCGGAGATCGAGGACCCGGCACCGGGCAGTGCGCTGGCGAAACTTGTCGAAGAGGCGGGGCTTTAGGGCTGCGCCCTTTCTCCCTCCCCCTTGTGGGGAGGGTTGGCGAACAGGACTTAGCCCTTGCTAAGTCC
>CAZKTH010000114.1:0-10149 GCA_964555575.1 uncultured Devosiaceae bacterium | reverse complement strand
CGTTGAGGGCGCGGGTCTCGTAACCGATCAGCCGGTATTCGGCGACATAGGCCGGATTGAACTCGACCTGTACCTTGACGTCGCGGGCGATGGTCAAAAGGTTCGCCCCGACCTCGTCGGCCAGCACCTTGCGGGCCTCGGCGAAGCTGTCGATATAGGCGGCAGTGCCGTTGCCGTTCTGGGCCAGGGCCTGCATGGTGACGTCGTCGAGATTGCCCGAACCGAAGCCGAGAACCGACAGGGAAATACCGCTGTCGCGCTTTTTGGCAATGAAGCGCTCAAGGGCGTCCGGATCGTCGATGCCGACATTGAAATCGCCGTCGGTCGCGAGAATCACCCTGTTGGTGCCGGCCGCCGTTTTCGCCTGGGCGGCAAGCTGATAGGCCAGTTCGATGCCTTCGGCGCCGGCCGTCGAGCCGCCGGGCATCAGCTCTCTGAGCGCCGCCTTGATCTTGACCTTGTCGCTGGCCGGGGTCGGCTCGAGCACGATGCCGGCCGATCCGGCATAGGCGACGATCGCAACCGTATCGGTGTCATTGAGCTGTCCGAGCAGCAATTCGAACGACTTCTCCAGGAGGGGCAGCTTGTCCGGCGCGTTCATCGAGCCGGACGTGTCGACCAGAAGAACGATATTGGCCGGCGGCCGGTCCTCGGCCGGTACGCGGTAGCCCTGGATGCCGATGCGCAAAAGCTCGGTTCCCTTGTTCCACGGCGTCGGGAACAGGCTGGTGTGCAGGACGAAAGGCGTTTCGATGCTCTTCGGCCCGTCATAGCCATAGTCGAAGTAATTGATCATTTCCTCGACTCGGACCGCGTCGGCATTGGGCAGTGCGCCCTCCTGCAGCATGCGGCGCACATAGGAATAGGCGGCGGTGTCGACATCGACCGAGAAGGTCGAGACCGGCGTGTCCCTGACCGACAGGGTCCGCCCATCCTCGAAGGAGGCGAATTCATCGCCCTCGCCCGGCATGAAGCCACCGCCAAAGCCGGGTCCCGGCGCGCCGGCCCAACCCGGAGCCGGTGCCATGACCGCCATCTTGGACATCAGCATGGGCCGGGCTTCCATGAGCGGCTGCGCCGCGACCATGTCGGCCATCTGTTCGGTCCTGACGTTGGCATCCGTGCTGGCGATCTGAGCGTCGCCACTGCGCGGATCGGAGACCCGGCCGACGAACAGGAGCGCCCCGGAGGTCCGGTCGGCGATGGCGAACAGGAAGGGACGGTCGATCCTGACTTCGCGCGGTTGCGCCCCCGGCGCGGCCGAGCGAAGGGCGAATTCGATCGCCGTGGCCGCCGCCGCCTCGGTGCCGGCCTCGTTCACCTCGATCAGCGCCTTGTGTTCGGCCTGCGAGATATGGATGCGATCGGCTTCGGCGCCGGAACCGGTGACGCCGGAGAAATCGGCCCGATCGATGCTGAAGGGCAGTTCGAGCCCCATGGCCCTGAGCGCCGGGATGAGACCGGCGCCATAATCGAAGCCGAATTTCGGTATCGACAGGCGTACCCGCTCCGGCTGCAGCGTCGCGAGCCCTTTGACGACGGCGGCATAGCTCTTGTCGTCGAGTCCGATCGCGACACGGCCCTTGTCGGCCTGCTTCATCGGCAGGAGCACGATCATTTCCAGCCGATCGCCGGCATAGGGCAGGGCGATGGCATCATAGGTGTGGGCCCTGAGGATCCGCACCGCCATGGTCTTTTGCATCATCGGCACCGAAACGGTCTCGGTCGCTGACAGATGGAAATCGCCGGGGGCGGTGGCGCCGGCATCGAAGGGCGAGGCCCAGCCGGCCGAAAAGTAGATGGCGTTCAGGAGCACCGCCACCGAATTCGGATCGAGCCTGGTGAGGATCTTGTCGATCTTGCCTCTGGTCTTGTCCTTGACCCAGGCGTTGATCTCGCCGAGGCCGGAACCGGCAAACAGCTCGGCGTCGAAATCCTTGGCGAGCAGGGTCTTGTAGCTCTGGCTGACCCGGTCGCCAAAGGTCGTCAGATGCAGCGCATTGGCGACCGCGATCGTGGCGTTCTCGTTTTCGGCGCGATTTTCCACCAGCGCGGCAAGGCGCTGATTGACCGCACCGATCGCTTCCGGCGACCAGTCGAGGCCGAGCACGCCGGCCATTTCGGCGGCGGTCGCGTCGCGCGCGCCGGCATAGGCCATGGACAACGCCGTGCCGATGCTGAACGGCGACAGCACGAGATTGCCGTCCGTTTCAACGGCAAACTGCGCGAACAGTTCGAGGCCGTTGGCATTGTAGGCACCGACCAGTCTTTCGGTTTCGTCATCGGCCGCGACCGTATCGGGGGCGAAGGCGAAACCGGTCAGCGCTGCGCTGAGCGCGATCGGCAAGGCAAGTTTTTTCTGCAACAGGTGAAGTGGCGACATGATCGGGGTCCCTCTTTCTCCCAACCCAATCGATGCCGGCGCGCGGGCTTGCGCTGCCGGCCCGACGTTCAACAAAAAGTGATAGGTGAGGAAACGGCCCGAAATAAGGTCGGAGCCGGACGAGGATGTGACCTCTCCACAGCTAAAATGTGACGGTGGCGTTGCCGGCGTCCTCGGCGATCCGCGGCTGCGGCAGGCCGACGGGAATCGTCGTTTCGCGGAGAGCAGCCGCAGCCTCATTTGGGGCACGCATAATCGCGCAGGCGGCACGATGCTTTGGATCGGCAGACCGGTATAGTTCTCGGCGAGGCTCTGCCGGGCCGGGCGCGATTCCGCCAGAGTGTCGAATTCGGCCCGCCGGATAAGGCGGCCGAAGCCGCCGTTCTCGGGAAAGGTGTGCAAAAAGAAGGTCGTCCACCAGCAGAAGCGTTCGGCCTTCCAGATGCGCTTGAGGACACGGGCCGAATAGGCATCGATGCCGGCATTGGACTTTTCGGCCAGTGCCTCGCTCAGCGCCTCGGCCAGAACCGCGACATCGCTCATGGCAAGGTTCAGCTCCTTGGCCCCGGTCGGGGGCACGATATGGGCGACGGCGCCGGCCAGGAACAGCCTGTCGAAACGCAGGGGCTCGGCGACGAAACTCCTCTTGCGCCTTGCGCTCGCACCCATCCTTCCTATTCTTTTGCGCCGGTTCATGGGATCGTGCCCGAGGCACCGGCGAGGCCGGCCGTCATCGGTCGGCGCATGGCCGGGAGGAGAAACAATGAGCAAGCTGCGTGTCGCCCTGATCGGCGCCGGCATCGCCCGGGCGCATATTGCCGGCTTTGCCGCCAATATCGGGCTGTTTGACCTGCCGGTCCTGTGTTCGCTCGATCCCGAGCGCGGCCGGCCGATGGCCGAGAAACACGGCATTCCCGATTTCACCACGTCCTTCGACGAGGTGCTCGAGCGTGACGACATCGACGTCATCGACATCTGCACCCCACCCAACAGCCATTTCGAACTGAGCGAGAAATCCCTCAGGGCCGGCAAGCACGTCATCTGCGAAAAGCCGCTTTTCGGCTCGATCGAAGAGGTCGACCGCATGGAGGGCATCGTTGCCGAGACCGGCAGGACGCTCATGCCGATCTTCCAGTACCGCTTCGGCGCCGGCGTGCAGAAACTCAGGCATCTCATCGCTCTCGATTTGACCGGCGAGGCGTTTCTCACCAGCATCGAAACCCACTGGTGGCGCGGCCCGGACTATTATGCCGTGCCCTGGCGCGGCAAATGGGCGACCGAACTGGGCGGCGGGCTGCTGGGCCACGCCATCCACGCCCACGACATGCTCAATTATGTCCACGGTCCCTCCTCCGAGGCCTTCGCCTATGGCAAGACGCTGGTCAATCCGATCGAGGTCGAGGACACCATGGCCCTGTCGGTCAAGATGCGGAACGGCTCGATCGCCAGCCTGTCGGTGACGCTCGGCTCGCGCGAGGAGATCTCGCGCCTGCGGTTCTGCTTCCGCAACCTCGTGGCCGAAAGCAACCGCGCGCCCTACAATTTCGATGCCGATCCCTGGACCTTCATTGCCGGCGACGCGGCGCACCAGAAACGCATCGACGACGCCCTGAAGGGTTTCGAGCCGCATGAGGACGGCTATGCCCGCCAGTTCGCGCTGTTCCACGAAGCGCTCGCCAGCGACGGCGAGCTGCCGGTGACGCTTCTGGATGCCCGCAACGCCCTCGAACTGGTCACGGCCGGCTATTGCTCGCAGCGCACCGGCATACCCTGTCGCCTGCCGATCACCCCGGATCACCCGCTCTACAAGTCCTGGCAGCCCTGAAGCCCGGCACGTCCGGGCGCCGCTGCCGGTGCGCCGCTACCGCGTCTCGCGGGCGTCGCCCTTCCTGCCCCATCCCATCAGGCGCACGATGCCGGCAAAAAAGACCGGCACGAAGAAGATGCCGAGGGTCGTCGCCGAGATCATGCCGCCGAGCACGACGAAGCCGACGGCGTTCTGGGCCCCCGATCCGGCGCCGGTCGACAGCGCCAGCGGCATGACGCCGAGGATGAAGGCGAGTGAGGTCATCACGATGGGCCTCAGCCTCAGGCGCGCCGCTTCGACGGTTGCCTCGAAGACGTTGCGGCCCTGTGCCATCAGATCGCGGGCGAACTCGACGATCAGGATGGCGTTCTTCGAAGCCAGGCCCATCGTCGTCAACAGGCCGACCTTGAAGTAGACGTCGTTGTCCAGGCCCATGATGTGATTGGCGATTACGGCGCCGAAAATGCCGACGGGGACCGCAAGGATCACCGAGAAGGGGATCGACCAGCTTTCATAAAGGGCGGCCAGACTCAGAAACACCACCAGGGCCGAAATGGCGTAAAGCAGATTGGCCTGCGACCCCGAGAGCCGCTCCTGGTAGGAAAGGCCGGCCCAGTCGACGACATAGCCGCCGTTGAGGCTCTTCACCAGCCGTTCCATCTCGTTCATGGCAACGCCCGAACTCACACCGTCCGCCGCGGCGCCGGAAATCTGGATGGCCGGCTTGCCGTTGAAGCGGGTCAGCGAGGATTCGCCCTCTGTCCATGAAACGGTCGAAAAGGCGGAAAACGGCACCATCTCGCCTCTCGAATTCCTGGCGTACCATTTCATCGCGTCGTCCGGCTGCATGCGGGCCGCCGCCTCGCCCTGGACGATGACCGGCCTCAGATCGCCGTTATAGATGAAGTCGTTGACCGTCGAACTGCCGAATGCGGTCGCCAGAATGGCGTTGGCGGCGCTTAGATCGATGCCGAGCGCGCCGGCCTTTTCCTGGTCGATGGTGATCTTCAGCTGGCTTTCGGTCTTGCCGGCATTGCCACGCACATTGGAGACGAGGCCGGACTTTCTGGCCAGGGCCGCGAGCTCGTCGCTGGCCTTGTTGAGCGCGGGCCGGCCATTGTTGGCGGCGTCGAGCATGTACATCTCGAAGCCGTTGGTCTGTCCGAGCCCCTGGATGGCCGGCGGCGCCAGGGCGAAGATCCGGGCGTCGCGGATCCTTGAAAAATACATCGATGCGCGCATGGAAAGGGCCGAGGCCGACTGCGACGGCTTGGTGCGCTCGGAGAAATCCTTCAGGCGCACAAAGGCCATGGCCTGGTTTTCGCCACTGCCGCCGAAGCCGAAGCCGAGGGTCATGAACACCGACTGCACGGTGTCCTTCTCCTCATTGAGATAATAGTTCTCGACCAGATTGATCACCGCCTGGGTCCGCGCCGCATTGGCACCCACGGGCAAGGTGATAATGGTCATCACCACGCCCTGGTCCTCCTCGGGAATGAAGGAGGTGGGCAATTGCTCATAGGTCCAGTAGGCGCCGACGCCGATCGCCACATAGACCAGAAGGAACCGAAGGCCGCGTCTGATGACATAGCCGACGGTGGCGACATAGCCATTGGTGGTGGCCCGAACGCCGCTGTTGAACCAGCCCAGCCATTTGCGTGCGCCCCGGTGTTCGTCCACCGGCTTGAGCATGATGGCGCAAAGGGCGGGCGTCAGGATCAGCGCCACCAGCACCGACAACAGCATGGCCGAGACGATCGTCACCGAGAACTGGCGGTAGATGACGCCGACCGAGCCGGCAAAGAACGCCATGGGCACGAACACGGCCGACAGCACCAGGGCGACGCCGATCAGGGCGCCGGTGATCTCGCCCATGGACTTTTCCGTCGCCGCGCGGGCCGAGAGCCCTTCGGTCGACATGATGCGCTCGACGTTTTCCACCACCACGATGGCGTCGTCGACCAGAAGGCCGATGGCCAGGACCATGGCGAACATGGTCAGGGTGTTGATCGAATAGCCGAGTGCGGCGAGCACGCCGAAGGTTCCCATGAGCACCACCGGAATGGCGATCATCGGAATGAGGGTGGCGCGGAAATTCTGCAGGAACACGAACAGGACGATGAAGACCAGGGCGATGGCCTCGATCAGGGTTTCCACCACCTTCTCGATCGACAGTTCGACGAAGGGCGTCGTCTCGTAGGAATACCTTATGGTCACGCCCTCGGGCAGGCTGGGCTTGAGGGCGTCGAAGGCCGCGTGGACGCGATTGGCGGTGTCGATGGCGTTGGCGCCGCTGGCCAGCTGCACGCCGAAACCGGCGGCGTTCATGCCGTTATAGGTCGTGCTGGAGCCGTAGGACTGAAGCCCGATCTCCACCCGCGCGACGTCGCCGAGCCTGACGGTGGAGCCGTCCTCGTTGGATTTCAAAATGACGCGCTTGAAGTCGTCGACACTGGTCAGAAGGCTCTGCGCCGTCACGGTGGCGTATAGTTGCTGACCCTTGACCACCGGAGACGAGCCGATATAGCCGACCGCGACCTGGGAATTCTGCGCCGAAATGGCCGAGGTGATGTCGGAAGGGGTCAGCTGGTACTGCTCCAGCGACAGCGGATCGAGCCAGATGCGCATGGCATAGCCGGATCCGAAGGACTGGATGCCACCGACGCCTTCGACGCGCTCGATCGTCGGCTCGACGCTGTTGGTCATGATGTCGGACAGCTGGTTGGTCGAATAGCGTCCGTCGGTCGACACGATATTGCCGATCATCAGGATGGATTCGGTCGAGGCGAAGACGTTGATGCCCGAACTCTGCACGGCACTGGGCAATTGCCGTTCGACCCGCGACAGATTGTTCTGCACATGGACCTGGGCGAGGTCGCGATTGACCGAACTGTCGAAAGTCAGGGTCAGCATCGACGATCCGGTCGAGGACGAGGATGACATGTAGGTCAGACCCTCTAGCCCGGTCATGGCGGATTCGAGCACCGTGGTGACGGAATTTTCCACCGCATCGGCGCTGGCGCCCCGATAGCTGGCGTGGACCCTGATCGTGGTCGGCGCGATGTCCGGGTATTGCGAAACCGACAGATTGTAGATGCCGAGGACGCCGGCGAGCATGGTACCGATCGCCAGGACGATAGCGAAGATCGGGCGCTTGATGAAGAAGCTGGCGAGCGACCCCCTGCTGGGCAGGTGATCGCGCTGTTCGTTGTCGTGGCCCGTCATGCTCATTGGGCCGCGCCCTCGCCGCTGGCAGGCGCGCCGTCGGGAGGCGTACCGCTCGGGGGCGAACCGCCGGAGGAGGCGCCGGCGGGTGGCGTTTGGCCTGTCGGGGCGCCGGAGGGCGCGGCAGTGTCGGTAATCGTCTGCACGATGACGCCGTTGTCGCTGATGGTGACCGGAAGCGGCGACACCTTTGAACCGTTCGATATCTTTTGCAGTCCGTCGACGATGATCTCGTCACCGTCCTCGAGACCAGCGGTCACCACCCAGGCATTGTCATAGGAACGGGACGTTTCCAGCACACGCGCTTCGGCCTTTTTGTCCTTGGAAACGATCAGCACGGTGGCCTTGCCGGCCGAATTGAAGGTCACGGCGCGCTGCGGCACCAGGAAGGCGTTTTCCGTGCCCAGTTCCACCGTGGCCCTGACGAACATGCCCGGCATGAGCAGACGGTCGGGATTGTCGATGGCCGCACGCACCCCGAAGGTGCCGGTGGTCTGGCTGACCACCGCCTCGGCCTGCGAAATGACGCCGGTCTGGTTGTATTGGGTGCCGTCCTCGAGAACCAGGGTCACCTTGGTGATGCGACCGCCATTACCCGACACCGTGCCGGTCTGCAGGGCCTTGCGCAGCTTCAAAAGATTGGCGCTTGAATCGACGAGGTCGACATAGACCGGATCGAGCTGGCGGATGGTGGCCAGTGCCGAAGTCTGACTGGCGATGACCAGTGTGCCCTGGTTGACCGAGGACAGGCCGATCGCCCCGGAAATCGGCGCGGTAATATGGGTGCGGTCGAGATTGATCTGTGCCACCGTCATGCTCGCCTCGGCCGCCGCGACATCGGCTTCGGCCTGCAGGAGGGACAGCCTGGCATCGTCGAGCGTGGTCTGGCTGACGCTGCCGACGAGCTTTTCATACCGTTCCACCGTGGCCTTGGCGCCCGAGGCGGTGACCTTTGCACGCTCGAGCGACGCCTTGGCCGCGGCAAGGCTCGCCTCGAAGCTGTCGGACTGGATTTCATACAGAAGGTCGCCGGCCCTGACCTCGCGGCCTTCGCGGAAATCGACCGATTCGATGATGCCGCCGACCTGGGGGCGGATCTCGGCGACCTTGGAGGCGGCGACCCGGCCCGGCAATGTCGCCGTATAGGGCACATCCTGACGCGCGATGGTGATGACGCCGACCTCTGTCGGGCCGCCGGGGCCCATGCTCGGAACGCCGCCCATCGTCGGCTGCGCCATGGTGTTGCCGGGAACGAGAAGCATGGCCAGACCGGCCAGAAAAACGGTGTGCCGGATATGCATCATCATCACTGTCCAACCTGCCCTGGTCATGGTTGCCGCCTCTTCGGCCTTCCGGCGTGTTGCAGGCGTGTCGGCCTGCAACAGGGATGTGTTTGCGGAGCGTTCGTGGTGCCAAAGACTTGGCGCTGCCCTTAGAAGGTCCCAGAAACCGTCAGTCATCCTGCCCGCTTGAAGAGCTTTGTGGCCGATCCGCAATCGCCTGATTGAAATCCCCGAAATCAACAACGCGGCCGGACTGCCTCACCAACCACGTCTTGTAGGTCGAACGCTATTGTCGCCGTTGTGTCAATATTATCATTTGATTATGTGTTTTCTGGATGTTTCCGGAAGCCCCGGAGGCGCAGCCTGCGGCACGCTCCGGCAGGGCTGCCGGCACAGATCTGCGTTGGCGGCGCGGCGCGAAAATGCGCCGCTCAGCCTTCCCCCAGAAACGCCTTGAGATCGGCGATGCCCGCGACCGGGCCGAGATCCGCGAGCACGGCATTTGCGCCGGCAAAATCCTTTCCCGGAGTGTAGCGGCTGGGCGCGACGGTCGTTGTCAGACCGGCGCGCGCGCCGCTTCGAGACCGGCAACGGAATCCTCGAAAGCCACACAGGACCGGGCGGGCAGCCCGAGCAGCGTGCGGGCACGCAGACAGGCGTCCGGCGCCGGTTTCTTCGCCGCAACCTCGTCGCCGGCGACGATGACCGCGAAGATCCTTTCCGCTCCTTGTCCGAAACGCGACCGGATCAGGGCATCGACATTGGCGCGATTGGTCGTCGTCACCACGGCCTGACGGTGCATCTCCTCGGTCTCGGCCAGCGTGCCGTCGACATCGAAGCTCAGGGCCTGAAGCGTCATCTCAGGCACCCATCGCCGCATCGGCGGCGGTGCGGATGGCGATAATATTGTCGCGATAGGCATCAATCGAACCGCCCCTGAACACGGCCGAGCCGGCGACCAGCACATTCGCCCCCGCCGCCGTGACCAGCGGCGCCGTTTCGGCGGTGATGCCGCCATCGACCTCGATGTCGATGGGCCGGGCGCCGATCATCTGCCGGACCCGGGCGATCTTGTCGACGACCGCCGGAATGAAGGCCTGGCCGCCGAAACCGGGATTGACCGTCATCAGCAGAATGAGATCGAGCCGGTCGAGGACGTATTCGATGACCGATTCCGGCGTCGCGGGATTGAGCGACACGCCGGCCTTCCTGCCCAGGGCCCGGATCGCCTGCAGCGAGCGGTCGAGATGCGGCCCGGCCTCGGCGTGAACGGTGATGATGTCGGCCCCGGCCGCGGCGAAAGCCTGAAGGAACGGGTCGGCGGGGGCGATCATCAGATGGCAGTCGAAGACCTTGTCGGTGCGATCGCGGATCGCCTTGATGACCGGCGGGCCGAAGGTGATGTTGGGGACGAAATGCCCGTCCATCACGTCGAGATGGATCCAGTCGGC
>CAZKTH010000113.1:0-10169 GCA_964555575.1 uncultured Devosiaceae bacterium | reverse complement strand
ATGTTCAGACCATTCCTGAGTATTCCGAGTACGAAGGCACCGATGAGGGTGCCCGAGATAGTGCCGACACCGCCCATCAGCGAAGCGCCGCCGATCACCGAGGCGGCGATGGCGTCGAGCTCGTACATGATGCCTTCATTGGGCTGGGCGGTGACCAGGCGCGACATCAGCACGATGCCCGTGACGCCGGCCATGGTGCCCGACAGACCGTAGGCGAACATCTTGGTCGCCTCGACGTCGATGCCCGACAGGCGCGCGGCCTCCTCGTTGGAGCCGACGGCGTAGATGTGTCGGCCGACTGCCAGGCTGCTGAGGATGAAGGCGACCAGAAACGCCAATATGACCATCAGGACCACCGGGTAGGGGATGCCCGGAAACACCACATGCGGCAGCCCGTTGGCACCCTTTTCGAGGGTGCGGAAGAAGGAGCCGTTACCCAGAACGCCGAATTCCCGGCCAAGTTGCGATACCGGTGCGGCGCCGGTCAGCTGCAACGCGGTGCCGCGGGCGATCAGCATCATGCCGAGCGTGGCAATGAATGGCGCCAGTTTCATGCGCGTGACAACGAAACCGTTGAACAGGCCGCAAAGGGTGCCGACCAGCACGCCGGCCACCATGGCACCCGGAACCGGCCAGCCGGCCTTGACCAGAAGGGCGGCGCTCGTTCCAGCCAGCGCCAGCACCGCACCGACGCTCAGATCGATGCCGCCGGTGATGATGACGACGGTGACACCGATGCCGAGAAAGGCGATGGATGTCGTCTGCAGCGACACCGTCATGGCGTTGTTGATGGAGAAGAAGGCGTTGGCCGTGACCCCGAAGATCGCGATCAGCACCATGAGGCTGGCAAGGGCGGTGAACTTCTGCACCAGATCCTTGCGCCGCTCGCTGGTGAGACGGACGAGTTCAACACGTTCGGCTTCGGCTGCGCTTTTGCTTTCTTCACTCATCTGCAACGTGTCATCCACATCGTTACGGCAACTTGTACCCGGTCACCGCGGTCACCACGGTGCCGGTGGTTGCACCTAAGTGCCCTGGGTCTGCCGGAAGCTCTTCAGATAGATGTCGAGCATGTCCTTTTCGGTCGGTTTGACCGGATTGGCCGTGTGATCCGGGAACGCCATCGCGTGCTTGAGAACCGGACCGAGGTCAGCGGCCTTGATGCCGAAATCCTCCATGAAGCACCTGAGATCAATCCGCTCGAGGAACGAGGCGATCACGGTGCTGAACGACCTGGCGGCCTCCTGGTCGCTGCCCTTGCCGCCAAAGATCCTCGAGACCTGGGCGAATTTCTCGACCGCACCGGGCCAGGTGAATTCCGCGAACGCGGGATAGACCAGCGCCAGCGACTCGCCGTGGCTGATTTGCGGATAATGTCCGCTGAGCGGCTGACCGGCGGCGTGCGGCAATGTCGTTCCGACATTGGCAAGGCAGATGCCCGCCAGCGTGTCGGCCCAGGCCAGTTGGCTGCGCGCTTCGATGTCGCGCGGATTGTCCATCACCTGCGGCAGATAGGCGGCGATGAGCGCGATGGCATTGAGCGCCAGAATGTCGATATAGGGCTGCGCATTGACGTTGATGAAGGATTCGAAGGTGTGGGTGAAGACATCGAAGCCGGTGGCCGCCGTCACCTTCGGCGGCAGGCTCAGCATGAATTCCGGATCGATGATGGCGGCGCGGCACAGAAGGTTGTCGTTCCACATGGCCGACTTGTCATGTTCGGCGGTGTTGGTGAAGACCGAAACCTTGGAGGTCTGCGTGCCGGTACCGGATGTGGTGGGCACCGCAAAGATCGGCAGCGTCCTGGTCGTAGGCGCCGTCTTGTAAAAGAGATAGTCCCAGGCCGTTCCGGGGTGGGTCGCGGCCACGGCAATGGCCTTGGCCGTGTCGATGGCACTGCCGCCGCCCAGGCCGACGCAGCCCGTGACTTCGGCTTCCCGTGCCCTGGCCGCCCCGTCCTGAATGTCGTCGAGCGTCGGATTGGGCTTGACGGTATCGAATTCCACGAAGCTGACGCCTGAACGCGTGAGCGATTCGCGGACGTCCTGAACCAGATCGGGGATTGCCGCCTTGACACCGGGATCGACGACGAACAGCACCCGGTCGCACACGGCCTTGACGACTTCGCCGGTGGAATTCCGCGTGCCGCTGCCAAAATACAGTCGTGTCGGCTGATAAAAAACGAAACTCTTCATTCTTCCACCTCGTTGCGCGGCCGACTGCTCAAGCCGTCTGATCCAGGAATATTCTGACGTCGCCGAGGGCGTTGTTGCCTTCCATCGGGCCGGTCTCGGTCACCGACATGGCGGCTGCGGCATTGGCGAGTGCCAGTGCCTCGCGCGGTGCGGTCTCAAGCGCCGCCAGAGCGACAAAAGTTGCGCCAAAACAATCGCCGGCGCCGGTCGCGTCGACAACGTCCACGCGATGTCCCGGGAGTGTGAAGGACATCCCGCGATCGAAATAGGCGCAGCCTTCCGCCCCATTCTTCATTGCGATGCGACCGACACCGGCGTCGAACACCCGCGCTACCGCGTCGGCTTCGGACGCACCCGGGAACAACGCGGCCAGATCTTCGCTACTCGGGAGAAACAGATCCGTTCCGGCGAGCGCGCGCTGGACCATGGGTGCATAGTCGGGGTTCGATGCGATTTCCTTGCGGACATTCGGGTCGTACGAAATCCTGCCACCACCGGCGCGCACCGCGTCGAACAGTTGCAGGATCACCGACGCCATCTTGGGGTCGCCGAGCGAGGAACCCGAGACGTGGAACCAGTCGACGCCGCCCGCGGCGATCAGGTCGAGAAGCGGCTGCTTGACCGAAATGTTGCAGGCCGCGGCGTTGGAGACATTGAAGACAAAGGTCCGCGAACCGTCCTCGTAATAGGACACGAACGCGGACCCTGTGGTCATGCCCGGGAGACGAGCCACGAATTCGGTGCTGACGCCATCACGCGCGAAACGGTCGAAAATGACGTCGCCAAAGGAATCCTGCGCGACGGCGCCGACCATGAGAACCCTGCATCCGGTCAGTGCCGCCTGGTCGGCGAAGATGCCGGGCGCGCCGCTCGGGAAAGGGCCACGAAAATTCGTGGTCTTCCTCAGCCCGCATCCCTTTTCGAGCGAGACGAATTCGACCAGGAGTTCTCCGGCGGCCAGAATCGTCGGCACGGCAGACATCGATTCCCCTCCCCTCGGCGTTCGCCGTCAGCTCATCCAGTTGCCGCCATCGACATTGAGCGTTTGCGCCACGACGTATTCGGCATCGTCGGAGGCCAGGAACACCGCCGCCCCGCCATAGTCCTCGGGGAGGCCCATGCGCCCATAGGGCACGGCGAGGCCGACTGCCTTCTTCTTGTCGCCGATCTTCAAATTCTCATAGACGGCAAACTTGGCGTCGACCTCGTCCCACATCGGGGTGTCGACCACGCCCGGCGCGATGCCGTTGACGCGGATGCCGTCCTTGATCAGCCCGAGGGCGCAGGACTGGGTCAGACTGATGACGGCAGCCTTTGAGGCGCAATAGATGCCGACAAGGGATTCCCCGCGTCGGCCGGCCTGACTGGCCATGTTGATGATCCGGCCCTTTGTGCCCTTTTCCACCATGGACTTGGCGACGGACTGCAGGGTGAACAGCAGCCCTTCGACATTGACGGCAAAAACCTTGTGGTAGTCGGCTCGGGTAATCTCGAGGGGCGGCGCCAGCGTGAAGACCGCAGCGTTATTGACCAGGATGTCGATCTTGCCGAAGGCCGAATTGACCTTGTCGATCATGGCGTCGATCGAGGACTGCTTGGTGACGTCGAGTTCGATCGCCGTCGCGCCCTCGATCCCGTCAGCTGTCTTTTTCGCTTCGACGAAATTGATGTCCGCGACGATGACCGTTGCACCTTCCGCGGCGAACCGCCGGCAAATGGCCTGGCCAATCCCCTGGGCACCACCAGTCACGATCGCGACCTTGTTCGCGAGCTTCCCATGCATTTTGAGCGAAGCCTCCCTAGCTCAGACAATTCACCCGATATCCCGGTTCCGTGTGGTTTTGCCGTGGATCGGAACGGGCGGGCCGCCGCATCTTTTTTCCAGCGCAGCTTGGCCCCGTGCCTTCATTGAAGAGCAACATTATCTCTGGCTCGATAATCGTCAAGCTAAATTGTATTAGCTAAACGTTTTAGCATGCATTTTGCGCAGATTCGCCATATGGCAGGGGAACGCCAGAGCTGGCGCGGCGCGGTGGAATCGGGACTGATGAGTGGTCGGCTGGATGCCCGAACTAATGCCCGGAAACGGACTCGATCAGTTCGTATGGCGCGAAATGGATGCGATCTTCACCCGCTTCGCTGCCCTTCTGGTAAAGGGCAAAGGCCATCGACATCATGGTTTCGGCGTTCTGGCGAACGCACACATAGTCGAGATCGACCGCTTCCATGAACGGATGGTAGTCGAAGACGGCGTAGCTGACCGAGCGGCATTCGTCGCGGTTCTGGCGGAAATAGAGCATCAACCCCTCCATGACCGCCAGAGAGTTGATGAACAGGCCGGCTATCTTTTCCTCGCGGGCGAACAGGTCGGCAAAGATGTCGCGAACCAGGCCTGCATTGAACGGCGTCGGCACGAATGGCTTGTCGGCGAAGACGCGGCCGCGCGCCGCAAGGGCGGACAGGAAGCCGTCGAAACGCCGTCGGGTCACGGAATGATCCTGCATGCCGCCGACAAAGAGCACCACGCCTTGCTTGCCGGCCTGGTCGATGCGGTCGAGCAGGCGTTGTGTCAACTCTTCGGCCGCCACGAAACTGTCGGTGGTCACCACATGCCCGCCGCCGTTATGGGCGTCGATGACGATCTGCTTGAGCTTGGCGCGCTTGAGCGTTTCGCTGACTTCGGCGTTGGCGGCGGCGTTGGCGGTGAAGACGCAGTCGACATTCTGCGAAATGAAATAGTCTGTGGCCTCCAGCTCCTCGGTCCGGTCGTGATGTGTGGCAATGATGAGGGGAAACAGTCCGCTGGTGCGGGCCAGGCGTTCGAAGGCTTCCGCCATGCCGGAAAAGAAGCGGTGCGTCAGGGTCGGCACCATGAGCGCAACGATGTTGGACGTGCCGAACCGCAGGTTCCTGGCATGCAGGTTCGGCCGGTAGTTCATCTCCCGCGCCGTCCCCAGGACCTTCTCGCGCGTTGCCGCCGAAATGCGGAATTCCTCCGCCCGCCCCGAAAGCACGATGCTGACGGTAGTTACCGAGCAGCCAACCGCGTTGGAAATGGCCCTGATGGTTGGACGGACGCCTGCCATGTGCAATTGCCTTTCATTGAGCCGTCTGGTTCGAGCCTTGGCATTTGGCCCAGAGGCGGCGCGGGCGGGCGACCATTTGCCGGCGACCAAATTGGGCACCCCAGCTGAAAAACGCAAGCTAAAGCGAGACAGCAGAATTGTCTTGCGCCATTGGCGAGTCAAATCCGGCCACTGCTTTGCTTGTGGACGACAAGGCGCAAGTCCAGTTGCGGATCCAGTTTCCCCGACGCCAGCCAGGGCCCCAGGCTCATCGGCATGCGTGGTCACGGCGCCACCGATGTACCTGAGGCCATTCCGGTCCTGACGCCGCTTCACGACAGGAGTGCTCCGCCTGCCGCAAGGAAGTGATGGGCGATCCCCACAAGATCGAGCCGATCATGGCCGGGTTCGATGCCATCATCAGACGCCACGAGCCGAACCTGACGCGCGCCGCGGTCTCGGGGCCGTTGCCTTCGGGAGGCGCGGATGGCATGAACCGGTCGCAGTGAAGAGGCAGGGTCAGCCCGAGAAGATGACCGCTCGCGCGGGTGTGAGACCGGCAATCACAGCGAAGATGTCGCGACCTCACCCCTGATACCGGAAGGCGATGGTCCACTGGCGTCGCTGTCGCCCGGCACCAGGGCCATCGGCACGCAATGCTGCACGGGCTCCTTGTCGAAGGCGCCTGCCGTCAACGGCATCTGCTTGAGCAGCGCGCGGGCCGCTTCCATGCCGAGTTCCTGCAGCGACAGATGGAAGCAGGTGACCGACGGCGTCAGGAAACGCACCGACTGCTCGTCGCGAAACCCGATGACGGCCAGGTCGCGGCCCGGCTGCAGTCCGCGCTGACGCAGGCGCCGATAGATGCCGATGGCCGTCACCTCGTAAAACAGGACGACGGCCGTGGCCGGGCTGGGCAGGTCGCGTATGCGGTCGACGACGACGTCGCCATCGTCTTCGCGACGCCGCGTTTCGAGAATGAGATCGGGGTCGATCGCAAGGCCATGGCGGGCAAGGTTCTCCCTGTAGGCCCGTTCGAAGATCGCGCCGTAATTGGCGTCGCCATGCGGCACCGTCACGGCGATACGCCGGTGTCCGCGCGCCACGAGACGGTCGATCGCCGTCGCCATGACGCCTTCGAAATCCAGGTCGATCCACGAATAGCCGCCGCCGGTGTCGCTGCGCCCGAGGGTGACGAACGGAATGCCGGAAGCCTGCAGCAGCTCGATGCGGCGGTCGATCCGCCGGGTCTCCGCCAGGATCATGCCGTCGACGGCACTACGGGAAATGAACCGTTCGAGATAGGTGTAGTGGTCCTGGCTCTTGGCGCAGGGCAGCACGAGCAGATCGAGATCGTGTTCGGCCATGACCGTCTGGACACCCTCGATCACGCCCATGAAAAAGAAATCGGTGCTGGTCGAGCTCTGCTGGTCGATCTCGATGGTGAAACCGACCGAGCGCGTGACGCCCTGGGCAAGGGATCGCGCCGCCTGGTTGGCGACATAGCCGAGGCGCTGCGCCGCCTCGAGCACCATCTTGCGGGTGTCCTTGTTGACGTTCGGATTGCCGTTGAGCGCACGCGAGATCGTCGCGGTCGAAACGCCCAGTTCCTGCGCCAGTCGGGCGATGCCTCTCATCGGTGTCTCCGACATTCCATTCAGCCTATTGACACACAATACACAACAAAAATAGCATTGTAAGCGCTTACACAAACTCGTTGAGTGTCTCAAGTCCGCTTGCGAAAAACAGGGAAGCGGATCGCGAGAGGGAAAAGCCAACGTCATTGTAAGCGCTTACAGCTCGCAGCGAGCTGCGGGAGGAAAAGCCGATGACCGGCGGCAAGCCAATTCATTTCGGAAGCGTGGACGCGGCCGGGCCGCGTTGCATCCGGAACGGCTCCGGTGGAGGCGACGCCACCACGCCGAGACGGCACACGTCCGTGCAGACGCTCATTTCAGGGAGGATATCATGACAATGACCACAACGACCCGGACGACCAGATCCGGTGGCATGAACTGGCTGCTTCTGGCTGGCGTTTCCGCTCTCGCCTTTGCAGCGTTCAACGGAACGACATTGGCCGCCAATCTGACGCTGACCTACATGGCCAGCCAGGACTGGGTACGGGATTCCGAACAGGACCTCGCCAGGCAATTCGAGGAAAAGACCGGAATCGCCGTCGATTTCCAGATCATCCCGTCCGACCAGTATTTCAACGTGCTGCAGACCAAGCTCAATTCCGGCGAGGGTCCGGATCTTTTCGGCGGCCAGAGCGGCGTCACCGATCTCAAGTTGCAATACAATGTCGAAAAGAACGCCGTCGATCTTTCCAACGAACCCTGGGCCGGCATGCAGGACCCGCTCGTTTCCGCTCAGGCGACGGTCAACGGCAAGCTCTACGGCCTGACCTATTGGGACACCGAGGGCAACACCTGGGTCATCAACTACAACAAGAAGATGTTTGCGGATAACGGCCTCAGCGTTCCCACCAGCTATGCCGAGTTCAAGGCGGTCTGCCAGAAGCTGCTCGATGCCGGCATCCAGCCGCTCTACGAGCCGGTCGCCGATGGCTGGCACCATGTGCTGTGGTTCCCCGAAATGGGGCCGCGCTACGAGCAGGTCACGCCGGGTCTGGCCGATGCGCTCAACGCCAACAAGGCCAAGTTCGCAGGCAACCCGACCATGCTGGCCGACGTCAGCGAGCTCAAGGAAATGTATGATCTCGGCTTCATGGGTCAGAACGCCCTTGCCGACGCCTATGCCGACGCCCAGAAGGCCATGGCCACCGGCCAGGCCGCGATGGTGCTGTCGACCACCGGTTTCGCCGGCCTGGTCGAGCACGACTATCCGGACATGAAGGCCTCCGATGTCGGCGTGTTCCTGATACCGCTGGCCGACAACCAGATGATGAACCTCAACCCGGCCGGGCCGACCCACTTCATCTATTCGGGTTCGGCGCATGTCGATGAAGCCAAGCAGTTCCTCGACTTCCTGACACGGCCCGAGAACCTGCAATACTTCATCGACAACACGCCGCAGGTCGTGACGCTGCCCTTCGCCGGCGTGAAGTCCAAGTTCAGCCCCGATGTGCAGGCCCTGTTCGATTCCCACGAGGATGCGCGCGGCACCGTCTACCAGACGGCGGTCAACTACGTGAATCCGCAGTGGATGGACATCGGCAAGGACCTGACGGCGGTGTTCACCGGCGCCATGCAGCCCGAAGACATTCTCAAGAACATCGACAAGCGGCGTGCCGATCTGGCCAAGGCCGCCAAGGACCCGGCCTGGTAAGCCAGGCGGAAGCTCGGGGCATCCCCCCGTCCTGACGACAAACCGAGCCCCAACCTGCTTTGCAGGTTGGGGACCTCAAGATCACGCAGTGGCGAGACGATGGCCTCTGATGTCGGAAAAACCGACATCACGTTTTGCGGTCATCGAGCGACGGGCAACCGAAATGAAAAAGCGCAGCCTTTACCCGTTCTATTTCGTGCTCGCGGCCCTTGTTCTCTATCTGACGTTCTTCATCGTTCCGAGCCTGAGCGGCATCGTCTACGCCTTCACCGACTGGAGCAGCTATTCCGACGAGGTGAACTTCATCGGCTTCGACAACTTTGCGCGGATCCTGTCGACCGACGAGAACTATCTCGGCTACATCTGGAACACCTTCGAATTCACCTTCCTGACAATCATCCTGAAGACCGTGTTCGGCCTGGCCCGGGCTCTTTTGCTCAACGAGGGGGTCAAGTGGTTCGTCAACGGCTACCGGATGCTCATCTATCTGCCGGTGGTCCTCCCCTATCTCGTCGTCGCCCTCATCTTCCGGTCGATCCTTCATCCGGCGACGGGGCTTTTGAACACGTTCCTGCGCGCCATCGGCCTCAACGGACTGGCCCTGCCCTGGCTCATCGATCCGCGCTTTGCCATGTTTTCGGTGATCGGCGTCGATAGCTGGAAGGGCATCGGCTACATCATGGTCATCCTGCTGGCCGGACTGCAGACCATCCCCAAGGACTATTACGAGGCAGCCCAGATCGACGGCGCCAACGCCTGGGACCGCTTCCGCTACATCACCATCCCGATGCTGATGCCGGCCCTGATGATCGTCACCGTGCTCAACGTTCTGTATGGGCTCAGGGTCTTCGACATCATCTATGCCCTGACCAATGGCGGGCCGGGCTACGCCACCGAGGTGCTTTCGACCGAGATCTTCAAGGCCTTCTCGAAAGGCCAGTTCGGCCTGGGAACCGCCATCTCCACCATCCTGTTCGTCATCCTGGTGTTCGCCGGCTATTTCGTCATCCGGCTGATGGAACGCCAGCCGGACCGGCAGTAGGAGGCGGGCGAGATGCTGAGAAATCTGCGCGCCCCCGCCGCCCATCTGGCGGCTATCCTTGCCAGCCTCATCATGATCGTTCCGGTCTATCTGATCACGGTCAACGCGCTGAAATCGGCGCCGGAATCGAGTTCGATGAGCATCGCCTGGCCGAGCGAGATCCATCTCGACAATTTCTGGACGGTGATCGAAAAGGGCAAGCTCGTCACCAGCTTCCTCAACAGCGTGCTCTATTCGACGACTGCCACGATCATCGCGACGCTGTTTTCGGCGATGGCGGCTTTCGTGATGTCGCGCAAGCGGACGCGGCTCAACCGCTTCCTTTATTTCTTCCTGATCATGGGCATCGCCCTGCCGATCAACTTCTTCACCCTGACGACGATGATGCAGGTCACCCACCTCATCAACACCAAGATCGGCATCATCATCCTTTATGCGGCGCTGCAGGTGCCGTTTTCGATCTTCCTTTTTTACGGGTTCGTCGAAACCATTCCGCGCGAGCTCGACGAGGCGGCGACGATCGACGGCTGCGGTCCGCTGCAATTGTTCTTTGCCGTGATCCTGCCGCTGCTGAAGCCG
>CAZKTH010000112.1:0-10294 GCA_964555575.1 uncultured Devosiaceae bacterium | reverse complement strand
TCCAGGTTATTGAGTGGTCGCGTTTTCGAACCGGCGAACCGGTATCCACTTCGCCCGAAAACGTTCTAGCAGCACTTTTCGGTCGGCAGGCCGTCGGCGATCCAGCCCGGCACTACGCCATTGCCGGCAATGCCGCCGAAAATGGAATAGACTTTGTCGAATCCCGCCTGGACCAGCTCCTTCTGCGCCGCGCTCGAGCGGTGCGAAGTGCGGCACATCAACCCGATTTCCTTGTCCGGACTGGCCTTTTTCAGCGCCACCATCTTGTTGAGGAAATCCGGGTCGGTCATGTCGATGGTCAGGGCCCCCTTGGCGATGCCGGTCTGCTGCCATTCGGGCGGGGTGCGGATGTCGACGATGATCATCTTGTCCGCCTGCTGGAGCTGATAGGCCTGCGTGTCCGACACATCGGCGTCGTTGGCGGCATTGACGACATCGGGAATGAAGCCGGTCAGCCCGAAGGCGGCAACCAGCCCGATCCCGGCGATGCCGGTGACAAGGGCCCGGCGTTTGGGTGATCTCAGTGTGTCTGTCATGCAAAATCCGTTTCGTTCGATTGACGGGCGGTTCGGACCCGAAGGGCCCGTCACCCGGGCAACTGCCGGTTTCCGTGCAAAACCCTGTCGCGCCGGGCGAAGGCACGGCAGAAAGGGCAAGACTGCGGGCCGGGCGCAAAGGCGCCAACCGGACGTCTTGCCGCAGGGCTTTCATGTCAACAAAAGCGGTCGCTGTTCCCTTGACGTAGCTATATTAGAACTCGGTTTATTAGGCAATGCTTCATAACCTGAAGAGGCAACGCCGTATCGAGCACGCCTTGGCAGGCAAGGATTCAGGCGCAATCGGCGCAGGCTTCCGACCCGGCGGCCCTGGCCGGTTCGATCTCGACCGTGACGTGGTCGATGTCGAACGCCTCCAGCATTGACGAACGGATGGCGGCAGTCACCTTGTCGGGATCGGCATCCGCCACGAGGCGGGCGTGAAAGGTCGCCATGCGCCGGTCTTCGCTGATCGACCAGACATGGACATGGTGGATATCGGCAAGGCCGGGAACGGTGTCGACCAGATGTCGCGCGATCTGGCGCCGGTCGATGCCGGCCGGAGCGCCTTCGAGCAGGATGTGGCCGGATTCCCTGACCAGTATGGCGGCGCTTCTCAGGATCAGCACGGCAACCAGGACGGACAGCAGCGGGTCGATCGGCGTCCAGCCGGTCGCCATGATGACCCCGGCCGCGACGATGGCGGCAAGCGATCCCAGAAGGTCACCCATGACATGCAAGGCAGCGCCGCGCATGTTGAGGTTGTGCCCGGCGCCGCCCGTCAGGATGAAATAGGCGAGAATGTTGACGGCAAGCCCGGCAAGGGCGACCACGAGCATCAGCCCGCCAAGGATTTCCGGCGGCGACATCAGCCGCAGCACCGCCTCGTAGACGATGACCGCGGCGATCACGAAGAGCATGAGCCCGTTGACGAAGGCGGCAAGGATCGCCACCCGGTCGAAACCATAGGTCCATTTCCAGTCAGCCGGACGCGCGGCGACACGCAGGGCGATGAAGGCGAGCACCAGCGCGGCGAAATCGGTCAGCATGTGTCCGGCATCGGCGAGAAGCGCCAGCGATCCGGAGAGCAGTCCGCCGGCCGTCTCGACAATCATGAAGACGCCGGTCAGCGCCGCGACCGCGGCAAGACGGTTCTGATTGCCGGCAGCGGCGGCGGCATGGTCATGGTGGTGACCGCCATGGGCGTGCAGGGCGCCATGGCCCTTGCGGGAAGCGTCGTGGGCGTGGCGGTGATTGTCGTGACTGTCGGCCAACGCATGTACCTCGGTCAGCGTGGATTGCCGGGCAAGAGTGAAGCCGCCGTCGACCGACTGTCAAGGGGCGATCTCGGAAGCATGTGTAATTTCAATATGTTATACTGTTTCGTTCCACACCGCCGGCACCTGTTCCCGATACCGGAGGTGTCATTTTCACCAGCGGATACGCCCAAAGACGGACGCCCCCGGCCTTGTCATTGGGCACGGCGGACACCCCTGCCACGGCGATCCGCCGACAGATGTCGTTTGCGACAGCACGGCGCGAGGACAGCCCGTCCGGCGACAAAAACCCCGACGACGCATGCCGGCAATCCCGGCTGGCACGGGGGACTGGCGGTTTTCTCCGCCATCCTTGATGAACTGCACCCCTCGTTCGATTGGGAGACGGCGCGCAAGCTGCGCCTTTTCTCCCGACGCCGCCGGTAGCGGCGTGCCCCTCAGCTCGTCAGAACGATGCGCATCAGATCGGCAGTATTGCGGGCACCCAGCTTTTCCATCACCCGGGCCCGGTGGACTTCGACGGTGCGCGGCGAAATGCCGAGTTCGCGCCCCGCTTCCTTGTTGGACTGACCATTGGTGATCAGTTGCAGCACTTCGCGTTCGCGCGGGGTCAACTGGTTGAAGCCACGGATCTCGATCGGTCGCCTTCCCCCCTGGACGGCGCCGAGATGGACGTCGCGCCGCAGGGTATCGCGGACCGATCGCACCAGACGCTCGGTGTCGATCGGCTTGGCCATGACGTCATTGGCGCCGGCCTTCATGGCCGCGACGGCGAGGTCGACATCGGGACGGTCGGCGATCATGAAGACGGGCGTGCCGGTATGCATCGCCTTGAGGCGCTTCAGGGCGCTCAGCCCCTCCCCGCCTTCGAGCTCGATGTTGAGAACGACGATATCGGGCGGATGGATCGGCAGCGAGGAAAAAAATCCTTGGGCGTTCAACGAGAACGCCGTCTGGTAACCCTCTAGCCGGAAAAGCACGCTCAGTGCTTCGCAGGTGGACGGATCCGGATCGACAATATGAACCAGCCGGTCCCTGTTCAGAAACGAGTGATAGTATACTTCATCAGTCATAATTTCCTCGTAGCCACGATGAATTGACTTAAGAAACTTCGCCTTGGCATGATTGGTGCCAGACAAAGCGCTCACCGGGACAAGGTCGCTCGCAGACTTCGCTCAGCTCGCTCCGCGTAGCGATCTAAGGTGAAACATCCACGCAAACTGCAATAAGTGTTCTCGCTGTACGAGCTTGGAATTGCGTAGGGATGATTACCTAGGTATTAGGTTGTATGTCCTATATTTGCCAAAAGCAATAGGAAAATCAGCCTAGTTAGGGAAAAATTTCGCCCTCGTCCGCGGATCCCTCTCCACGGCCGCAAGGCAGATGCGGCGTTGGGTCGCGCTATTTCTTCAGGAGATCGCGGATTTCGGTCAGAAGCACGACATCCGCCGGCGGGGCGGCCGGGGTCGCGGGCTTGGCCTCCTCCTGGCGCTTGAGGCTGTTCATCCCCTTGACCACCAGGAACAGGGCAAAGGCGATGATGACGAACTTGACGATCGCATTGATGAACAAGCCGATATTGAGCGTGGCGATGCCCGCCTGCTTGGCGGCGTCGATGGTGTGGTAGGTCACGCCCTTGGTATCGGCCAGCGGAATGAACCAGGAGGAAAAATCCACGCCCGCTGTCATGAGACCGATGATCGGCATGAAGATGTCGTCAACCAGCGAGGAAACGATGGCACCGAAGGCGGCACCGATGACGATGCCGATGGCGAGATCGACCATGTTGCCCTTGAGGGCGAATTCCTTGAATTCCTTGAGCATACTTGTCCTGTTCCGGCCGTCCGGCTTCAAGGCCGATGGCACTCTCTTCCAGCCCTGCACGTCCCCGCGCCGGAGACGCTCACTCAGGAACCGTCTCGGCAGCCACCCCCTCCCGCCGCGCCGCAAACCAAGAAAAGATGGCGAAAACAGAAAAGGTTAACGGCTTCTTTACCATGTTTTCCAAAGAGTGCGAATGGCGGAGTCTTCTGTGAATCGGAGACCCGCGACCGCGTACACTTGATTGGAACACTTGATGGCGCGTCCGCAACCGCAAGAACATTGGTCCGAACCGCAAGGTGCGCCCGCATATACGGACTGGGACTCGTTGCGGCACGATCTCAAAAACCTGCTGCGTCAAGTGGAAGGCCGTCAGCTGCTTGCCGATCCCGCCCCCGACCGGTCCCATCCGCATCGCCCCTCGGATGCGCATTCGCGCCACCAGGCGGCGTTGCGTTCGGTCCAGAAGGCGGTCGAGCGCTTCTCGGAGACGCACCACGATCATGCCGCTCCGCCTCAGGACGATCTTCAGATCGCGATCAGCCAAATCCGCGCCCGTACGGAAATGGCCGCGCCGGACGCGCCTGCGGGCGAGGATTCGTATGACGCGCCTGCGGTCGCGGACCCGTATGACGGGTCGGGCTACGATCCGCTGGAGCCGGTGCGCCATGACCCACGCCGGCCGACGGACCACGCCCCCGGAGATGACACCGCCCAGGCCTGGCAGGAACGGCCGGACCCGGCACGCCGGACCTCCCGTCCTGCCGGCCCCGTCGTGCATGGCTACGATCACCCGGCCTTCGCTCCGCACGACCTCGAAGCGGCGTTCGCACCGGAGCCGGGCGCCGGACCGTCACTTCTCCCGAGCCGCCGGACCCCGATGCCGGCGCCGACGCCCGAAGGCAATGACGAGGCGATCGAGAGTCTGAAACGGCTGACGAGCGCCGTGTCCGGCATGACGGGACGGCTCGAACGTCTCGAAGCCGACGTGCAGGTCACCCGCGACGCCTCCGGCGACATCGCCGACATCGCCGCCCAGGTCGGGCAGCTGACCCATGTCGTCGAGCTCGTTGCCGGCGCCGTCGGGGAACAGGGCCAGGTCAAGCGGCTGGAAAGCCAGATCGCCGATCTCGCCCGGCTTTATGCCGAAGGCGGAAAGCCCGAGATCGGCGCCCTGACGCGCCGGATCGACGAGTTGAGCGCCACCGTCGACAGGTTGGCCGCCCTTCAGGTCGAGGAAGTCGGCCGGGCCGCCCGCGAGGTGGAAGCCGCTGCCATCAGCCAGACTGAGGCGGTTCGCGTCCAGACCGAAGCGCTCGAAGCCCAGGGCACGGCGATGCGCGCCATCGAGGAGGGGGTGAGGAACATTTATGACCGCATCGACGCGCTCGAACATTCCACCGCCATCACCCCCGAGGATTTCGATCGTCTGACCCAGGAAATGGGCGGCATCACGGAA
This sequence comes from uncultured Devosiaceae bacterium, assembly GCA_964555575.1. GTDB lineage: Bacteria > Pseudomonadota > Alphaproteobacteria > Rhizobiales > Devosiaceae > JAHJQZ01. Next base: position 5,201 of record CAZKTH010000112.1, on the reverse strand, counting down.
GCGCTCAAGCACTCCGGCGACGCCGAGATCCTCGCCGGCATCATCGCGCGGCTCGAAGTCCTGTCCGGACAGATCGACGGCATGGGCCGGGCCGGCGATGCCGCCATTTCCGAGTTGCGCGACGACATCCAGGCCCTGAGCCAGGCGGTGCGCGATGTGTTGGAGCCGCGCTTCGCCGCGCTCGAATCCCGACTCGACAGCCTGACCACCAAGATCGACGCGGCGGAACCACCTCCCGGTCCGAGCTTTTCCGAGATCGAGGAGCAGATCCGCCATCTTGTCCAGCGCATGGACCAGACCGGCCAGCAGCTCGACGGTCTGACCGAACTCTACAGGACCGAATCCGGCCGCGAGAACGGACCCGACCTGCAGGCGCTGGCCAAACTGGTCGCCGAGCGCACCTCCCAGGAGATGGTGCGGCTGCGCGCCGCCGATGCCGGACTCGGCCAGACCGACCTCGATGCCCTCGAAGCGCGACTCTCCAAGCTGTTTGCCGAAAGGCAGCCCGTCGAGGCGCCGGGTCTGCTCGGCGATGTGGCGGACAATTTGACCCGGGTCGACGAACGGCTCGACCGCCTCGAGACGACGCTCGAAAACCTCGCCCGCCAGGCAGAACAACCGGATATGCCGCCGCCGGCGCCATCGGAGCACAGCTTCGCCCTGTCGCAGACGGTGCCGGTCTTCGCGCCACCGCCGATCACCACGGTCAAGCCGCCCGATGCGGCCGCGCCGGAGGCCGGATCCGCCGCGCCCCTGCCGGATCGGGACGAGACACCGACGGCCAGATCCGCCAGTCCCGCGCCGGCGACGAAATTCGCCGAACCCGCACCGGATCGGGCCGCCGAAACGCCGGACGAGCCCGAACCGGCCTTTTCCGAGCCGAAAAGCGAACCACAGACGGCCCGCACGCCGCAACAGGCCGACAGCATGCCACATCCGCCGAGCGCCGACCGGCCGCTTGTCGACGATGAACTGAGCATGCTGATCGCCCCGGTCGAGGACTGGTCGACGATCGGCTTCGACGAACCGCCGTCGCAGCCCAAGCCGCAGCCCGACACCGCCAGGCCTGCCGTACTGCCGAGCTTCGATGCCGCGAAGGTCGAACGGCCGGCGCCGCCGCGTTCGAGCTTTGCCGAGGACGCGGTCGGATTCACTCCGATGGGGGCATCCGAAGCCGGCAATTTCGATTCCGACGACGCGGAAATGCCGGCGCCGCTGACCGATCGCGGCACCTTCATCGCCGCGGCGCGCCGTGCCGTCCGCTCCAGCCAGGAAACCCGTGCCAAGGACGAGGCGCCGCAATCGCTGTTCGGGCGCGCCCTGGCGCGTTTCCAGAACACCGGCAAGCCGGAAGCGGCCGGACCGGTCGAACCGCCGGCTGCCTTTTTGCCCGAAACGCCTGAGGTGCCCGAAGCGCCGGAACCGCCCGAAGCGCCGGAACCGCCCGAAGCGCCTGAAGCGCCTGAACCGGCGCCCCGGGGGCTTCCGCGCGGCAGGGCGACGCTCGAGGATTTCCCCGAAGACATCAATGACAAGTCCTTCGACGAGATCGGCGAAGGCAAGTCCGCCAGCTTCATGGCACGCAATGGCCGCTCGCTCGTACTTGCCGCCGCGCTCGTGGCCACGGTGATCCTTGCCGCCAATCTCATCGTTCAGAGGCTGACGCCACCGATAACGACCAGGGTAACGGCGGTCGGAACGCTGGAACCGGAAGGGACCACACTGCCCGACACCCTCTACGATCCCAACCCGACCGGCTCGATCAATCCCGACATCGCCACGGATCTGAGCCGGACTTCGCCGCACCGGCAGATCCTGCCTTCGGCACTGACGCCGGAACCCCTGCCCGGTTCCTCGGCGCTCGATGAAACCTTCACCCATTCGGTGCCGCCGATCGACGAGCCGCAGCCCGATCCGGAGCCGACCCCGATCACGCTCGAACTGCCGCCGGAAAGCGCCGGACCCATGGAACTCAGACAGGCGGCGGCCGATGGCGATCCGCGGGCCCAGTTCGAGATCGGCGCCATCTATACAGAGGGCAGCGCCGTGCCGCAGGACTTCAAGACGGCAGCGATCTGGTACGAACGGGCCGCGGCGCAGGGCTTCGCCCCGGCGCAGTATCGCCTCGGCAATCTGTTCGAGCACGGCAACGGCATCGACAAGGATCTCGAACAGGCACGTTTGTGGTATTCGCGTGCCGCCGAGGCCGGCAACCGCATGGCCATGCACAATCTCGCCTCGCTCTATGCCAGCGGCGATCTCGGCGAACAGCATTTCGCCAAGGCGGCCGAATGGTTCGAACGCGCCGCCGACACCGGCATGACCGACAGCCAGTTCAATCTCGGCATGCTCTATGCGCGGGGCCTCGGCGTCACCCAGGACCTCAAGGCCTCCTACAAATGGTTCGCCCTGGCCGCCGAGGACGGCGACAAGGACGCAGCGATGGCGCGCGACGATATCGGCCGGTCGCTGGATGCCGACGCGCTCAAGGCGGCCAAGGCGGAAGTCGCCGACTGGCACATGGCGCCGATCAGCATTCCCGCCAATTTCGCGCCGATCGGCACCTGGTCGAAGGATTTCGATCCGGGCCAGACCATTTCCGACAAATCGGTGACCGAGAGCGTTCAGCGGGCACTGGCGCGGCTTGGCTACGATCCGGGCTCGGTCGACGGCGTCATGGGACCGAAAACAACGCAGGCTATCAAGGAGTTCGAGCAAGCAACCGGCATGGCGCCAACGGGTCTGGTCAACCCGCGCCTGCTCGCGGTCCTGGGGAGCCAACCCGTCTAGCCCTGGGGCATCGCACGACAAGCCGGGACCGGTTTTCGTCAGAATTGATGCAACCAGCGGAACAAGGCACAGGTTCCGATTCCATCGGAACGGATCGTGCTATAGGCATTGCGGCGAAACGGTGTTTGCGTTGACTCCCCTTCCGTGCGGCACAAGCATGTGCCGTCCGGATTTTTCGTCCCGAGGTTGTCAAATCAGGTGCAAATCTATCTCCCCATCGCCGAACTCTCGCTCAATGTCTTCTATCTGGCCGGACTCGGCGCGGCGGTCGGGTTTTTATCGGGGCTGTTCGGAATCGGGGGCGGCTTTCTGCTGACACCCCTGCTGATCTTTTCCGGCATTCCCTCACCGGTCGCCGTCGCCTCGGTCGCCGGCCAGGTCGTCGCGGCCTCGACCTCGGGCGCCCTCTCCTACTGGCGGCGCGGCGGCATCGATCTGCATCTGGCCTTCTATCTCGTCCTGTCGGGAGTTCTGGGAGCCCTTGCCGGCGTTTTCGTTTTTTCTGCCCTGCAGGCGATCGGCCAGCTCGATCTGGTCATTTCCCTGAGCTATGTCGCTCTGCTCGGCATTGTCGGCACGCTCATGCTCATCGAGGCGGTGAATGCCCTGCTCAAGCAGAAGCGCGGTCTCGTGGTTCGGGAAAGGCTGCCGCACCAGCACAACTGGGTGCACGGGCTGCCGTTCAGGCTGAGGTTCAAGCGGTCCAAGCTCTATATCAGCGTATTGCCGATTCTGGTCATTGGCGGCGGCACCGGATTCCTCGGTTCCATGCTCGGCATTGGTGGCGGCTTCATCCTGGTGCCGGCCCTGGTCTACATTCTGAGGGTTCCCGGCTCGGTGGTCATCGGCAATTCGCTGGTGCAGGTGCTGTCGATCATGGCGGCCTCGACGATTTTGCACGCCGTCAGTTCCCAGAGCGTCGACATCCTGCTGGCCTTCTGCCTCATGGTCGGCGGCGTGATCGGTGCCCAGTTCGGCGTCGCGGCCGGTCAGTATCTGAAAGGCGAGCAATTGCGCGCCCTTCTCGCCCTTCTGGTCCTTGCGGTCGCCATCCGTTTCGCCGTCGGCCTGATCGTGCCGCCGGAAGATGTGTTCTCGACCTCTGCCTTCGGCATCACGGGAGGCTAGCATGCGCGTCCGTCTCGCTCTGGCTCTTGTTTTGGTCCTGATGCTCGTTCCGCCCGTTGCGGGACAGCGCCTCGCCGGCGCCCTGACCAAACACCAGATCGAGGTAACCTCGAATTTCATCGGCCAGACCCTGACGCTTTTCGGCAATGTCGAACCGGCGATCGGCAATGCCGACAAGCCGGTCAAGGGTCCGTTCCAGGTGATCGTCGTCGTCACCGGGCCGGTGCAGAACCGCGTTGTTCGGGAAAAGACCAACCAGTACGTCATCTGGCTCAACACCAGAACCGAGACCTTTTTCAAGATTCCGTCCTACAAATGGGTGTTTTCGAGCGCACCGCTCACCACGATCACCAGTGCGGACGTGCTCAAGGCCAATGACATCCTCCTGAGCGCGACCGGCAACGGATCAACGGCCGAGGGCAACAGCAATCCGTATCTGTTCAAGGACGAGCTGGTCAGGCTGATGACACTGAAGCAGCTTTACGGCATCAACGAGAACGGCGTGCAGTTCCGCTCGCCGACGCTCTATTCGGTGCACATCGAGCTGCCGGGAGACGTGGCGAACGGGACCTTCCTGGCCCAGACCTTCCTGTTCAGGAACAATGAACTGATCACCCACGAGGCCGAGAGTTTCGTGGTGCGCAAGGCCGGCCTCGAACGCCTTCTGGGCGATTCGGCCCGCCAATACCCTCTCGTCTACGGCCTTGCCTGTGTCGCCCTCGCCCTGACAACCGGATGGCTCGCCGGCGTCATTTTCAGGAGATAGCACATGCGGGACCGGCCCCTGCCGCACATCGTCGTTCTCGCCACGGCGCTGAGCCTTGTACCCCTTTTGGCCGGCCTTGCGCTCATTGTCTGGCCCACCCTGCTGCCGCTTGACCGGATCGTGCTCGAACGGGCGATCATCGGCTATGCGGCGCTGTTGCTCGCCTTTCTCGGGGGGGTGCGCTGGGGCATCCGCATCGCCGGCAATGCCGGCACGGACCAGGTCTATGTGCTTGGCGCCGCCAGCGCCCTAGTCGGCCTGATCACGCTCGTTCTGCCCTTCGGGCCGGCGATCGCCATCCTGACCGTCGGCTTTGCCGCCCAGGGCGCCTGGGACGTCTGGTCCGGCTATCGCGGCACCGTGCCCGAGCCCTTCGCTCGCCGGCGCATGAATGCGACGCTGATGGCCTGCGTCGTGCTCATCGCCATCCTCGTCGCCTATGCAGCGCTGCACTAGGCTGAAGTGACGAATTAGGGATTAGGGGTTCCCAAGCAGGAGCAAATCGGATTCAAGGCTG
>CAZKTH010000111.1:0-10335 GCA_964555575.1 uncultured Devosiaceae bacterium | reverse complement strand
CGGTCGGCGACAGCGCATTCGACGCCATCCTCAAAAGGATCGAAGCGCCCGAGGACGGGACCGCGCCGGGGCCTTCGGAACAACATGCAACAAATGCCAATGTGCCGTCCCCGCTCCGATCCTATATCGGGGTCGATCTCGATGCGGTCCGCTGGAAGCGTATCGGCACGGCCGGTCATCAGGCCATGATCCCGACGGGCGACCGGGAAACCACGGTTCGGCTCCTGCGCATTCCCGCCGGTTCGCCGGTTCCCGAGCATGGCCATCGCGGCCTCGAACTGACCGTGGTGCTGCGCGGCACGCTGGTCGATGGCGAGGAGCGGTTCGGCGTCGGCGAAATGGAGGAAGCCGATCCGGATGTCCAGCACACGCCCTGCGCCGGGAGCGATCAGGACTGCATCTGCCTTGCCGTGACGGACGCGCCCTTGCGGTTCCGCAGCCTGATCGTTCGCCTGGCCCAGCCCTTCCTTGGCATCTGAACCGGAGATCAAACCGATGCTTGCCTTTGGTGTCGCCTATGCGGCAGCCGCGATCTGTTTTTTCGCCCTCGATTTCGTCTGGCTGTCGACCGCGACGGGGTGGCTGTACAAGCCCATGCTCGGCCCTTTGCTGGCCCCCGAGCCGTCGCTGCAGATCGCGGCGCTGTTCTATGTCTTTTACGTCGTCGGGATCGTCGTGTTCGCGGTGCTGCCGGCGGCCAATGCCGGCTCATGGCTCATGGCGCTGGGTCTGGGTGCCCTGCTCGGCCTCGTGGCCTATGGCACCTACGATATCACCAACCTCTCGACGCTGCGCGACTGGCCGGTGCTGGTGACGGTGATCGATCTTGCCTGGGGAACGAGCGTCAGCGCGCTCGGCGCATTGGCCGGCTATTCGGCTTTGCGATCAACTGGCCTGTCCTAGGCGCGAGCACGGAGTTGAACCAAGACAGGCGATAACTCTTCATGTGATAGACATTTCAATTTGTGTTTGGGTGTCGAACAACCCGGACATCGTCTTCCGGAATTCTGCTTTAACTATTTTTATATTCAAACCCGCCCGTCCATACACGGCCCCCAAACTGCCAGACGCCAACGCGCCCTATAAACGCGCCCTATATCAACCGCCGAGATGATCGCAATCGCAGCCTGAAGGCGGACTTCGCTAGCCACCTCTTTGGAGGTACCGACTGCGTCAATCGCAGTCATCGTGAACCGGGAAATTGCTCCAAGTGAAGTGTCATCATGCCGCCATGACGCTTTTTCGTCCTGCCAAACGTGATTGGCCGTGAGCCCTTCGCAGTCGATCCGCTACACCAGTGCGACCGGAAGCATGATGTTTGCCATGTAGAATTCGCGCGGGCGAGCAATGTGGGTGCGAATGATCGTCGCCAGCTTCTTGCGGTCACCGTCCCGGATGGCCTCAACCATAGCGACGTGTTCCGAAATCGCCAGTTCGCGCAACTCCTGGTTCGAGAACGCACCTGTGCGGATGGGGTGGGTCGCGAAGGTGAAATGACGGATCGCCTCCGCCATCTCCCTGTTGCCCCCGGCCCGATACAGTGTCTCGTGAAACTGGTTGTTCAGCACGAAGACGTCCGCATAGCGCTCACTGCGTGAGGCGACACTGTGCTGTTCGGCCAGGTCCTCGAGTTCGCTCAGCGTTTCCTCGCTGGCGGGAAGGCTGAAACGCATGGCCGCGCCTTCCTCGAGGCACTCCCGTACCTCGTAGAGTTCCTTGATCTCTTTTGCGGAATAGTCCCTGACCTGCACGCCCCGGTTGGGTTGATGGACCACCATCCCGAGGCGTTCCAGTTCGTCGAAGGCGCGGCGCACGGCGTGGCGTGTCACCTGGTTGCGGGCGATGATATCGTCCTCGATCAGTCGTTCGCGTGGGCGGTACTTGCCCAGGATGATGTCCATGCGCAATTGCTGATAAAGCGCATCCCAGCTTTTGCCTGCCGATCCCACCTTCGAGACACCTTTTCTGCCATTTCCCAACTTCTATCCGCTTCGTAACGAGCGGCGCAAGTTCGGTCGTTGACTTTATCGATAATTTTTGCGATGAAATAATCAATATTAGGGAGAGGGTATGTTCCGTATCGGCTCGGGAGCGGGGTTTTCGGGTGATCGCATCGACGCGCCGCAATCGGTGGTTGCGGAGATCGCCGCGGCCGGTCAGGGCGGCGCCATCGTTTTCGAGACCATGGGCGAACGGACGCTGGCGCTCGGCCAGATCGCTCGCCGCGACGATCCGGACAAGGGATACGAACCGCTTATCGAGCCACTGGTCACGCCGATCCTCAGAACCTGCATCGAAGCCGGCATCACCATCGTTTCCAATTTCGGCTGCGCCAATCCTCCCGCGGCTGCCAGGCTCCTGGCGCGCATCGCGCGCGCCGAGGGGCTTGGCGACATTCGCATCGGCATTGTCGAAGGGGACGACCTGCTCGGACGTGTCGGGATCGACCAGATGCAGCGTTGGGACGGTGACGGACGCCTGCCTTCGGCAGATGGTGAATTCATCTCGATCAACGCCTATCTCGGCGCCCGCTCCATCGCCGATGCCATAACCGCCGGCGCGCAGGTGGTCATCACCGGCCGCGTCGCCGATCCGGCACTCGTACTCGGACCGCTGGTGGCATATTTCGGCTGGGACTGGGACGACCTGGACAGGATCGCCGCGGGAACGCTGGTCGGGCATTTGCTCGAATGCGGCTCGCAGGTGAGCGGTGGTTTTTTTGCCGATCCGGGGATCAAGGACGTGTCGCGTCCGGCTGAGATCGGCTTCCCCATCGCTGAGGTCGAGGCCGACGGCAGCTTCGTGATCACCAAGGCGCGCGATACCGGTGGCCGGGTCGATCTCAAGACGGTCAAGGAACAGATCCTTTACGAGATACACGACCCCGGCGCCTATCTGACGCCGGACGTCGTCCTCGACCTGCTGGAGGTCGATCTCGAACAAATCGGCGAAAACCGCGTCCGCATCACCGGTGCCCGGGGCCATGCGCCACCGGAGCAGCTGAAGGCGACGCTGTGCTACGCCGGAGACTGGTTCGGCGAGGCGGCAATCTCCTATGCTGGGCACAACTCGGCAGCCCGTGCAAATCTCGCGGTGGAAATCATCGCCGAGCGGCTGAAGCTGCGCGGCATCGACGTACGGTTCCGTGCCGACATCGTCGGCATTGCCAGCACCTTCGACAGCGAGTCGGGCGTGCTCCGGAGGTCGGCGGACCCGGCCGGGTCCGATTTCCGCGTCCGCTTCGCCTTCAGTTCGCATGGCGAGCAGGCGGTGCGCGACGCCGTACAGGAGGTAGGCGCCCTCTATTGCTGCGGCCCGGCCGGTGGCGGCGGCATCCGTTCCCAGGTCCGGCCGCGCATCCACACCCAGTCCTTTTTGGTGCCGCGCAAACTGGTGCCGGAACGATTTGTCATGGCGGAGGTGGCATGATGCCAGCCAACGAGCATGCCCTGCCGCTGCACGCCATCGCGCATGGGCGCGCCGGCGACAAAGGCAACCGGCTCAACGTGTCGGTGATTGCCCACGAACCCGAATACTGGCCGATCCTGCTCGAACAGGTCACCGAAGAGCGCGTCCGCGACCTGTTTGCGCACCGCCTGGTCACCGAAGTGCGACGCTACGAGGTTCCGCGCCTCAAGGCGCTGAACTTCGTCATCGAGGATGCGCTCGAAGGCGGCGTCAATTCGAGCCTGGGCATCGATACGCATGGCAAGAGTCTTGCCTACCTCGTCCTCGGGCTGACGGTGGAGGTATCCGAGGATCTTTCGCCCCGGCCACATGGGATGGCTGGAAACATATCCGGACTCGCCGGACAAATACCGACTTCATAGGGAGGAGAGAATGAAGAATAACAGCGTGTTGAAGTTACTGACCATCGGCGTCGCCGGCGTCTCGCTGGCTGCCCTGGCGGTGGTTGGTGCCACTGCCCAGGAGTTTGAGCGCGGTGGCACGCTACGGGTCGGCATTTCACAGATCGGACCGACGCCCGATCCGGTCGTCACCACATTCGGCATCAACTGGCTGACGGCGACCGTCGTGTGCGAAGGCCTTTTCGCCCAGGACGAGACCTGGAGCCCGCAGCCCATGCTGGCCAACGACTACCAATACTCCGAAGACGGCACAGAGCTGTCCATTACGCTTCGCGACGGACTGAAGTTCCATTCGGGTCTGCCCGTCACCTCGAACGACGTGCTTGCCTCGCTCAACCGCTTCCGTGAAGCGGCGGGGATTGGCGCTTCCTTCAAGGCCGTGACCAAGAGCCTCGAGGCGGTGGACGACAAGACCATCATGATCAAGCTCAACAGTCCCTCCCCGATCGTTCCCGGGCTTCTGACGGGTGCGCAGGCATCCATCATGTCCGCCAAATCGCTGGAGGGGGCTTCGCCGACGCAAGCCACCCGCGGACTTGACTGCACCGGTCCGTACACGCTCACCAGCTATCAGCCCGACCAGGGCGTCGTGATGACGCGCTGGGAAGACTACCAGTCCCGGTCCGAGCCGTCCTCGGCGCAGGCCGGTGCGAAACATGCCTACGCCGATATCATCGAAGTCAAGCTGATGCCGGAGGCTTCGGTACGGCGCGATTCGCTGATCACCGGCGAGATCGACATCGGCATGGAACTGCCCTCGGACTTCTACGATGCGCTCATGAACGCCGACGGGGTCGAGCCCGTCGTGGTTCCGAACAACCAGTCGCTGACGGCGGTGTTCAACACCAAGCAGGGTGTCGCCGCCGACGTCAATCTGAGGCGCGCCATCTACTATGCGCTCGACAAGGAGCCGATCATGCTCGCCTCGGTGGGCAATCCCGAGTTCTACACCCTCGATCCGAGCTGGATCCCGGATCCGAACTCGTTCTGGTACACCATTGCCGGCGTGCCGGAGGACTATGTCCACGCCCAGCCCGAAAAGGCCAAGGAATTCCTGGCCAAGTCGAACTACAAGGGCGAGCCGATCCGTTGGCTGGTGGCATCCGAGCAATACGAGAAGCACTATCTGACCGCGATTACCGCCGCTCAGCAGCTCGGCGATATCGGCATCAATGTTGAAATCCAGGAATCGCCGATGGCCAACTACATCCAGCAGCGGGCCAATCCCGAAGCGATGGATGCCTTCTCGAGCTTCCTGCCGACCTATATCGATCCGACCTCGATCGCCTATCTCAATCCATCCTATCCCGGGTTCTGGACCGACCCCGAAAAGATGAAGCTGATGAGCGAACTCGCCTCCACGATTGACGCCGACAAGCGCAAGGCGATCTTCGAGAAGGTGCACGCCCTGATCTATGATCAGTTCCCGTTCATCAAGTACGGCACCGAGGCCAACATGTATGGTATCCGCTCGGGCGTCGGTAATCCGGATCGCGTCCCCTCGCGTGCGTATGACTTTTACAACATCGCACCGCCGAAGAACTGAGACCATGACGGCTCTGGACAACTCAGCGTCGGAAGCACTTCCAAGCAGTGACGGGAGCAATCCCGTCACTGCCAACAAGAATGTCTGGCAACGCCTGATTGGCAATCCGACCGCCATCTTCTCGATCGTCGTGCTTGTGATCATCGTGCTGAGTGCTGTCCTGGCGCCGGTCATCGCACCGGGCAATCCCATGCGGGTCAACCCGGTGCGCCGGTTCACGCCTCCCGGTGCCGAGTATTTCTTCGGCACCGACAATCTTGGCCGCGACATGTTCAAAATGGTGATGTGGGGTGGCCGTACCTCGCTGCTTGTCGGTCTGGTCGTCACCGCCATCTCCATGTCGATTGCCATCGCCCTGGGCTCGATTTCGGGCTTCTATCGTCAGGTGGACGTGGTGCTGATGCGCTTCGTGGACGGCTTGATGTCCTTTCCGGGCATCGTTCTGGCAGTTGCCGCCGCCGCCATACTCGGTCCCAGCGTCAGCACCGTGATCACGTCGCTGACGATCGTGCTCATCGCCCCGTCGCTACGCATCGTGCGCGGACAGGTACTGGTGGTACGCGAACTGCAGATGATCGAAGCGGCGCGCTCGGTCGGCGTGCCGACCAGACGCCTGTTCGTCAGGTACATCCTGCCAGCCGTCATGTCGCCGATCCTGGTGCAGGCCTCATTCATCTTCTCGGCCGCCGTGCTCGGCGAGGCGGCGCTGAGCTTCATCGGTGTCGGCATCGGGCCGAACGAGTTGAGCTGGGGCAACGCCCTCACTGAGGCGCGCAACTACATCGCCAAGGCGCCGTGGATCGTCCTGTTCCCCGGTCTGGCGCTGATGATGACCATCCTGGCGCTCAATCTTCTCGGTGACTCGCTGCGCGACATCCTCGATCCCCGCCTGGCGAGGAGACGCTGATCATGCTGCGCTATGTCGGCAAACGTTTCCTTTTGATCCTGCCCACCATCTTCGTACCGCTGATCCTGGTGTTCCTGCTGCTGAGACTGTCGCCGGGCGATCCGGCCGGCATGCTGCTCGGCGACCAAGCCACGGCCGACCAGATCGCCTCCCTGCGTCAGGAACTCGGGCTCGACCAGCCGATCTGGATCCAGTTCCTGTTGTGGCTCAAAGGCATCCTGACCCTCAATCTCGGCGATTCCCTCTTCTTCCGCCGCCCGGTCGTCGAGATCATCCCTTCCTACGCCGCCGTAACACTGTTGCTGACGCTGGTCGGGCTTGTTCTGGCCATCCTGTTCGGCGTCACCATGGGCCTGATCGCGGCTATGAACCGCAACAATCCCGTCGACCGGGGTCTGATCACCTGGGCCGTGCTGGGGATATCGCTCCCCGAATTCTGGTTCGCCCTGCTGTTGATCTTCATTTTCTCGGTGACCCTCAGATGGTTCCCGGTGGCAGGCTACAATCCGCCCTCGGCCGGCCTGATCGCCTTCGGCGCGACGATCTTCCTGCCGGCGCTGGCGCTGGGCATACGCCAGTCGGCGCTGATGACCCGCATGATGCGTTCGTCCATGCTCGATGTGCTCAACGAGCCCTACATCACCACCGCCCGCGCGCAAGGCCTGCCCGAGCGCAAGGTGATCGGCGAATACGCCATGCGTACCGCCTCGATTCCGGTGGTTACCGTAGTCGGCCTGTCGGCCAGCTACATGCTCGGTGGCGCCGTCGCCATCGAGATCATCTTTGCGCTGCCCGGCCTCGGCCGCATGCTGGTCGAGGCTGTCGGGCGGCGCGATTACCCCGTCGTCGAGGGCGGCGTGCTGACCATCGCCCTGGTCCTCGCCACACTCAACCTGATCATCGACATCATCTATGCCTATCTCGACCCTAGGATCCGCTACCAGTGAAGATGCAAGCCGACATCTTGACCGACAGGAACGGAACCTCCGCCGCGGGAAGCGAACCGGTTCTGGACGTCGCGGGGCTCAACCTTAGCCTCAGGATCGACTCGCATGTCGTTCCGATCGTCACCGACATCTCCTTTGCCATCGCGCCGGGCGAAGCGGTTGCGCTGGTCGGGGAATCGGGTTGTGGCAAGTCGATCACGGCCAGCGCAGTGATCGGACTGCCGCCGGAAAATGCCATCGTCACTGGCGCAATCCGGCTCAACGGCAGTGAGATCGGCAACCTGCCGACTCGGCAGCGCCGGCGCCTGTGCGGCAGTGAGATCGGCTTCATCTTCCAGGAACCGATGACGGCGTTGCATCCGACGCTCTCCATCGGCCATCAGCTCACCGACACGCTGCGCACCAATCTCGGCCTTTCCAAAAAGGCGGCCATGGACCGGGCGGCTGAACTGCTCGACCGGGTCGGCATCCCGAGGCCACGCGATATCCTTGCCGGCTATGTGCATCAGCTCTCGGGCGGCATGCGCCAGCGCGTGATGATCGCCATGGCCATTTCCTGCGATCCGTCCCTGGTCATCGCCGATGAACCGACCACCGCGCTCGATGTGACCATCCAGGCTCAGGTGCTCGACCTGCTCGAGGACATGCGCACCGAACTGAATCTGGCCATGCTGTTCATCACCCACGACCTCGAAGTCGTCAGCGATTTCTGCGAACGCGCCGTGATCATGTATGCCGGGGACGTGGTGGAAACCGGCACGAGCGGTACGGTGGTGGACTCTCCCGTCCATCCCTATACACGCGGTCTGCTCGACGCCGTGCCCGCCAAGGACGGCAGCACCGAAAAGCTGACCCCGATCCCCGGCACCGTACCGCAGATTGGCGATTGGCCCACCGGTTGCCGGTTCGCGCCGCGTTGTCCGTACGCTGGCGAGAAATGCGCGACACGACCGGCCCTCGAAACGACCAAGAGGGGTCTGGTCCGGTGCTGGTATCCGCTCGAGGAAATGATCCGATGAGCGACACCAGACATCTCGTCCGCCTCAGACACGTCTCCAAGACCTTCGGCAATGTTCAGGCCGTACGCGACGTCAGCTTCGATGTCGAAACCGGCAAGACCTTCGGCATTGTGGGAGAATCGGGGAGCGGCAAGTCGACCATCGCGCGCCTGCTCTTGCGCCTGATCGACCTGACCGCCGGTGAAATCGAGTTCGACGGCAATGACCTTCTTGCGCTCAAGGGCGAGGCTCTCCGGCGCCAGCGCCGGCATATGCAGATGGTCTTTCAGGACCCGTTCGGTTCGTTCAACCCGCGTATGACGATCCGCGAGACGCTGACCGAGCCGCAACTTGTGCATGGCATGGGCGACGAGAAATCGCGCGACCGCGTTGCTGCCGAACTGCTGTCGGAAGTCGGGTTGCCGCAAAATGCCCTCGACCGATTTCCGCACGAATTCTCCGGCGGCCAGCGCCAGCGCATCGCGGTGGCGCGCGCTTTGGCCACAAGTCCCGAACTGGTCGTCGCCGACGAACCGGTCAGTGCCCTCGACGTATCGGTGCAGGCGCAGGTGCTCAACCTGATGCGCGATCTGCAGAGCCGGCACGGCACGACCATGATCTTCATTTCGCACGATCTGCGCGTGGTGCAGTTCATGTGCGACGAGATCGCAGTGATGTATCTCGGCTCCATCGTCGAACAGGGGCCGCGCGACCGCGTCTATGGGTCGCCGCAGCATCCTTATACCAGGGCGCTTCTTGCCTCGGCGCCGGGCAATGGCAAGACCGATGGCAGGCGCGCCCGCCTCAAGGGCGAGATTCCCTCGGCACATCAGATTCCGAGCGGCTGTCCGTTCCGGACGCGCTGTCCGCTCGCCTTCGAACGCTGCGTCAACGAGGTACCGGAGATGCACGATATCAGCGGTGGCCAGCGCGCCTCCTGCCATCTTCTGGACAAGGCGGGAGGACGGCCTGGGCCGAGCGCTTGATGCCCCGAACCTGCGAGACATTGTGGCAAGGGGTGCGCTATCGCGGGCTGGAAGACGATAATGGTCTGCGGTTCCTCGGCATTCCCTATGCTGCACCGCCGATCGACACTCTGCGCTTCAAGGCGCCCAGCCCCCTTCCCGACATTGCCGGAGTCGTCGATGCAACCCGGCCGGGCGCGTCATCACCGCAGATCCGGCGGCCGATGCCGGACTGGGCGCCACCCTCGGCCGACTTCGAAACATCCGAGGATTGCCTGAACCTCAATGTGTTCACACCGGCGGCTGATGGCGCGCGCCGTCCGGTCATCGTTCATGTCTTCGGCGGCGGCTTCCAGACCGGCTCGGCCATGGCAGGTGCGATCGACGGGCCGGTTTTCGCCCGCCGCGGCGACGTCGTGCTGGTACGGCCGAACACGCGCGTCGGCGCACTCGGCTTCCTGCATCTCGAACCGCTGATGGGCGTAGGCTGCGCCCCTGCCAATCGCGGCATGCTCGATCTTGTCGCGGTGCTCGGCTGGGTCAGGGCGAACATCGCCGGGTTCGGCGGCGATCCGGACAACGTCACACTCGTTGGCATGTCTTCGGGCGCTTTCACCATCGGCGCCCTGTTCGGGGTCGACGGCATCGATCACCTCTTCCGTCGCGCCTGGATGATGAGCGGCTCGGCCAGCCGCATCATCGATTCCGCAACGGCCGAGGCGATGGCGCGGGATTTTCTTGATCAGGCGGGCATCGCGCCTGGCGATGTAAACGCGCTCGCCGCGCTGCCGGTCGAACGCATTCTCGATATCCAGGAGCGGATCGTCACCACAGATCTCGGAGCGCGCAACGCCCCCGGTGGCCGTACGCTCGGTATCGTCGCCGACGGCACGAGCCTCGCCCGGCATCCGCTCGAAGGCCTCGAGGCTGGCGCCGGGCGCGACAAGGACATCGTCACCGGCTGGAGCCGCAACGAGGCACGCATGTGGTACCTGTTTGGCGTCATGAAGGCACCCGAAAGCCGCGCCGCGCTGTTGATGACAATCGCGCGCTTTCACGGCGCGGAAGCGGAAGCGGTGCTGCGCCGGCTCGAAGCCGATCAT
>CAZKTH010000110.1:0-10417 GCA_964555575.1 uncultured Devosiaceae bacterium | reverse complement strand
GCTCGGTGCCCTGGCCCTGTCCAAGAAAAAGGCCATCGTCTCGCGCCTGCAGTCGATCGAGGAAATGGCCGGTATCGACATCCTGTGCTCTGACAAGACCGGTACGCTGACCCAGAACAAGCTGACGCTCGGGACCCCTTCGGTCTTTGCCGCCAAGGATGCCGGGGAACTGATCCTTGCCGGAGCGCTCGCCTCGAAGGCCGAGGACAAGGACGCCATCGATCTCGCCGTCATCGGCGGGCTCGAGGACGCCAGGACGCTGGACGGCTATCGCCAGACCGCGTTCGTCCCCTTCGATCCGGTGAGCAAGCGCACCGAGGCGACAATCGAAGCCGACGGCGCCGCATTCCGCGTCACCAAGGGCGCGCCGCAGGTGATCCTCGATCTTGCCGGGCTGACCGGCGACGATGCGCAGAAGGCGGAAAGCCTTGTCGACGATTTCGCCGCCAAGGGCTACCGGACCCTCGGCGTCGCCCGTTCCGCGGACGACGGCAAGAGCTGGGCCTTTCTCGGCATTCTGCCGCTCTTCGATCCGCCGCGCGAAGACTCCAGGTCGACCATCGACGAGGCCAAGTTGCACGGCATCGACGTCAAGATGGTGACCGGCGACAATGTCGCGATCGGTCGCGAAATCTCCCGGACGCTCGGACTTGGCGGCAATATCCGTCCGGCCACCGATCTGTTCGGCGCCCAGGGCAATCAGGTCGCATCCGACGCCGCCGAGCAGGTTGAAGCCGCCGACGGGTTCGCCCAGGTGTTCCCGGAGCACAAGTTCCGCATCGTCAAGGCGCTGCAGGATCGCCAGCATCTGGTCGGCATGACCGGCGACGGGGTGAACGATTCCCCGGCGATTAAGCAGGCCGATGTCGGCATCGCCGTCAGCGGGGCGACCGATGCGGCCCGTGCCGCCGCCGATCTGATCCTGACCACGCCCGGCCTGTCGACGATCATCAGCGCGGTCGAGGAAGCCCGGCGCATCTTCGAACGCATGACCAGCTACACCGTCTATCGCATTGCCATGACCATCGACATCATGCTGTTCGTGGTTCTGGCCATGGTGATCTTCGGAGTCTATCCGCTGACCGCGGTGATGATCATCGTCCTGGCGCTTCTGGATGACATCCCGATCATGACCATCGCCTATGACAACACCTGGCTCGACAAGAAACCGGTCCGCTGGGAAATGTCGCGCGTGCTGACGATCTCGTCGCTCCTCGGGTTCATGTCCGTCGTCGAGACCTTCGGTCTGATGTATCTGGGCAGGGTGGTCTACGGCATGGACACGCCGCATCTGCAGACCATGATCTTCCTGCAGCTCGTGGTCGGCGGTCATCTGATGCTGTTCGTCACCCGCAACCGCAAGGGATTCTGGAAGGCGCCCTATCCGGCCTGGCCGCTGTTCGGGGCGATCCTGGCCACCCAGGTCTTTGCGGTGCTCATGACCGGCTTCGGCTGGCTGGTGCCGGCGCTGCCCTGGGACGTGATCTTCTGGGTCTGGGTCTACAACCTGGTCTGGATGGCGGTGCTCGATATCGCCAAGCTCGGCACCGAGCATCTGCTCACGCACCGGCCGCGCTTCAAGCAGGTCATGCTGGAAAAATCGAACCGGAAACTGCACGCGCATTGGGGCGTGCGATAGAGCGCGCCACGTCCTTTTGAGGACGAAACGCGCCATGGCGCGAGACCACGGAGCACGCGTTCCAGATAGGGAATGCGTGCTTCTTTTTCGGCTGGATCCTCATGAAGGCCGGCGCCTTCAGCCTTTCACCGAGCCGGTCAGGCCGCCGACGATCTGACGTTCGAGCAGCAGGAAGAAGACCAGTGCCGGGATCATGCTGAGCGCGGTGAAGGCCAGGATCGACGCCGTGTCCTGCGAATACTGCGTCTGGAAGGTGGCCACGCCCAGCGGCAGGGTGAAGTTGTCCTGGTTGGTGAAAACCAGCAGCGGCAGCAGATAGCCGTTCCAGGAAGTGATGAAGGCCAGGACCGCGACGGTCACCAGGGCCGGGCGCGAAAGCGGCAGCAGGATCATCCAGAAGAAGCCGAGCCGGGTGGCGCCGTCGATTTCCGCCGCGTCCTGCAGTTCGCTCGGGATGGCCGCCATGAACGGCCTGAGGATGATGATGGTGATCGGCAGCGAGAACGCCACCTGCGGGATGATCACGCCCAGCGGATTGTCGAGCAGATGCAGTTGCGCCAGTTGCAGATAGACCGGCAGGACGGCGACCGAGAGCGGGAACAACAGACCCATGGTGAACACGGAATAGATCACCTCGCGGCCGCGGAACCGGTAGCGCGACAGGGCGTAGGCGGTCATCGCGCCGAGAATGACCGTCGTGGTCGTGCAGCCGGCCGACACCACGATCGAATTCCACATGAAGCGCCAGAACAACTCCTTGGTGAGCACACCGATATAGTTGGAAAAGACCCACGGATTGGGTAGACCGGCCGGATTGGCATTGAGCTGGCCATTGGTGCGGAAACCGCCGATGATGACGAACAGGATCGGCACCAGCGTCACGCCGACGATCAGCAGCCCCGACAGATAGCGGATCGGCACGAGAAGCGAAAACGGCCGGTGTGGACGCCGCATGACGGTAACTTCAGTGCTCATGAGCCGACCGCCCTTGTCTGGGCGCCCTCGACGTCCCGCCTGAGCGCGTAACGCTGGTAGACCAGGGCGAACGAGAAGCAGATGATGAACAGAACGACGGCGACGGCACTGCCATAGCCGAATGCGATGCGCCCGAAACCGCGATCGATGAGATAGGTCGCCATGGTCATCGACGCTCCGGCCGGACCGCCCTTGGTCATGATCCAGACCAGGTCGAACAATTGCAGCGAACCGATGACGGACAAGAAGATCCAGATACGGATCGTCGGCGCCAGCAGCGGCAGCGTGATGTAGCGCGTCACCTGCCAGGGATTGGCGCCGTCGATCTGCGCGGCTTCACGGACGTCTTCGGGCGTGCCCTGCAGGCCGGCGAGGAACAGAACGATACCGAAGCCGATATATTTCCAGGTGGCGACACCGAAGATGGTCCACATGACGACGTTGCGGTCGGCCAGCCACAATTGCACCAGGTCTCCCATGCCGATGGCCTTCAGGAGATCGTCGAAGGCGCCGCCGGGCTGCAGGAACATCGACCAGATCACCGCCGCGATCGCTTCGGAAAGCACATAGGGCGTGAACACCAGAAGTCGCAGGGCGGTCCGGCCAACGATACGGCCATTGAGCAACAGGGCGATCGCAATGCTCAATGGCAACTGCACCACCAGCGAAAACGTGACGATGAAGATGTTGTTGGTCACGCCCTTGAGAAAGACCGGGTCGGACAAGATTTTGATGTAGTTGCCCAGACCGATGAAATTGTTGAGCGGCGTGAATCCGTTCCACTTGAAGAAGCTGTAATAGGTCGCCGCTATCAGAGGAATGAAGACGAAAGTGACAAACAGGACGAGCGAAGGTCCGACAAGCACGAGAAGTTCCGCAAGCTTGCGGAACTGGAATTGACGGCGGGGCGCCGGCGCAGCTTGAAAAGCACGCTGGGACCCCGCCGCCGTGGTGGACACGGCGGCGGGAGTCGTCATGATCAGTAGTTGTTTACGGCCTGAACGATGGCGTCGGCACCACCCTGACCGGCGAACATGTCGGCCGCGGCGGCGTCAAGCGCCTGACCCTGGCCATAAGGCAGGGCGAGGTCGAAATAGGTCTGCACATAGGCAGCCTTGGCGGCATAGCCGACCACGTCCTTGAGGACCGGCAGGTCGATGGCTTCGGCCGCTGCCGCGACCACGGGGATCGTGATCACCTTGGCCTTGACCATCTCTTCCTGAATGGCCTTGCTCGACAGGAAGTGCAGGAAGTCGGCGCAGACGTTGACATTGGCGGTATTGCCGCACGAGAAGCCGTCGCCGCCGCCAAGCATCGCGGAGGGATTGCCCTTGCCGCCTTCAACAGCCGGGAAGGGGAACCAGCCGATCTTGTCGGACAGATTCGTGTCGGTCAGGCTCTGCATGACACCGAAGTTCCATGTGCCCTGAAGGTTCATGGCCGCTTCGCCGTTGGCGACCAGACCGGCGGAGCTGCCGGGACCCTGCTGGGCCGAGGTGCCATTGAAGCCGATATTGAACGGATCGGTCTTGATGAAGTCGAGCGTCTTCTGCCCGGCCTCGGTGAAGCACTGGTCGGTCAGCTTGCCGGCCTTCAGGTCGGCGCGCATCACGTCCTCGCTGCAAAGCCTGAGGGCGAAGATGTCATAGTAGAAGGCGTCCGGCCAACGATCCTTGCCACCCAGGGCAATCGGAGCGATTTTCGCTGCCTTGAGCTTGTCGACGACAGCACTGAGCTCGCTCATCGTCTTGGGCAGCGCGGTGATGCCGGCCTTTTCGAACAGGTCCTTGCGATACCAGAAGCCGACAACGTGCATGGTGTAGGGGATGCCGAGCTGCTTGCCGTCGATGAACCAGTTGTTGGCGGCGGCGCCGATATCCTTGATCCAGCCCTTGGTCTGCTCGGTGATGTCCGCGACCTTGCCGGTCCCGTCATAGGTACCCAGAAGGGCCGCACCCTGATCGAAGAAGATGTCGGGCGGACTGCCGGACTGGAAAGCCAGGGTGAGCTTCTGGGTGATCTGCTCGTTCTGGATCGGCGTGATGTTGATGGTCACGTCCGGATGGGCGGCGTGATAGTCATCCGCCGCCTTCTGGAAGATTCCTTTGAGCGGATCAGCCGTGGCGTTGGTCCACCATTGCAGCGTTACGGGCGCAGCGACGGCCTGACCGGCCATGGCTGCCGCCGAAGCAAGAAGTGCCGAGGCAAGCAGAAATTTTACAGGTTTGAGATTCATCGAATGTGTCCTCCCTGACCATTCCTATCTGATTGGCAATGAGTAACGTAACTCATCGCGGGGCAACTGCCTATCCCATGCGAATGTGCAAGCAATATGGCCCCGGCCATGCCGGTCACGGCATGTTGATACCATATTGCCTTGTGCCTTGACAGTACGGCGATCTCCGGCTTTCCGGTCTTGCGGTCCCGCCATGTCATGCACCCGCAACGGCGTGCTTGCCACCGGTCCCGCCATCGATGACGACCGCTTCGGGATTGAAGGCCTCGGGCAGGGGAGACGGCCGTGAGATTGCGACCTCCTTGAGGTCGAGTCCGGCGACATTGCGGGCATAGAGCCCCGGCATGCCGCCCGGATAGTCGATGCAGCCGATGATGCGGCCATCCGGCCCGAGCCGCCACGAATTCTGCCGCCCGACCCCTTCCGCGCCCGGCTCCAGATCGGCGGGCGTCGGTCTCAGATCATAGCTGAGCGCCGTGCCGAGGGGCCCCGCATTCTGGGGCGACATTGCGCATGGCGACACCGGCGATGCCGCCCTCTCGTTCGGCGATCAGGTTGACGGCGCCCTGCATGGTTCCGGTGATGTCCTGGAAAAGGATGTCGGTGATCGCGCCCGCCGGCCTCAGATGCGGACGCCGCTCGATCACCAGGACGCGCGGCCGCAACGCCGCCGGCGTGTGGATCTCCATGCCCGCATCCTCGCCGATGACGAAGGCGGCGCTGTCGCACACGATCCGGCCCTTGCCGCTGACGGTGACGTTTTCGGCATCCTGGGCCGCGATCATCGCCCTGTTGCTGGCCTCGGCGACAATGTCGACCTCCGTTTGGGCATAGGCGTCGTAATCGGCAACGAAATGCAGTTCGGCGCCTTCGGACAGAGCGAGTTCGACATGCGAATGCAGACGGATGCCGCCGCTTCGGTGCTTGCCCGGCTCGAGAACGACCCGTACCGGCCCGTCAATGGCCCGGTCGACCGCCTGCTGGATGCGTGCGGTTGCCTCGCCAGGCCCTGACGGAATGAGGATCGTCCGAACCCCTGCCACTTTTCACCTCTCCGGTAAAAATTATTTCACTAATGCCGCCGGATCCGCCAGCGGCACCCGCCCGGCGGTCTAGAGAGATGCGCAATGATATGCAAGGATAACAGCGAAATTCCACGCGACGTGCTCTTGTCATTCATGCCGCTAGCACGTAAAAATATTTGCACGATTGTCGGCCGTCTGCCAACGGCGCAGGGAGGGAAAACTGCCAGATCCTAACAAAACCGGACACCTTGTCGAGGTGTTGCGCCGGCGCATTTTCACGCCGGTCGCGGGCGATATTCCCCTTTCGTGGACCGAGGCCCCGCCGGAGCGCCGGGCCGAAATGCTTGAGGGTCCGCATGTCGACTGGCAGGCGATGACGCCTTTGACGGTCTGGGGCCGGCCGCAAGCCACTTTCTGGTTCGCCGGGGAGGTGGTCGTTCCCGCGGCGCTCGACGGCAAACGGGTCTATCTCGGCATCACCGCCCAGTTCGGCCGCAATATGGGCGGTTCGGATCCGCAATGCCTGGTGCGCGTCAATGGCGAGATCGTCCAGGGCGCCGACGCCAACCACGATCGGGTGCTGCTTTCCGACAGGGCCCGGGCCGGCGAGCACTTTGCCATCATGATCGAGGCGGGCACGGTCGAGGCGCGGCGGCAGCTCGGGTTTTCCTGCCGGTTGCTGGTGCACGACCCGCTGGTCGAGGCGCTCTATTACGATCTGCGGGTGCCGCTCGACGTCGCCGGATATCTCGACGAAACCGACCACCGCCGCGATCTCATTGTCAATACCGTCCATGCGGCGATCAACACCGTCGATCTGCGTCAGGGCGATCCGGAGCGTTTCGCCACAAGCGTCAGGGCGGCCCGCAAGATCGCCGACCGCATCTATGAGACGACCGACACCGAGGCGATGCCGCACATCACGGTGACCGGCCATACCCATATCGATGTCGCCTGGCTGTGGCGCATTGCCGAGACGCGCCAGAAGATGGCGCGTTCGATGGCGACCGCGCTCGGGTTGATGGGCGAATATCCCGAATACCGCTTCATGTACAATCAGGGGGTGCTGCTCGACTATCTCGACAAGGACTATCCCGAACTCTACGCCCGCATAGGCGACAGGCAGCGGGCCGGTCAGTTCGAGATCGAGGGGGCGCTCTGGCTCGAACCGGACGCCAACATGACCGGTGGGGAATCCCTCGTCCGCCAGGTTCTCAAGGGGGTCAGCTATCACCGGCGGCAGTTTGGCGTGCGGCCGCGCATCCTGTGGCTGCCCGATACCTTCGGCTATTCGGCCGCCTTTCCGCAGATCATGAAGCTTGCCGGGCTCAGCGTGTTCGTCACCCACAAGCTTTCCTGGAACGACACCAACCGCATGCCCTACGAGACCTTCTTCTGGCAGGGCATCGACGGCACGCGGGCACCGACCTATTTCCTCACCACCCAGCCGATGGAATCGACTTCGATCGCCACCACCTACAATCCCGATCTCAAGCCGAGCACCGTCATGGGGACCTGGCGGCGCTATGCCCAGAAAGCGAGCAATGACGGATTGTGGCTCGTTTACGGCTTCGGCGACGGCGGCGGCGGTCCGACCCGGGAGATGCTGGAAAACATCAGGCGCATGGCGCGCGGCATTCCCGGATGTCCGAAGATCGAGCAGGGCTTCATGGGCCCGTTCTTCGACAGGCTTGTCGCCCGCATGAAGGCGCAGCCGGAGGCCTATCCGGTCTGGGTCGGCGAACTCTATCTCGAATTCCATCGCGGTACCTTCACCTCGATCGCCAAGGTCAAGCGCAACAACCGCCGCGCCGAGGCGGCCATGCGCGAACTCGAGGTGCTGGCGAGCCTTGCTGCCATGCGGGCGGGCATCGCCTATCCGCAGGAAGAGCTGGCGGCGCTGTGGGACATCGTGTTGCTCAACCAGTTCCACGACATCCTGCCGGGTTCTTCGATCGGGCCGGTCTATGACGATCACGACGCCGATTTCGCCCGGTTCTTCGCCGGCGCCGAAGCGCTACGGACGAAACTCGCCGGGACACTGGCCGGCGCCGACGAGATGCTTGTGGTCAATCCCTTCGGCCAGGCGCGGGGCGGGCTGGTCGAGATCGCGTCCGACGCGCCGGTCAGCATCGCCGGGAAAGGATCACAGATCGTCGTTCACGCCGATGGCAGCCGCGCCGAAGCGGTGCCGGTCGCACCGGTGCCGGCGCTCGGCGCCGCCCGCATCGAGATTGCACCGGGCGCGGCGGCAAATCCGGATGACGGGCTGAGCGTCACGCCGACGCTTCTGGAAAACCGGCTGGTCCGGGCCGCATTCGACGCCAGGGGGCGGCTCGTTTCCCTGTTCGACAAGCGGGCCGGGCGCGAAGCGCTTGTGAAGGGCGAGCCGGGCAACCGGCTGCAGGCCTTCCGCGACCTGCCGGCCGAGTTCGATGCCTGGGACATCGACAGGACCTTCGAGGATCAGCATTGGGAGATCGACAATCTTGAAGACGCCGAAGTGGTCGAGGCCGGACCCTATCGCGCCGCCATCCGCTTCACCTGGGCCTATGAATCCTCGCGCATTGTCCAGGTGGTGTCGCTCGAGGCCGATGCGGCGCTCCTCACCTTCGACAGTTTCATCGACTGGCACGAGCACAACACCCTTGTCAAAACGGCGTTTCCGCTGGCGCTGACAACGGCGGAGGCGCGGGCGGAAATCCAGTTCGGCCACATCGCCCGTCCGACCCATGCCAATACCAGCTGGGACCAGGCCCGTTTCGAAAGCCCGATGCACCGTTTCGTCGAGATGGGTGAACCCGGTTTCGGCGTCGGCTTGGTCAATGACTGCAAATATGGCTATGACGTCAGGGACACCACGATCCGACTGACGCTTCTGCGCTCGCCGACCTGGCCGTGGCCGGATGCGGATCAGGGCGAACACCGCTTCCGCTATGGCGTGCTGCTGCATCAGGGCTTTGCGAAAGGCGAGGTGCAATCGGTCGCAGAGGCATTCAATCATCCTCTGACCGCCGTCGCGGGCGCCGGCGCCGGAAAGGACAGCCATCTGTCCTCGCTTGTCCGGCTCGACAACAAGGCCATCGTTGCCGAAACGCTCAAGCGGGCCGAGGACGGTGACGGGTTGATCCTCAGGCTCTGGGAGCGCCAGGGCGCGCATCAGACGACCACGCTGGAACTGGCGCCGGAGATCGTGGCCGCGGCCGAAACCGATCTTCTCGAGGAAAATCCGCGAAGTCTCGGCATTGTCGAGGGGGCGCTGGCGCTCGACTTTGCGCCCTTCGAGATCAAGACGCTGAGACTGCGCGCAAGCCGGGCCGGGTCGCGTCCGTTCGGCAATCCCTTCCCGACGGCATAGCCGCGGCCGGACCGGACAAGGAGAAAAAGGGGATGGTCAGGACAAAGGTCGGGATGCGCGAGGTCGCCGAGCGCGCCGGCGTTGCCATTTCCACCGTTTCGCACGTCCTCAACTCCACGGCACCGATTTCCGCCGAAGTGCGCAAGCGCGTCATCGAGGCGGCGCGCGATCTCGGCTATCTCGCCCGGCGCACCGCCAAGGCGTCGATCGGGGCGATCAGCCGCGTTCTCATGGTCGTGCCGGAAGACGCGCTGCCCGACAGCGACATCTATCTGGTGTCCTGGACAATTCTCACCGCCCTGACCCGGGACTGCGAATCCCGCGGCATCAGGATCGTGCCGCATGCCCTGTTGCGGGAGCACGCGGTGGCAGGGGTCGTCGCGGCGGCGCGCGAGGAAAGGGTGGACGGCATCATCCTGATCAATGACGACCGCACCGCGCTGCTCGAGGTGGTTCGCAAATCGGGGCTGCCGGTCGTTCTGATCAATGGCGAAGACCCCGACATGCATGTCGACAGCGTGACGCCGGGAAACCGCTTTGCCTCGCTCAAGGCCACCAAGCGTCTCATCGCACTCGGGCACAAGCGGATCGTTCATCTGTCCTGGCGCGGCCGCAAGACGATCGACCGGCGGCGCGACGGTTTTCTCGACGCCTTCGACGAAGCCGGACTGTCGCGCGACAATGCCATCATGCTGATCGCCGACGGGTTCGAGCCGAACTATGGCGAACTGGCCATCCGCAACTGGCTGGCGATCAATCCGGACCGGCAGGGCGCAACGGCGATCTTCTGTGCCGCCGACAATCTCGCCTTCGGCGTCATCAAGGCCCTGATGGCGGCCGGACTGAAGGTGCCCGGCGACGTCTCGGTGATGGGGTTCGACGGCGTCGCGCTCGGTGAACTGAGCGTTCCGCCGCTGACCACGGTCTCCATACCGCTCGAACAGTTCGGCAAGGCGGCGCTCGATCTGCTGGAACAGCGTGCAGAAGCCGGCGACACGATTCGGGCGGCGCATCGACTCGAGCTCGGCTGCGACATCATCGAGCGTGCCAGCGTCGCCGCGCCGGTACCGCGGCCGGGCTAGAGCATCGGGCGAAAAAGTGGATCCCGGTTTTTCGCCAACTGAGGACCGACCCGAAGGGGTAAATCGTGCCGGTGGCACGATTTAAGGTCCGAAGGATGCGAC
>CAZKTH010000109.1:0-10418 GCA_964555575.1 uncultured Devosiaceae bacterium | reverse complement strand
GCAGCCGAGATCTGCGAACCGCCGGGCGAAGAGGACATCCTTGCGGCTGCGCGCAAATACAGCCGAGACAACGCGCGCACGCCGATGCAGTGGTCGAGCCGCAACAATGCCGGCTTCACCACCGGCAAACCCTGGATCGCGGTGAACGACAACTACCACCAGATCAATGTGGAAGCGGACAGGGCGGACGCCGACGGGGTGATCGCCCACTACAAACACCTGATCGAACTGCGTCGCAGTCTCGAAATCGTCTCGACCGGGCGGTTCGTCGCCCATGCCGAAAACGACCCTTCGGTCATCGCCTATTGCCGGGAGACCGATGAACAGCGGCTTGCCGTTCTAGCCAATTTCACCGCTAGGGAGGTGGAATTCTCGGTGCCTTATGGTATGGCCGTGATGGGCGAATGCGTCGTTTGCACCGTCGAACCACGCGAAAGCCTCACTGGTACGATCACGCTCGCTCCTTTCGAGGCCGTTGCTGTACTGGGCGAATATTAAGGGAGGAAAGTCGCGCCGATCCGAAGAGGGTAAAATCGGAGGCAAAGGCACATTACAAGTATATCCATGATCGGCATAGGACATATACCGATCACTATTTCGGTTCTCACTTAGTATGACTCTCAAAGGAGGAAACAATGAAGACAAAAACTTTCCTAACGGCACTACTTGCCAGTGCGGCACTAATGGCAACCAGTGTAGGTGCAGTCGAACTGCACTTCGTTTCCGGTTCCGTCGGAACCGACCTCGCCTTCTACCAGAAGATGTTCAAGCAATATGAGGCCAAGACCGGCGACACGGTCACCATCGTGCCGATGCCGGCTTCGACCACCGACCAGTTCGCCCAGTATCGTTTGTGGCTGGCGGCCGGCAACTCCGACATCGACGTCTATCAGACCGACGTCATCTGGGCGCCGCAGCTCGCCGACCAGTTCGTCGACCTGACTGATATCGCCAAGGCAAACAATCTGATCAAGGAGAACTTCCCCTCGATCATCGAGTCGCAGACGGTTGACGGCAAGCTCGTCGCCCTGCCGGCCTTCACCGACGCGCCGGCGCTCTACTATCGCAAGGACCTGCTGGACAAGTACAAGCTGCCCGTCCCCAAGACCTGGGACGAGATGGCCAAGACGGCCAAGACCATCATGGATGGCGAGCGCAAGGCCGGCAACAAGGACATGTGGGGCTTTGTGTTCCAGGGTTCGGCCTATGAAGGCCTAACCTGCGATGCGCTGGAATGGGTGAAGTCCTCCGGCGGTGGCCAGATCGTTGCCCCCGACGGCAAGATCACCATCGACAATCCGGACGCGGTCGAAGCGCTGAACATGGCCAAGGGCTGGATCGGCACGATCTCGCCGGAAGGCGTGCTCGGCTACATGGAAGAGCAGAGCCGCGGTGTCTGGCAGCTTGGCAATTCCGTGTTCATGCGCAACTGGCCGTATGCCTACAGCCTCGGCAACAGCCCCGACAGCCCGATCAAGGGCAAGTTCGACGTGGCGCCGCTGCCGTCGCGTGGCCCGGGTTACGAATCGGCCGCCACTCTGGGTGGCTGGAACGTGGCCGTGTCCAAGTACTCCAAGAACATCAAGGCGGCCGAGGCACTGGCGGCCTGGATTGCCGGTCCGGAGTTCCAGAAGGCCCGCGCGATCTCGCAGTCCAACCTGCCGACGCTCCAGGCGCTGTATGACGATGCCGACATCGCCAAGGCACAGCCGATCATCCCGCGCTGGAAGGAAATCTTCCTGCACGCCGTGCCGCGTCCGTCCGCGCCGACCAAGACCAAGTACAACGAGGTCTCGTCCGACTTCTGGACCGCGGTGCACAACACCCTTTCCGGTCAGGGTACGGCGACCGACAACCTGGCGCTTCTCCAGGCTCAGCTGACCAAGCTGAAGGGATCCGCCTGGTAGGATCCAACCAAGGAGGCGGGCGGTCACTGGACCGTCCGCTTCCTTTCGGCATCCTTTCGGGCAGACACGACCCGCCTCTTCCTCGGATGTCGGCAGCCGGCGCAGACGATCTTTGCAAAGGTTAAAATCCCTACTTGCCTTTTCGTGGCAAGTACGGTCAGGGTGACAGAAAACGGGATGGAGCTATCCAATGTCGACGCAGACCGCCGCGCAGGACGGAGCGGTTGACGCCAAGCGCTTCCGTTCGGAACTGCAGGCCACACGACTCCGGTCTGCGGGAATTTTCCTGCTGCCGATGATCATCGCGCTCGTTGTCGTCGCCGGCTGGCCGCTGGCGCGCTCGATCTATTTCGGCTTCACCAATGCCACCCTCAACGACATGTATACCGGGGCGCAGTGGATCGGGCTGGACAATTATCTGTCGTGGCTGGTCCTGCCGTCGGGCAAGATCTATTTCTCGGGCATTCTGGCCGACCCGCAATGGTGGAACGCGGTGTGGAACACCCTGCGCTTCGCCTTGGTGTCGGTGTCGCTCGAAACCATTTTCGGCATGCTGATCGCGCTGCTGCTCAACTCCAAGTTCAAGGGGCGCGGTCTGGTGCGCGCGGCCATTCTGGTGCCCTGGGCCATTCCGACCATCGTGTCGGCCAAGATGTGGGCCTGGATGCTCAACGACCAGTTCGGCATCATCAACAAGATGCTGGTCGATCTCGGAATCTTGCAGCAGGGCATCGCCTGGACGGTCAATCCCGATACGGTGATGGCCTCAATCGTCATGGTTGATGTCTGGAAGACGACCCCGTTCATGACGCTTCTGATCCTGGCAGGGCTGCAGATGATCCCCACCGACATCTACGAGGCCACCCGGATCGACGGCGTCAATCCGTTCAAGGTGTTCTGGCGCATCACGCTGCCGCTGGTCCGGCCGGCGCTGATGGTCGCGGTGATCTTCCGGCTGCTCGACGCCATGCGCATCTTCGATCTGGTCTATGTGCTGACGCCCAACATGCAGCAGACCCAGACCATGTCGGTTCTGGCGCAACAGAACCTCTTCGCCTTCAACAATTTCGGCTACGGATCGGCGGAATCGACACTTCTGTTCCTGATCATCGCCCTGATGACGATCCTCTACATCCGTCTGGGCCGGGTGAACCTCGGAGGAAGCGCGCTATGACCTTCTCCCGCTTCATCGGCCGCACCCTTCTTTATCTGGCGGTTGCCGTGGTCGTCATGGTTTCGGTGTTTCCGTTCTACTACGCGATCGTCACCAGCTTCGCGACCGGAACGGCGCTGTTCCGCCCCGAATACTGGCCGCAGGTCTTTTCCTGGCGGAACTACCAGCAGGTACTGACCGAAGGAAGCTTCCCGCAAAACCTGCTCAATTCGATCATCGTCGCCACATCGGTCGTGCTGCTCGCCCTGCTGATGGCGGTGACGGCCTCCTATGCGCTGTCGCGCGTCCGGTTCCGCGGACGGACCCTGCTGCTCTTGACGATCCTGTCGGTGTCGATGTTCCCGCAGGTCGCCGTTCTGGCCGGCCTGTTCGAGGTGATCCGCTTTTTCAACCTCTATAATACCCTGTGGTCGCTGATCTTCTCGTACACGATCTTCACCCTGCCGTTCACGGTGTGGGTGCTCACTACCTTCATGCGCGACCTGCCGATCGAGATCGAGGAAGCGGCGATCGTGGACGGCGCCAACCCCTGGACCATCATCACCAAGGTTTTCATGCCGCTGATGTGGCCGGCACTGGTGACCACCGGACTTCTCGCCTTCATCGCGGCCTGGAACGAGTTCCTGTTCGCCCTGACCTTCACCTCGTCGAATGCGACACGGACGGTGACGGTGGCCATCGCGCTTTTGTCGGGCGCCACCCAGTACGAAGTGCCGTGGGGGCAGATCATGGCGGCGTCGGTGATCGTCACCGTGCCGCTGGTGGTGCTGGTGCTCATTTTCCAGCGCAAGATCATTTCCGGTCTGACGGCCGGTGGCGTGAAAGGGTGAGCGCGCCCAACGCTATTGGAACTCGTCCGTCGTTCGTCGCGGCGTCAATATAGGAAGGAAGACGGAACATGGCTGAACTGGAGCTTCGCGATATCCGGAAGACGTTCGGCGCGGTCAAAGTGATCAAGGGCGTCAGCCTCGACATCAAGCAGGGCGAGTTCATGGTCTTCGTCGGGCCGTCGGGGTGCGGCAAGACCACGCTTTTGCGCCTCATCGCCGGGCTCGAGGACATCACCTCCGGCACGCTCAGATTCGATGACAAGGTGGTCAATGCCCTGACCCCTTCGAAGCGCGGCATCGCCATGGTCTTCCAGTCCTATGCGCTTTATCCGCACATGAAGGTCTATGACAACATGGCCTTCGGCATGCGGCTGGCCAAAGGGGACAAGGACGAGATCGACAAGCGCGTCAAGGAAGCGGCCCGCATGCTGCAGATCGAGAACCTGCTCGACCGCCTGCCCAAGCAGCTCTCGGGCGGGCAACGCCAGCGTGTCGCCATCGGCCGGGCGATCACCCGCGACCCCAAGGTTTTCCTTTTCGACGAACCCCTGAGCAATCTCGATGCGGCGTTGCGCGTCTCCATGCGTCTCGAGATCTCCCGGCTGCACGAGGAGCTCGAAAACGTCACGATGATCTACGTCACCCACGACCAGGTCGAGGCGATGACGCTCGCCGACAGGATCTGCGTGTTGCGCGACGGCATCATCGAGCAGGTGGGCACGCCGCTCGAACTCTACAACGCGCCGCAATCGCTGTTCGTCGCCGGCTTCATCGGATCGCCGAAGATGAACTTCCTGGACGGAAAGTTTTCCGAAAAATACAATGCCCATACGATCGGTGTGCGTCCCGAGCATATCGAGATCGCGGAGTCCGATGGCGAGTGGAACGGCAAGGTGATCCACTCCGAGCAACTGGGCGCCGACAGCTATGTCTATATAGATATCGGGGCGGAGGAACCCCTCACCGTGCGCGAAAGCGGGACGACCTCCAACAAGTCCGGCGATCTGCTGCATCTGGCTCCGTTGGACGGCCACATTCACCGGTTCGATACCGACGGACGGGCCATCCGGACCTGACGGCACCCAAGCGCAATCGCCGCCGGCAGCTTCGTCCTGCTCCGGATGACGCAAGTTGGACAGCGGCCATTGGCCAGGCGCGGCCGGGAATCGTCGTGCGGAAGGCGCCGGCCGGTTCGACCGGCAGCATTCGTTTGTGTGCAACCGGACGGCTCTTGTCCGATCCTTGACGCTTCGGGCCCCCTTACGTAACCACGGCAAATCCACCCAGCAAGACCCAGGCACGCACAAGTCCTTCGGGGTCGTCGTCTCGACCGGCACCGTGCTTGCGCCTGGCGGCGCTTCTGTCGCTTCGGGTCGCTGCCCCCTTTGGCGCCGGCCCGGCAGCACGCGAGCGCGTCATGGCCGCAAAAAGGGTTTCCACAGTTACGTTTCCGCGATAACGCGACTAAACACAATGACGACACAATTCTCCGCTTCTAAAGGAGGGTTATGTAATTACATTTCAACAGATGCCCAACCCGTTGGAGAAGGAAATGCCCATCCTGCCGCGCATTTCGCTGGCCGTACCGGTCGCCGCGCTCGCCCTTTTCGCCCTGGCGCTGCCGTTGCCCGCCTGGGCCGCCGAAAAGGTACGGATCGTGGCCGCCGAGAATTTCTATGGCGATCTTGCCGGCCAGATCGGCGGCGACCATGTCCAGGTCACCAGCATCATCTCCAACCCCGACGACGACCCGCATCTGTTCGAGGCGACGCCGTCCACCGCCCGCGAACTCGCCACCGCCGCCATCGTGATCTACAACGGCGCCGACTACGACCCCTGGATGAAAAAGCTTTTGTCCTCGGAATCGGCGCCGGTTCGCACCGTACTGATCGCGGCCGAACTGACGGGGCACAAAAGCGGGGAGAATCCCCATATCTGGTACGACACAACGACCTTCCCGGCGGTGGCGACGGCACTTGCCGCCGAACTCGAAAAGCGCGATCCGGCCGACGCTGACACCTACAGGGCAAATCTTGCCAGGTTCAACACGTCGTTTGCCGCCGCGATCGCCGGAATCGCTGCCATAAGGACCGCCCATGCCGGCACCAAGGTGACCGCCACCGAGCCGGTCTTCAACTATATGGCAAAACAGATGGGGCTCGTCATGCTCAATGACGGCTTTCAGCTCTCCATGATGAACGAGACCGAGCCGAGCCCCCGCGAAGTGGCGGCATTCGAGAATTCGCTGACCTCCGGCGCGGCAAAGATGCTTTTCTACAACAGCCAGGTCACCGACGCGACGACGACGCATCTGCTCGCCATCGCCAAAAAGAACGGCGTGCCCGTCATCGGCGTGACCGAAACCGAGCCGGCCAATGAGACCATCCAGAGCTGGTTTTCCGGCCAGATCGCAGCGGTTGCCGCAGCGCTCAAGGGTAAATCGTGAGCGCCGTCGTCTTTGATCGCGTCACCGTCTCGCATGGCGGCGCTCCGGTCCTCTCGGAGGTGTCGCTGAGTGTCGCACCCGGTGAATTCGTCGGGGTTCTCGGCCCCAACGGCGCCGGCAAGACGACCATGATGCGGGCGATCCTCGGGCTCATTCCGGTCGCGGCCGGCCGCATCAATGTGCTTGGCGCACCGCCGCGTCGCGGCAATGCCGCGATCGGCTACGTCCCGCAATTCCGGCACCTGCAGCCACCGGCCTGCATCAGCGGCGAGACGCTGCTGCTCAATTCGACGCGCGGCGAACGCTGGGGCCTTGCCGCGCCGTCGCGCGACGACCATGCCGCCGTGGCCCATGCACTCGAACGGATCGGCGCGACCGAGATCGCACGCCGTCCGATCAACCGGCTATCCGGCGGCGAGCGCCAGCGGCTCTACATCGCGCAGGCGCTGCTCGGCGCGCCGAAACTCATGCTGCTCGACGAACCCCTGATCAGCCTCGATCCGGCGCGACAGCGCGCCATCGTCGAACTGGTCCGCAAAATCGCCCACGAACTCGGCATCGCCGTGCTGTTTTCGGCCCATGAGGTCAACCCGCTGCTCGGCGCCATCGACAAGGTGCTCTATCTCGGCGCCGGCCATGCGGCGATCGGCACCATCGACGAGGTGGTCAACGAGACCGTGCTTTCCACCCTTTACCGCACGAAAGTGCGCGTCCTGCGCAGCGACGGCCACATCTTCGTGCTCGCCGAGGACGGCGTGCTCGACGGCCACGGCCACCATCCCGATCACGAAGGGCAAATATATGAGGGCTGACCGTCATGG
Source organism: uncultured Devosiaceae bacterium (assembly GCA_964555575.1). Taxonomy (GTDB): domain Bacteria; phylum Pseudomonadota; class Alphaproteobacteria; order Rhizobiales; family Devosiaceae; genus JAHJQZ01. The sequence goes on along the minus strand of CAZKTH010000109.1, from coordinate 3,240 downwards.
CTGACATCTTCGCCTACGAATTCATGCGCAATGCCTTCGCCGCCACCACGATCGTCGCCATCGTGGCCGGTGCCATCGGCTATTTCCTGGTGCTGCGCGGCGAGGCCTTCGCCGGCCACGCCCTTGCCCATGTCGGCTTTCCCGGCGCCACCGGCGCGGCGCTGATCGGCATCCCGCCGCTCGCCGGCCTTGTCGCCTTCACCGTGCTCGCCGGGCTCGGCATCAGCCTTCTCGGCCAGCGCGCCAATCGCGACGTGGCGATCGGCATCGTTCTGACGCTGTCGCTCGGTCTCGGGCTGTTGTTCCTGCACTTCTACACCGCCTATGCCGGCATGGCGACCGGACTGCTGTTCGGCAACGTTCTCGGCATCAGCCAGCAGACCGTCTGGATCCTGTTCGGCATGGCAATCGTCACGCTTGCCGGTCTGGCCGTCATCAGCCGGCCACTCCTTTTCGCCAGCCTGCAGCCCGAACTCGCCGAGGCCCGCGGCGTGTCGCTGCAGCGCCTGTCGTCCCTGTTCATGCTGATCGTCGCCCTGGCGACGGCGGAGGCCATCCAGATCGTCGGGGTGCTTCTGGTCTTTTCCCTGATGGTCGCGCCGGCCGCCGCCGCCCTCAGGCTCGGCCGCCACTTCCTCACCGGTTTCGGCCTTGCCATCGGTCTTGCCGTGGCCATCGGCTGGGCCAGCCTGGTGCTGGCCTATTTCACCGACTGGCCGACCAGCTTCTGGATTACCGGCCTCGGCGGGCTCATCTATCTGCTCAGCCTTTTGCGCCGCGTCTGAACCGAGCCGTCACGCCGGTCACTGTCCCGCCGCTTTCGGTTGGCGCAGCATCGGCGCCCGCAGGCGTTTCGCGTTTGAAGAACATGGGATCGGCTCCTTTCACGCTTTGGCGAAGCACACGACAGGGCGGAAGAAATCCACAATCGCCGACGGCGCGGGCAAAACTCTCGCGCTCGACGATCCGGCAGAAGGCGTTCATCACCGAAAGCTTGTCCATGCACCCCCCCCGGGACCGGTATCCGAACCGAAAGGCCATCCGGCCGGCAATCATGGCAAAGACGATATCGGCGGCCGATAACGCTTGAATTTCCATGCTCTCTTGCTAAACAGCGAGGCGTTCCATTTTGCCATTCCGGCAGCTGCGCAAGGGGTTGCGTCAGTCCCACGCATTGTTTGTAGGTTTTCGACGGTCGATGCTTGACCGATGGCGTGGCGGAACAGCGCCATTCTGGCTACTGTGTGGCCGACAAAAGCGCCGGCAGGGCGCAAACGAACCTTTTGGGGAGGCTTGTCGTATGAGAGTTGTATCGATCCTTGGGCCGTCGCAGGCCGGCAAAACAACGCTGACCGCGGCGCTCGCCGCTCTTGACGGCGGCAGACCGAACCGGCTGGAACTTTATGGCGAGGCCGCGGTCACCCGTTTCAGCTATCTGGATGAGCCCTGGGCCATTCTGGACTGCCCCGGCGGCACCCACAATCTACCGCTCATTACGCCGGCCCTGGCCGCGTCCGATGCCGCCGTTTTGTGCGTGCCGGCCGAAACCGACGCCGCCGTGCTCGTCGCGCCCTATCTGAGGCTGCTCGAAGAGGCCGGTCTGCCAACCTACATCTATATCAACAAGGTCGACGCCGCGACCGACCGGACAAGCGACATCGTCGCCGCCCTGCAGGCCTATTGCAGCCATGCCATCGTTCTGAGGCAGATCCCGATTCGCGACGGTTCGACCATTACCGGCGCCATCGACCTCATTTCCGAACGGGCCTGGGAATTCCAGGAAGGCCAGCGCTCCGCGCTGGTCGAACTGCCTCCTTCCATGGTCGAGCGCGAACAGGAAGCCCGGGCCGAACTGCTCGATCACCTCGCCGATTTCGACGACAAGCTTCTCGAGGAACTGATCGAGGATCAGAAGCCCCCTTCGGAGGAACTTTATGACGTCGCCACCAAGGCGCTGCAGCATCACGATCTGATCGAGACCTTCCTCGGTGCCGCCGCCCATGGCTATGGCCTGACGCGGCTGATGAAATCGCTGCGCCATGAAGCGCCGGACGTCAAGGCCCTGGCCGAACGCTTCAACGGCTCCAAGGTAACGGCCGTCGGCACCTTCGCCGACAATGTCAAGCACCTGGGCAAGATCGTCCTCCTGCGCGCCCTTGCCGACGGCATCGGCGCCGGCCAGATGGTGGCGGGCGATACGATCGGGTCGATCGTCGATCTCGACACCCGTACCGCCCTGGGCACGCTCAGTGCCGGCGAAATCGGGCTGGCGGTCAAGTCCGACCAGCTGTCGGTCACTTCGCCGCTCTATGCCAGCGACAGCACAGTCGATCTGCCCGACTGGGCCAAGCCGCGCCTGCCGACCTTCAGGAACCTTGTTTCCCCGACCAGCGAACGCGACGATGCCCGCCTCTCGGGGGCGCTGGCCCGCCTCATTGAAATCGATCCGGGCATGGCGGTGGCGCAGGATCCGCGCACCGGCAAGACCATTCTTTCGACGCAGGGCCCGCTGCACCAGCGTCGCGTCATCGAGCGGCTCGACGAGGTCTTCGGCGTTACCGTCGAGACCGAACCGCTCGAGCCGGCCCTCTGCGAGACGCTTGCCAAACCGGTCGAAATCCATCACCGCCACAAGAAACAATCGGGCGGCGCCGGCCAGTTCGCCGACGTGGTGGTCGACGTTATGCCTCTCGACCGCGGCGCCGGCTTCACCTTTGCCGAGGTGATCAAGGGCGGCACCGTGCCGCGCAACTATATCCCCTCGGTCGAGGCGGGTGCCCGCGACGCCCTTGTCGAAGGTCCGCACGGCCATCCCGTCGTCGATATTGGCGTCACCCTGAAGGACGGCAAATATCACGCGGTCGACAGCTCCGACTTTGCCTTCCACACCGCCGGCAAGAACGCGGTCAAGGAAGCGCTGGAGGGAGCCGGGACGCGGGTGCTGCAGCCGATCCAGAAGATCCGCATCGATGTACCGAGCGTCTATTCCGGCGCCCTGGTGCCGCTGATCTCCGGGCTGCACGGCCAGGTGCTCGGCTTCCGCAACAATCCCGATTGCACCGGCTGGGACATTTTCGAGGCCCTGCTGCCCGAAGCGGCCGAGGCCGAACTGTTCACCCAGCTCGGCGCCAATACCCGTGGCACCGCCTGGTATGCGAGCGAACTCGAGCGCTACGAGGAAGTGCACTAGAGCGTTTTCAGGCGAAGTGGATACCGGTTCGCCGGTTCGAAAACGCGACC
>CAZKTH010000108.1:0-10462 GCA_964555575.1 uncultured Devosiaceae bacterium | reverse complement strand
GTGGCGCTGACGGGGCTGCCGCTTGGCGCCATTCGAGAACTGATCCCCCGCCTCGAAACCGAAGGGCTCATCCGTACCGTTCCCAAGCGCGGCTTGCAGATCGCTCATGTCGACGTCAACCTGATCCGTGACGCCTTCCAGTTCCGTCTGTTCATCGAGCGCGAAGCGGTCAAGGTGTTCGTCAGGGAAGCGCCGGATGCGATGATCGAGCGGCTTGCCACCGATCATGCCGCCGTGCTCAAGGCGTGCGAGGGCGTCTCGGCCAGGGAGCAGATCCCCGACGACATCATCGCCCACGCCCAGTCCCTCGACTGGATGCTGCATTTCACCATCGTCGATTTTCTCGGCAATGCCATCATCGCCGACACCTACCGGGTCAATTCCATCAAGATCCGCCTGATCCGACAGGAACAGACCTCACTCAACGCCACCGTGGTCGTCCCGGCGATGCAGGAGCACATGGCGGTGATCGATGCCATGACCGCGCGCGATCCGGAGGGAGCGGCCGAGGCGCTGAGCTTTCATATCGAAGACGCCCGGCAACGCGCGCTCAACAAACGTTAGCAAGGGATCGGCAAGGTGACGGCTTCATCTGGCGGCAATCGCCCCAACATATTGTTCCTGTTCTGCGACCAGTTGCGTCACGATGCCTTGAGCCTGTTCGGCCATCCGATCGTGAAAACGCCGAATCTCGATCGGCTGGCCCGGTCCGGCGCCGTCTTCCGCACGGCCTTCACGCCGACCCCGGTCTGCGTGCCGGCGCGCATCAGCCTGTCCAACGGATTGCGCAATGGCGTGCACCGCATTCCCAATCTCGATCCGCTGCCCGGTCCCCGGCCGGAGAACCCGACGATCATGACGGCGCTGAGCGCCGCCGGCTATTACGCCCACGCGGTCGGCAAGACCCATTTCGACGGCCGCCATTACGGCTTTCGCACCATCGAGCGCATGGAGGAATGCCCCGACTACATTCTCGATGACGACTATCTGCTGTATTTGCGCCAGCACGGGGTCACGACCCGCTTCCAGCACGGTTCGCGCGATCTGTTCTACTACCAGCCGCAAACGCTGCCGACGCCGCTCGAACACTCGCCGAACGAATGGGTCGCGGACAGAACCATCGCCTTCATGCGCGACCACCTGACCTATCGCCCCGGCGTGCCGTTCTTCCTTTGGTCGAGCTATATCCATCCGCACCCGCCCTTCGCCGCCTCCGAGCCCTATGCCTCGATGTACGACCCGGCCGACATCGAGTTGCCGGAAGACGTCGACCGGCCGCTCGACGAGCTCGGCTACGGCGCCATTGCCCATCGCGGCCGCCTCGACAACGCCCATCACGATCCGGACCGCATGCGCCGCATCATGGCCCTTTATTTCGGCCTGATCACCCATGTCGATGCCGGCATCGGACGGACGCTCGACGCACTGGACGCCCTCGGCATCGCCGGGGATACCGTGGTGTTCTTTGCCACCGATCACGGCGAAATGCTCGGCGACCACGGGCTGTCGCAAAAGAACGTACCGTTCGAGCAGGCGATCCGGGTGCCGATCATGATGCGCTGGCCGGGGCGCACCGAACCGGGCACGACCGTCGACGGCTTCGCCTCGCTGCTCGATTTCTTCCCGACCATCATCGACGGACTGGGGCTCGACACGCCGGACTCGACGGCGCCGTTGGCGGGACACTCGCTGCTGCCCGCGCTCGAATCCGGCAAGACCGGGCAGGACGAGATGGTCATCGATTACGGCTTCGGCGCCGAGCGCTGGGTCTGCCTCAGAACGTCGCGGTTCAAATATACCTACTGGCTGGCCGAGGGCTTCGAGGAACTCTACGACGTCGAGGCCGATCCGACAGAGCAGGCCAATCTTCTCAAGCCCATGGAGAACGATCCCGACTACCGGGAGATCGCGACACAGATGAAGCGCCGTCTCGAAGAATGGGAGGCCGCACACGGTTTCGCCGAGTCGCTGGAAAACGGGCGGTTCGTGGCGCTCCGGGTACCGCAGCGCCCGGTCAGCGAACAGGCGGCACGCAAGGTCGTGATCAATCAGGGACGCTGGGCCGACAATCTGCCCGAGGCCGACCGGGTGCGGGTCGACGCCAAGGTGGAGGCGATTACCAAGGCCATCGGCAACGAGCCCACGGTTAGGCGCGACAGCGTCAGCTGCGACACCTACGAGAAAATGGGCGGCGTTCTCGCCGGCACGCGCCTGCAGCGCCCGTCCGGCTGAATGTCGGCGCGGCGGGTGCACAAAAGCCCGTGCCGCCGGCAGGAGGGACCGGAACACGATGTCGGACCGGCCGCGCGGGGTTTCCAGGGACATGACGCGGCCGGGCCCGGGCGGGACCGGAACGGCGATCGGGGCGCAGGCAAAGCTGCGACGCGGCCATGGCCTGTTATCACAGCAAAGTCGCGGCCGCAGGCGATGATTTGAGCCGCTCCGCCGTCTTCGAGAACGCGCAACTGCGCCGGCAATCCGGGCCGTCAGATGGAAAACACTTGATTAACATGTTACCATGTGATCATTGTGTACTAAAGCAGTTGCAAGGCATTCGCGCCGGTCTGGCGCAACTAAGCCCGTCCGGATGGAGCCCGGAGCGATTTCGGATTGCGACTGAAAGTTTCGATTGGAGGAGGAGCAAGATGAAACTCAAAACTCTGGCAATCGCGGTCTTCGCGATGGCCGCGAGCGTGGCGGCGCAGGCCGAACCGATTTCGCTGAAATTCTCGTCGGTGACGTCCCCCACGGATGTCAACGGCATGACCGTCCAGTACATGGCCGAAAAGCTCAAGGAGATTTCCGGCGGCGAAATGACCATGGACGTCTATCTCGGTGGCGCCCTGTTCTCGCAGGATCAGGAAACCGGGGCCCTGCAGCGGGGTCTCATCGACATGTCCCTGACCGGCTTCCCGTGGATCGCCACCAAGGCGCCGCGCTACGCCATGATCCCGTCGGCCTATTTCTTCCGGGATCAGGAACACATGTCCGAAGTGCTCGGCGGTCCGATCGGCAAGGAGATCTTCGAGGACATCGCCAACAAGACCGGCATCAGGGTGCTGTCGGCCTGGTATTTCGGCGAGCGCGTCATTTCCTACCGCGATATCGGCCACGACGTGCGCACGCCCGAGGACATGAAGGGCGTCAAGCTGCGCATGCCCAATTCCGAATCGTGGATGCAGCTCGGCCGCGCGCTCGGGGCGAACCCGACGCCGGTGTCCATTTCCGAGCTCTATCTCGCCCTGAGCACGGGCACGGTCGACGCCCAGGACAATCCGCTCCCGACCACCATCCAGCGCAAGTTCTATGAAGTGGCCAAGCACATCACGCTGACCGGCCACCAGGTCGGGGTCAATCTGGTCGCGATCAACGAGAAGTCCTGGGAAGGGCTCACCCCCGAACAGCAGGGCATGCTGATGAAGGCCGCCGACGAGGGCGCCAAGGAAATGCTGAAGCAGACCAAGGCCAAGGAAGCCGAAGCGGTCGACTTCCTCGAAGGCCAGGGCGTCAGCTTCATCATGCCCGACAAGTCGGTGTGGATCGACTACGCCCACAACTACTACAAGACCAGCGGCATCATGGACGGCTGGGATACCGCTCTCTACGATCGCGTGCAGGCGGTCGGCAAGTAACCTCCCGCGCGTGTCCGGCCGGCCACGTTCCGGCCGGCCGGATGCAAGGCATCCGCCGAGATCGACGTGCCCGCCGATCGCCCGGATCCACCCCCAATCGGTTGTCAACGCGGTTCCAGAATGACCAACGCCTCTCGTGCGCCGTCCGTCCTGACCAGAACGGTTGTGGTTATCCTCGACATCATCGAACTGTATGTTCCGGCCGTGGCCTTTCTGGTCCTGTTCGTCGTGTTCAACCTGCAGATCTTTTATCGCTACGTGCTCAACGACCCACTGTCCTGGACGATGGAAGTGCAGCTTCTGGCCTTTGTCTGGACGGCGCTTCTGGGGGCGTCCTACATGCGCCGCAAGAACGGGCACATCGTCTTCGATCTCGTGTTCGAGATGTTCGGGCCGCGCGGCAAGGCGCTCGCGATCCTTGTCGGCAATCTGCTGATCGCCATCGCCTGCCTGGGCAGCCTGCCCTCGACCCTCGGCTATTTCGACTACCTCACCACCGAACAGACCCCGATCCTGCGGATTCCGTTCTCCATCGGCTTTTCGCCGCTGCTCGTGTTTCTTGTGCTTGTCGGCGTCTATTCGCTGGTCGACATCTTCCGGGCGCTGAAATCGCTGTTTGTGCCCGGTCTGGCCGGGGGAGCGAAGTGATGGAACTCGCCTTCACCCTGTTCCTTGTCATCCTGGCGCTCTCCTTCGTCATCCGCATGCCGATCCCGCTGGGGTTCGTTGCCGCGACCTTCGCCTATCTCTTGTTCAAGGGCCTGCCGGTGGAACTGGCGACGGAAAAGATCGTGACCGGGCTGCACGACCGCTACGTGCTGCTGGCCATTCCGCTGTTCATCTTCATGGCCAACGTCATGAACACCGGCACCGTCACCGAAAAGGTCTTCGCCTTCGCCAACCAGCTGGTCGGGCGCGCCGCGGGCGGGCTCGCTCATGTCAACGTCATCGCCTCGATCATCTTTTCGGGCATGACCGGATCGGCGATGGCCGACGCCGCAGGCCTGGGCAACATGGAAATCCGCAGCATGCGCAAGGTCGGCTACACGCCCGAGTTCAGCTGCGCCATCACCGCCGCCTCGGCCGTCATCGGTCCGGTGTTTCCGCCGAGCATTCCGATGATCCTGTTCTCGATGCTGTCGGGCGCCTCGCTCGGCAAGCTGTTCATGGGCGGCATGATCCCGGGTCTGCTGATCGGCGCGGCGTTGATGGCCTATATCAGCGTCGTGGCCAGGCGCCGCAACTTCCCCCGCGGCGGCGCGACGACGCTCGCCTCGTTCATCAGCCTGACCATCGTCACGATTCCCGCCCTGATGACGCCGGTCATCCTGCTGGGCGGCATCTATAGCGGCGTCATGACCCCAACCGAGGCCGGTGCAGTGGCGGGGCTTTACGCACTGATCATTTCCATCTTCTTTTACCGGGCGCTCGGCCCGAAGGGCCTGATCGAGGTGTTCCTGACCACGGTCAAGCAGACCGGTTCGATCTCGATCATCGTCGGCGCGGCCTCAGGCCTCTCCTTCGTCATCGCCAACGAACACGTGCCGGAATACCTGGCGCATATGGTGCTGGGGCTGACCGACAATCCCCTGATGTTCCTGTTGCTGATCAACCTGGTTTTCATCGCGCTCGGCATGGTCGCCAACCAGAGCGTGATCATGCTGGTCTTCGTGCCGATCACGCTGCCGGCCGTGCAGGCCATGGGGATCGACATGGTGCATTACGGCGTGCTGATCGTGGTCAACATGATGATCGGCCTCAACACGCCGCCCTACGGCACGCTGCTGTTCGTCACTTCGGCCATCGCCGAGACACCGCTGAAGGGGATCATCAGGGAGATGCTGCCGATGCTGCTGGTGCTGTTCGCGGTGCTGTTCCTGATCACCTACGTGCCGGAACTGGTGCTGTTCATTCCGAACGCTTTCAGCTGAGGACCGGGACGACCGCATTGGCCAACGACGCGGGCAAGAACACGATGTACGAACAAAGGGCAGGAAAATGACCGAGAAACGTGTCTTTCTGGTTGCCAGCGGCGATCTGCGCCTGAGCGCCAATCAGCTGTGCTGGCCGGCACAGGCCGAACTGGAGCGCGCCCTCACTTCGGCGCTGGCGGCGCTCGGTGTCACCGTTATGCGGGCTCATCCCTACAAGGAGACGGAACAGCATGGCTTCCTGTCCTCGCAGCGCGAAGGCATGGACGCCTTCGCCGCCATCGATCCGGACGCCCCGGTCGTCGTCGCCGTCGCCACCTGGCAATACAGCCATCACGTCCTGGCCGGGCTGACGACCCATCGCGGACCGATCCTGACGGTCGCCAACTGGTCGGGGCAATGGCCCGGCCTAGTCGGCATGCTCAACCTCAACGGCTCGATGACCAAGGCGGGCGTTTCCTATTCGACCTTGTGGAGCGGGAGCTTCGATGACGCCTTCTTCCTCGACGGACTCAGGAGCTGGGTGGAAACGGGCACCGTCGCGCATGATGCCAGCCACGTGCATCCTTTGTCGCTCGCCGATATCCCCGGGGATCTGATGGCAATTGTCGCGCCCATCGCCGAGGACGTCCAGCGCAACAAGACGATCATGGGCGTGTTCGACGAAGGCTGCATGGGCATGTTCAACGCCATCGTGCCCGACCATCTGCTGATGAGGCTCGGCATCTTCAAGGAACGCCTGTCGCAATCGGCCCTCTATCACGCCACGACCGAGGTCGACATGGCGGAAGGTCGAGCCTGCTTCGACTGGCTGAAGCAAAAGGGCATGACCTTCCATTTCGGCACCGACGAGGCGACCGAACTGACCGAACGCCAGGTGATCGACCAGTGCCGTACCTATATCGCCGCCGTCAGGCTGGCCGACCGGTTCGGCTGCGAGGCCATCGGCATCCAGTACCAGCAGGGCCTCAAGGATCCGCTGCCCGCCTCCGATCTCGCCGAGGGCATGCTCAACAATGACGACCGCCCGCCGGTCAGGGCCGAGGACGGCCGCATCATCCGCGACGGCCAGGCCATCGTCCATTTCAATGAGGTCGACGAATGCGCCGGCATCGACGGCATCCTGACCAACCGCGTCCATCGCGCCATGGGACAGCCGGTCGAAACCACGCTGCATGATCTGCGCTGGGGCACCGTCGATCCCGGGAGCGGCGCTTTCGTCTGGGTGTTCGAGATCTCGGGCGCCGCGCCGCCGGCCCATCATGCCGGCGGCTATGCCGGCACCGATTCGCTCAGGCAGCCGAAGATGTATTTCCATCGCGGCGGCGGCACCATGCGCGGCATTGCCAAACCGGGCGAGATCGTCTGGTCGCGAATCTTTGTCGCCGAGGACAGGTTGCACATGGACATCGGCCGTGGCCGCGCGGTCGCGCTTTCGCAGGCCGAATCCGAGCGGCGCTGGGCCGAGACCAATGTCGAATGGCCGATGATGCATGCCGTTCTCAACGGCGTGACGCGCGACCAGATGATGGCGCGCCACAAGGCCAATCATATCCAGGTCGCCTATGGCAGCGACAGCGCGGCGGCCGACCGGCTGGCCCTGGCCAAGGCGGCGCTGGCCATGCAACTGGGCATGGTGGTCAACTGGTGTGGTTCGCGCGATCCTGTGCGATGAAACGATAGGGCTGGCCAGCGGATCGCCATTTCCGCAGCTTTTTCCGACGCCTCCGACATTCCGGCCACCGACCCGGTCGATGATGTCCGCAGGGCATTCGACGACCCCGGGGCCGGTCCCGCATGCCGTGCCCGCCCGCGGCAATCTGGGCAATATGCCGATTTTCCTGCAGCGACCCACCCTTTGCCCACGCCGCTCCCCTGGTGATCGACGATCCCGCCACCAAGACAATTCTCTGGGGAATTACTGCATTGTCAGGCAGTTGATATGGTGAAATAACAAATGTAATAGAGTTTCTTTCGTTTTTAGACTTATTTTGTCAAGAATTCCGCGGGCGTGGGGCGTAAGGTGGGAGGACGACATGAATAATTTTCTTACGCTAGGTAGTCTTGGTTCCTCAATCAAGCAGGCAATCGCTGGATTTCTTGTTGTTGCTTCGGCACTTGCCTGGCCTCTTGCCGCGCCGGCATCCGATGGCGACTGGCAGCCGGCCGATCACTTCGCCAGCAACGGCGTGGCGGATACCGACTGGATCTGGCTTCAGGACGCTTCTCGTTCGCAATATGGCGAATTCGTCTTCGACGCCCTCCCGGCAAGCGGCGATATCCATCTGCAGGTCAACGTCATGGCCAGGGTCCCCTTTGGCCCGCGCGTCGCGCGCTTTGACCTGCTTTACGGCTTTCCGGGCAGCGGCAACATGGGCGGTGTCTTTCAGGTGGTGCCGGTTGTCCTGAAACCGATCGGAACGCCATCCATGCCCGACCGCCGGCTCAATACCGGGGAGGTCGTTCTGCCCCGGGACGCGGTTGCACGGACCTTGCCCGCGAGCGGTGCGCTGTTTGTCAGGATCGTACGCCGGAAAGCCGATGATCCCTTCGTCGGCCTGAAGGCCGACAGCGTGCGCATGCTGGTCGGATCGGGCGGGAACGGCGACGCGACACTGGGCTCGGGAGCCGGCGAACCGGATGCGGCGATTGACGGCATCGGCGTTCCGCCGCCCCTGGTGCGGTTTTCCAGCAATGGCGACCAGATCAATGGCTGGTTCTGGCTGCGCGACCGGAAACTGGCGCAAACCGCCGAGTTCACTTTCCGGACCCTGCCGGACACGGGCGACGTGACACTGCATATCGACGCGCTGGCGACAACCGAGATCAACGGTGCCGGCGGTTCGTCCACCCGCTTCCGCCTCCGTTACGGGCCGGCGCAGGGCCGGGGCGCCGTCATGGTGGTCGACCTGCCCAATATCGCTCCGCCCGGCGACCGTCTGGGCTATCAGGTCGGCGGCGATGTCGTTTTGCCCCGCAGCAAGCTCGATGCGTTGCTGCAACCCAATGAAGCCCTGATTGTCCGTATTGAACGGCTCAGGCCCAACGATCCTCACGTCGCCTTCAACGCCCGCAGTCTCGAGCTCGTCAGGAACCCGGGCAATAGCGCCGGCGGTGGATCTTCCACTTCCGGTTCCGGTTCCGGCGGCCCGGGAAGCGGCGGAACGGATCAATGGCCGTCGCTGGCTCGGTTCGCCAGCAATGGCGACGAGATCTCCGGCTGGTTCTGGCTGCGCGACCGGCAACTGGCGCAGGTCGCCGATTTCCTGTTCGCCTCGCCGCCGGCGGCGGGCGACGTCACACTCCGTTTTGACGCTCTGGCCACCTCCAGGGTCAGCGGCCCCGGTGGCTCATCCGCCCGTTTCGGTCTCTGGTACGGACCGGCAAACGGACACGGCGGCGTCAAGGTGGTGACGCTGCCCAACATTTCCCCGCCAGACGATTCCCTGGGCTATCAGGTTGGCGGCGAAGTGGTGCTGCCGCGCGCGGAACTCGCGGCCATGCTTCGGCCGGGCGAGCCGCTTCTTGTCCGTGTTCAGAGGCTGAAGGCCAATGATCCCCATGTCGCCTTCAACGCCCGAAGTGTGCGCATTGTTCCGTCGGGCGAGGCTGACGATGCAACCGACCAGCAAATGCCGTCGCAGGGCGAGTTGATCGGCGCCACCAGTGCCGATGAGGCGATGACGCTCGATCCCGGCGCCTATCACGGCTATCTGGAAGCCGGTCAGGACCAAAGTGCCAGTTGGGCACGGATCACCCTGGCCCAGGGACAGATCCTTGTCGCGCAGCTGACGACGCCGGCCACGCTTTCGGCATCGCTGAAACTGCGTGGCGAGACGGGATCGACGATCGAGACGACCTATGTTCCCGCCGGAGACAGCGGTGACATCCGTCGCGCCGCGGATGCCGACAGGACGTTTCTGATCCAGGTGATCCGGCATCATGGCAGCGGCGAATTCAGCCTCGTCATCGACATCATCGATCAGGACGACGCCGGCTATGGCTTCGACGCGTCCAATGACAGGAACGAGGCGCTGCCCGTCGATCCCGGCGAGCTGAGCGGAGAGCTCCTGCGTGGCGACGACAGCGACTGGTATGCCCTCACTCTGGAGGAAGGCGAAATCGTCGAACTCGACCTCGTCGCGCCGGAAACCGGACGCCTGTCCCTGGAATTGCGTTCACCGACCGGTTTCAGCCGCCGGAGCGCTTCGACCGCCGCAACGGGCATGGCCCATGTGATCTATGCGGCGGACATTGCCGGCGACTGGTTTGTCGGCGTGCGGCGCCAGCAGGGCGAGGGCAGCTATTCGCTCACCATCTCCCGCAAGGCCCAGACCGATGGCGGTTCGCCGGGCGATGCCGCCAAGGTGCGTGACGGCGCCCGCGATCTGGCCGAGGGTCCGCAGTTCGGCCAGATGCTGGCCGCCGACGATCGCGATATCTTTGCCTTGAGTGCTTCGCGCGGCGACATCATCGAACTGACGGCCCTCGGACAGACCGAAAACCTGAAGATGGCGTTTTCCCTGCTCTCCCCCAGCGGCAACAGAGTGGAGAATGTGGGGCTCTTTCCGCAGGAACAGGAGGTTTTGCGGTATGCCGCGACCACTGACGGCACCTGGTATGCCGCGCTCAGACGCAGCGCCGGCGCCGGTCCCTATCAGATCGAAGCGGTGGTGACGCCCCAGAACGACGGTGGCAGCGGTGTGGATACGGGAACCTGTTCGTCACTGGCGGTGCCGTTGGCAGCGCCGGTGACCGATGGCTACCTGCTGCGCGGCGACGAACTCGACTGCTACGCGCTGTCGCTGGCCGAAAACGAGACAATCCGCGTGGTGCTGCATTCCAATGGCGATCTCGACAATCCGAGCCTCAATCTGACGGCGGGCTCGACCCTGCGCG
>CAZKTH010000107.1:0-10485 GCA_964555575.1 uncultured Devosiaceae bacterium | reverse complement strand
AGTAGGAGGAACTATGTCCCTTCCGAAGACGTGGTTCGGGCTTGCTGTGGCGTTCTCGTTGACGGGTCCGGCAAATGCGCAGGATTTGCGATACACAGACCAGAAATGCCTAGAAAGTCCCGACTGCACGAGGCTAATGAACGCGAAACCCGATTACTCAGACTTTGAAGCCAAAGTTCTAAAGGTAATCGATGCGGATACGTTGAAACTTGAAATCTATCTTTGGCCCGGTCTCGTTGAGACCGTCAATGTACGATCTAGAGGAGTAGATGCTCCGGAGTCTCTCCCGGGCAGGTATCATTGTGAACGTGAACATGAATTGGGCGAAGACGCAAAGGCCTCGATCGAACGTAAGTTTAAGCCAGGCACTCCTGTTATCGTTAGTGCAATCAGCTATGACAAATATGGCGGCCGGGTAGTAGCGCAGATCGATCGCTGGGCGTCAGATCGCTTCACATCTGTTGCTGAGGAGCTTCTTCAGAAAGAAGGCGAGTGGGGAGTTCCCTACAACGGCGAAGGACCAAAACATAACTGGTGCGCAGTGCCACCGAAGGCAGTGAATGACAATGGGTAAGGTAACAGGTTTCCTCGAAGTCGAACGCCACGACCGCACCTATGAACCGGCTTCGGACCGGGTGCGCAATTTCCAGGAATTCACCATTCCGCTCCCCGAGCGCGAGGTGATTTCGCAGGCCTCGCGCTGCATGGATTGCGGGATTCCTTATTGTCACAACGGGTGCCCGGTGAACAACCAGATCCCGGACTGGAACGACCTCGTCTATCACGAGGACTGGGAAGAAGCGGCGCGGAACCTGCATTCGACCAACAACTTCCCCGAATTCACCGGGCGGGTCTGCCCCGCCCCGTGCGAGGAAAGCTGCACCCTCAACATCGAGGACATTCCGGTCACCATCAAGACCATCGAATGCGCCATCGTCGACCGGGCCTTCGCCGAAGGCTGGGTCAAGCCGGAACCGGCTGCCGAAAGAACCGGCAAGTCGGTCGGCGTCGTCGGCTCCGGCCCGGCCGGCCTCGCCGCCGCCCAGCAGCTCTGTCGTGCCGGCCACGAGGTGCATGTCTACGAAAAGGCGGCGCGCCCCGGCGGCCTGCTGCGCTACGGCATCCCGAACTTCAAGCTCGACAAGAAGCTGGTCGATCGCCGCATCGCGCAGATGGAGGAAGAAGGCGTCACCTTCCATAATGGCGTTCATGTCGGCACGGACGTCACCGCCTCCGAACTCGAGGCGAGGCACGACGCGCTGCTTCTGACCGGCGGCGCCGAGGCGCCGCGCGACCTCAAGGTCGAGGGCCGGGAACTGAACGGCATCCATTTCGCCATGGATTTCCTTTCCCAGCAGAACCGGCGCCTCGAAGGCGACAGTCTTGTCGGCGAAAGGCTGATCCACGCCAATTTCAAGAATGTCGTCGTCATCGGCGGCGGCGATACCGGTTCCGACTGCATCGGCACCTCGATCCGCCAGGGCGCCCTTTCCGTCACCCAGCTCGAAATCATGGGCAAGCCGCCGGAAAAGCCCAACAAGATGACGACCTGGCCCGACTGGCCGCGCAAGCTCAGGATTTCCTCGAGCATGCAGGAAGGCGCCGACACGATCTACAATGTCGCCACGCAGAAATTCGACGGCGAGAACGGCGGCGTCCGCCGCCTCCACTGCGTCAGGGTCGACGACAGGTTCCAGCCGATCCTCGGCAGCGAATTCACCCTCGAGGCCGACCTGGTGCTGCTGGCGATGGGGTTCGTGCATCCGGTCCATTCCGGCATGCTCGACGAACTGGGGGTCGGGCGCGACAAGCGCGGCAATGTCATGGCCAACATGACCGACTACCGGACCTCGAAGCCCGGCGTCTATGCCGCCGGCGACATGCGCCGCGGCCAGTCGCTCGTCGTCTGGGCCATCCGCGAGGGCCGCCAGGCCGCCCGCGCCATCGATCTCGACCTGATGGGCGAGACGACGCTGGCGCGGTAGGGGTCGGTCCTTTTTGGCGCAAGCGCCGCAAGCTGGAGCTTGCGTTCTGGTGGAATCAGAACGGAAGCTCCAGGTTATCGAGTGGTCGCGTTTTCGAACCGGCGAACCGGTATCCACTTCGCCTGAAAACGCTCTGGAGCGGCGCGCGTTCAAGTTGAATCGCTTCGCCGCTCCATGTTCTTGTTGTCGCATCCTTCGCGGCTCACCACGTTCGCACCTCTCGATGAGGGCTGATGTCGCGGGCGCCTTCGACCAGATGGAACCGGCCTACCCCCTGACGATCTCCGGATCGTCGAAATCGGCATAATCGACAAGAATGTCCGCCCGTTCCCGCGGGCGGCATTCGTCGAAATGGAGCATCTGCCCGTCGCGATAGCGCCGGTTGCTTTTGGTGTTTGCATCGGAATCGCCGCCGTCGCGCGCCGCCAACCGCCTGAAGGCCACCTCGAAGGGGGCATCAAGCAGGATTGTCAGGTCCCAGTAGGACACGAGAGCCGGCTGCAGCAGGAAGATGCCGTCGACCAGCAATATGGCATCGACCGACGCAACCCGTTCCTCCGCCTCGACACGCGAATCGGTGGTGTGATCGAACCAGGCGGTGCGGTAGCGTCCGCTGCCGCCGGGCGACAGCGGATCGAGCAGTTCGCGGCGCAGGGCGTCAAGATCGAAGCTGTCGCGATAAAATCCTTCCGGCGAATAGCGGCCCCGCGCATATCTCCTGGCGCGGGGGTTGTGAAATCCGTCGATGCCGGCGCGGATGACCTCGGGACCGTTCCGACAGATCCGTTCGGTCAGCAGATCGGCAAGACGCGTCTTGCCGACGCCATCGACGCCGGTGATGGCGACACGAAGGATTCCCCGGCCCGTCCGGTGCGAAATGCGTTCGGCGAGGGCATTAAGGAAAAGGGACGGCGTCATCTGTCGATCTGCCGCTTCATGCCGGTTTCGCCCCTACTCCGCCCCATCCTCTTGCGGAGCACTCGACGTCATCCCGACCCCGAAGGCATCGGCCCGTCCGGCCGGGGCCAGCAGCATCTCGTCGGCATTGAAACCGAGGCCCTCCTGCGGACCGTTCGCCTCGACCAGTGCCGCCGCCTTGGGCGCGTTGCCCGTCAGCGGCAGCACGGCGCCGGCGACTTCAAGAAGCCGTATCTGCCCCAGACCCTGCAGCGGCGGGCGCATCATGTGTTCGGCATCGGTGCCGGCAAGGGCGTCGGCGACTTCGAGCGACATGGTGCCGCCGCGATAAAAGCGTTTGAGGGCCTGATCGACGTAAAAGGCCACCTTGTCGGCGCCGGCCCGGGTAAAATGGATGCCGTCGGATTTGCGCACCTGCACGTTCTGGCCGTTGAGATCGGGGCCGTAGCTGGAATAGGCGCCGTTCTCGTCAACGAAGCGTTCATAGATGTCGACGAACTCCGCCCCGCCGGCAAAGGCGGCCAGTCGCTGCAGCGAGGAGATCTGCGTCATCGCCGCCGAATAGGAAGTCTGGCGCATCGGCGGCAGCCCGACCCAGATCACCGGCTTGCCGGCGATGCGCAATTGCGAAAGGAACCGGCTGAGCCGCGCCGAATACTCGGCCTTCCACGGATCGCTCAGCGGCTTGTCCTCGCCGATCGGCTGGCGGTCGTTGATGCCGATGGCGATGACGGCGATGTCGAAGGCGTCCTTGTCGAGCAGATCGGACAGCCGCGCGTTCCAGTCGAAATAGTCGTCACGCACGAAGCCGGAGGAATCGGCCGGATAGCCGATGACCACCATGTTCGGGTCCTCGGCATGGGCCCGGCCCAGGGCATTGGTCAGATCGATGGCAAGCGAATCGCCGAGCACGCCGAGCCGGGTGGCGTTGGGCGATTTCTCGATCTCCGGCTTGGGCGGTTCGATCACGGTGGCCGCGGGCGCCGCCTTTGGTGGCGGCTCCTGCTTGGGCGGTTCCTCCTGCTTCTTGTTGCTGCCGAACAGCAAATCCCAGAGCGTCGGCTTCTTGGTCTGCTGGGCAACAACGATCGTGCCGTTCTGCTGCGCCAGGGCGGGCGGCAGGGAAACGGCGGAAACCGTCAGGGCAACAACAAGGGCGACGATCACACGAAGCATGGACCGAAACTATCAGGCGGATTGCGTCACGCCTATGGCGATACGCAAATGCCCCTTATCGAATGGCCTGCTGCAACAGACCGACAGAGGCCGCGGTGATGAAGCCGTCGGCCGGCAGGCCGACCCGGGCCTGGAACAGGGCATAGGCGCGCTGGGTGATCGGACCGATGCGGCCGTCGACCTGGCCGTCATAAAAGTCGAGCTTTTTCAGCGCCTCCTGGACAGCGATGCGCTGATCGAGATCGGGCAGCCGGGTCTGGCGCGGCCAGGGCGCGATGAAGGGACCGGCACCCTTGAGCCGGTCGGTCAGATGCGCCACCGACAGGGCATAGGAATCGGCGAAATTGTGGGCCTTGAGCACCAGATAGTTGCGGGTCATCAGAAAGGCCGGCCCGACGGTTCCGGCCGGCAGATAGAGAAAGACCGGCTGGTCCGGATCGGCAAAGACGCGTCCGGCGACGCGGCGGATGCCCCTGTCGGCGAAAAAGCTGACCGGGCGGAGTGTTTCACGCGTCGCCAGCAACAGATCAAACCCTTCGGGCACCTTGACCTCATAGCCCCAGTCCTCGCCGGTCCGGTACCCCAGGCCCTTGAGATAGCGCGCGGTCGAGGCCATGGCGTCGGCCAGGGAGGTCTGCGGATCGATCCGGCCGTCACCATCGCCGTCGGTGCCGTAGCGGATGAGGGCCGAAACGATCAGCTGGGTGTGCCCGATGGCCCCGGCCCAGGAGCCGACAAGCGTGTCGTTGGTCCAGCCGTAGTCCTGGATCAGCCGGAGCGCAGCGATGGTTTCGGCCTCGTCGCCCTGCCAGCGGCCACGATGCTGCGCCGCCAGGGTCAGGAGCGAGGGCACCACCGGCCGGATGAGCTTCCTGTTGTCGAGAATCGAGCCGAAATCGGTTTCCACCCCCCAGATCGCCGCCAGTATGTAGGGATCGACACCATAGCGCTGACCGATATCGGTGATCAGCGCCTTGTTGGTGGCAAAGGCGGCGCGCCCGTCCGCGACCCGGCGTCCGGAGACGAGATCGTCGAGATAGTCCCAGATCGGCCTGGTGAATTCGGGCTGGCTGACAATGAGGTTCGGCACCCGCGGATCGGGTATCATCCCCGCTGTCAGCGAGCGGTAGAGGGAGCGGGAAATGCCGGCGTCCACCGCCTTCTGCTCGAAACGCGCGACAAAGGCATCAAAGCTTTCGGCATGCGCGGCAAGCGCCGTGCCGAAGGCGGCAAGCCCGAACGCCAAGAAGACGACGAGCCTTTTCATGCTGTCACCCTTTCAGGTTTCGCGTCATCAGCTTCTTTTCCCAATTGTAGGCGTCGGCGACGATGCCGTCGAGTTCGGCATGGGACGGTACCCATCCCAGTTCTTTCTGGATGCGCGTCGAATTGGCGATGATCGCCGGCGGATCGCCGGCACGGCGCGGCACCAGACGGACGTCGAAATCGACCCCGGTCACCGCCTTGACCCTGTCGACGACCTCTTTGACCGAGAAGCCGCGGCCATAGCCGCAATTGAAGATGCCGCTCTTGCCGCCATTGCGCAGATGAGCGAGCACCAGGGCATGGGCGGCGGCGAGATCGGTGACGTGGATGTAGTCGCGGATGCAGGTGCCATCCGGCGTCTCGTAATCGGTGCCGAAAATGTCCATGCCGCTGCGCTGGCCGGTCACGGCCTGCAGCGCCACCTTGATGAGATGGGTCGCCTCGGGCGTGCTCTGCCCCGAGCGAAGGGCCGGATCGGCGCCGGCGACGTTGAAATACCTCAGGATGCCGAAATTGAGCCCGTGTGCCGCCGCCGTGTCGGTGATCATCCATTCGGTCATCAGCTTGGAGCGGCCATAGGGCGACATCGGATTGAGCGCGCTCAATTCGCTCACCGGCTCGAGCCCGGTCATGCCATAAACGGCCGCCGTCGAGGAAAAGATGAAGTTTTTGACCCCGCTGCTGACCGCCGCTTCCAGCAGGTTGCGCGACACCCCGGTGTTGTTGCCGTAATATTTGAGCGGGTCGGTGACCGATTCCGGCACGATGATCGAGCCGGCGAAATGGATGATCGAATCGATGCCCTCTGCGGCGACGAGGGCCTTGACGCGGTCGATGTCGCCGGCATTGCCGACAACGAGTCTGGCACGTGGATCGACCGCCCAGTCGAAACCGGTCGTGAGGTTGTCGAGCACCACGACTTTTTCGCCATTGTCACAAAGGTTGAGAACCATGTGACTGCCGATGTAGCCGGCGCCGCCGGTAACGAGAATGGTCATGCAATCCGCTCCAGATCGTGCTTTATGTCGGGTGTTTTAGGTGTTTGAACATGTTTGCGACATAACTTTCTAGAAATTTTCTTGCGACTATGTGAACCGCAAAGGAACGCAAATGGCTGGACGTGTCAGGATCGCCGTGTTTCCCGTGGCCGGCCTCGGGACGAGGTTTCTGCCCGCCACCAAGGCAATGCCCAAGGAAATGCTGCCGGTGGTCGACAGGCCGCTCATCCAGTACGCGGTCGACGAGGCACGGGAAGCGGGAATCGAGCATTTCGTCTTCGTGACCGGCCGCAACAAGGGCGTCATCGAGGACCATTTCGACCAGCAATACGAACTGGAAAAGACCCTGGAGGAACGCGGCAAGGACGAGGCGCTCACCGAGCTGCACAAGGATCTGCCGATGGCCGGGCATACCAGTTTCACCCGCCAGCAGGAGCCGCTGGGCCTTGGCCACGCCGTCTGGTGCGCCCGCGAGATCGTCCGCGGCGAACCCTTCGCCCTTCTGCTGCCCGACATGCTGATGAAGGCCTCGCCCGGATGCCTGGCGCAGATGATGGACGCCTATGACGCCCATGGCGGCAATATCCTCGCCGTCGAGGAGATCGACCCCAAGGACGTTTCCTCCTATGGCGTCGTGGCGCGCGGCAAGGGTCCGGACAAAGGTTTCGAGATTACCGGCATGGTCGAAAAGCCGAAACGCGAGGACGCCCCGTCCAATTTCATCATTTCCGGCCGCTATATCCTGCAACCAGAGATCTTCGACATTCTGTCCAACCAGGCCGCCGGCACCGGCGGCGAAATCCAGCTGACCGATGCCATGCTGCAGCTGATGGCCCGTCAGTCCTTCCATGGCGTCAAATTCGAGGGCAGGACCTTCGACTGCGGCTCCAAGATCGGATTCTTGACCGCCAACGTCGCCTACGCCCTCGACCGGCCCGACATCGCCGAAGGCTTCATGCGCGAAATCCATCTGCTCGCCCAGACCGCGACCAGGAAGTAGGGGCGGCGGCGGCAGGGGCGTCGCGCACGCCATTTTTCCTGAGTGGTCGGGTTGCCGAGACGAAAATCGCTGAGCGCTTTCCGGCAACGCGCTGCCGAAGTCCTTTGTCTTTGCCGGAAACACCGTTGTCGTCATTGCGAGCGCCCGAAGGGCATGTGGCAATGCGGGTGTCCAAACGCCAGCGCTTGCCCCCGTTGGATTGCTTCGTCGCTTGCGCTCCTCGCAATGACGAGGAAATCTCAACCCAAACGTGACGCTGCGCTACCGATGCACGAGCATGCCGAGGCTGACGGTGTGGCTCAATCCGTTCGCCGTCGGCGTCCAGTCGGCGCCGAAGGTGTAGTCGGCGGTCAGCGACGTGTGGGAACCGAGCCGCCAGTCGAGGCCGGCATTGGCGCTGAGCCCGTACTCTGTGTAGTTTGCGCCCGGATAGACCGACCAGGTGCCGCCGAGCGCCGCCCGCAAGGTCAGCCAGTCATTGACGAGATAGCGGGCGCCGAGCGCGGCGGCATAATCGATTGCGGTCGAGGCGCCGGCGACCGAATCGGTCGGGCTGGCACCGGTGTCGAGGCTGGCGGTCAGTTCGCCGGTGCGGCCGAACGGCATGGTCAGGGAACCGCCGAGCACGTAAAAGCCGCCGCTCGTCAAAAGGGCGCTGTCGTACTGGACCAGGCCGTAGCCGCCATAAAGGGAGGCCGTCAGCCCGCTGCGCCATTTGCCGGAAAGCCCCAGGGTCGCCTGGTAGGTCCAGTTGTCCGAACGCGCGCCCGTGGCCGCGGCGACGGCGTCGAAATAGGCGCGGTCCGCCTTGGCCTCGATGGTGGTGGACAGGATCGGCGTCAGCTCGTAGCTCGCCCGCGCCGTCACGCCATAGCCCCACCAGGCGCGGTCGGCATTGGAACCGGGGACGCCGCCGGTCAGCACCGTGTCGCCGATCAGACGCCGGCTGAGCGTGCCGCCAAGGGTGAAACCGGTCCGGCCCATCTGCTTTTCGATCTCGAAATCGGCAGTGCCGAGAACCGACAGGGCGCCTTTTTCCTCATTGGCCGAAGAGGTCACGGCATTGACCGTTTCCCGGGCGGCGTCGAGCGCCAGCGCCGCGCGCAGTACAAGGTCGCGTGCCAGGGCATGGTCGATATCGACCGCGCCGCTGCCGCTGTCGATATCGATGCCGCCGTCCGGCTGATAGGCAAGATCGAGTCCGGCCGCGAGCCGCATCTCGCCGCGCGCGCGGCGCCAGGTCAGGGAACCCTCGGGTCCGATGATGATCTTGTAGCGTTGCCCGCGCCCGTCCGAGGTCCAGCTGCCCCTGAGGGCGATCTGCCAGTCGCCCGTCACGGCGTTGTCGCCCGGCGCTTCGGTGCCGGAGATGGCACCGGTCGTTTGCGGATCGACGGCGGGCGCCGCCGCCATCGCGTCAGTGGCAGGAGGCCAGGAGACGATGTCCTGCGCTGCCGGCGCTGCGGTGGAGACCGAAGCCGGCGCCGATGCAGCGGATGGGAGGCAGTCGGGCGAAACGATGCCGGCCGCTTCAAGGGTGGCGCAATTGCCCGGAAGGTCGGAGGCGGTCGATCCGGACGCCGCTTGCGCGCTCGGCCACGAATTGGGCTGGATCGGACAGGGCGCCTCGTCGCTGCATGTGAGCCCGTAGGCGCCGCGCAGCAGGGTCAAATTGTCGGTGCCGGACCCGTCGCCGGCCGTCGCCGGCCCGGCGGGACCTGCAAGGCAGGCCGCGAACGCCGCGACCATCGGCCACGCGCGCGATCTGGCAAACGACCCTGACACCGCAAGGAGCCTCCGGCCCGCGAGGCGCATCGTCCAAAAGGGCCCGTTCCCGCGGATACGGGAGCGGATACCGGTCTGCCGTCCGGACGATACGGTCACTCGATGATGGGGCGCGCGATTCTTTTCTGCCGGCGGAACGGCGCACTCCGGACGCGCTCATGTTCGGTCAAACAAGGTTAATAAAATCCTAATCCCTGCGTCGCAAATTTCGAGAATTCCCGCCAGATTTGGCAGTGGGTTCAGGACGGCAAACGCATATTCGCCCGCACGATGAAAAGGCGGAGCGGAGCAGCCCCCCATGGACTTGGCGACAATCATCGGGATCGCCGCCGGCGCCATGGTCGTGGGTATCGCAATCATACTCGGCGGCGGTTTTGCCGCACACCCCTATGAGGAGACGCGTGCCGCCATCGCGGCCCTGGCGCCGGTACTCGCCAGACTGCCCAACCAGATCCGCATTGCCGGCCACACCGCCGCCGACGGCGCCTATCCCAATCCGCGCTGCGGCAAGTGGGCGCTTTCGGCCGACCGCGCCAACGTCGCCCGTTCGATCCTGACCGAATTCGGCGTGCCGGATGCGCGCTTTTCTCGGTGGTCGGGCGCGGCGATTCCGATCCCTGTTTCCCCAACGACCCCTACATGGCCGTCAACGAGCGCATCTCGATCCTTCTGGTGGTCGAAAGCCGCCGGTACCGCCCGGGCGGACACCGCAGGATCCCTATGCCGTCACACAGCTGACCCGTGACCATTCGTTTGGGCACGCCGCACGCGTTTGGACAGGTCTGGTAACGCGCGTCCGATCCATGCCACCGTGAACCGGACCCACAGCGCCTGACGGGGCAAATTTAGTTGACTGATCAGTCAATCAGTTATATGGCAGTCTACCCGACCGGACGAGCACCATGGCCAGACCCAGAAGCGACGAGAAACGGAGTGCGATCATCGCGGCGGCGACGCGCACCATCGCCGCCGAAGGGCTGGGCGCGGCGACTGCGGCGATTGCGAAAGAGGCCGGCGTGTCGAACGGCTCGCTTTTCACCTATTTCGGCACCAAGGCCGAGCTTTGCAACACGCTTTACGTGGAGCTCAAGACCGAAATGGGCGAGGCCGCCCTCAAGGGAAATGCTGTCGGGCAAGACGTTCGCGGCCAGATGCATGACCTCTGGTGCAACTGGGTTCACTGGGCGGTGTCCAGCCCCGAAAAGCGGCGCGCCCTCGCGCAGCTCAGCGTATCCGACGACATCACGCCCGAAAGCCGCGGGACCGGCCACAAGGCCATGAAGGGCATCGCGGCCCTGGTGGAACAAAGCCGCGAGAACGGTCCGCTGCGCGATGTTCCCCTGAACTTCGTGACGGC
>CAZKTH010000106.1:2579-10487 GCA_964555575.1 uncultured Devosiaceae bacterium | reverse complement strand
CTGCGTGTCGAGATCAAGCGCCTGCACCAGCGCCTCAAGAACACCATGATCTATGTGACGCACGACCAGATCGAAGCCATGACGCTGGCCGACCGCATCGCCATCATGAAAGGCGGCATCATCCAGCAGCTCGATACGCCGCACCACATCTACAACAAGCCGACCAATCTGTTCGTGGCAGGGTTCATCGGCTCGCCCTCGATGAACTTCCTCAACGGCACGATCGAAGATGGCGGCAAGTCGATCAAGGTCGGCAACGACATCGTTTCCACCCATGGTTATGCGTTCGAGCAGGACCCGCCGGCCGACGGCACCAAGGTCGTGCTCGGCGTCCGCCCCGAACACATCGTGCTCGACGATGAGGCCAAGGCGATGCCGTCCTCGTTCGATCTCGAGGTCGAGCTGGTCGAGCCGATGGGCTCGGACACCATGGCCTGGACGCGGATCGGCGAACAGTCGCTGACCTATCGGTGCAGTTCCGAGCTTCTGCTCGAACCGGGCCAGACCCATCTGATCGGCTTCAATCCCGCGCGCGGGTCCATTTTCGACACCGAAACCGGCAATCGCATCTGATATTTCCTCTTCCAGGGCGGCGATGGCCTTGAAATTGCCTCGCCACCTTGTTTGGAATTGAATAGATTAGCGCTAATCCCATCCAAACGCTGCAACTGCCCCGAGGACCGACAAATGGACTATTCATTTCAGCTCTATTGCGCGCGCAATTTCCCCCCCATCAGCGCCATCCTTCCCAAGCTCAAAACGCTCGGCTACGCCCAGGTCGAAGGATTCGGCGGACTGTTCAATGATCTCGGGTCGTTCGGCGACGCCCTCAAGGACAGCGGCCTCACCATGCCGAGCGCCCATCTCGGCCTCGACCTTCTGAAAGACACCGACAAGTCGATGAAGATCGCCGAGGAACTCGGCATCAGGACCCTCATCTGCCCGGCCATTCCCAAACAGGAACGCGAACAGCCGGAAGCGGGCTGGACGGCGCTGGCCGAGACACTGGCCGGTCTTGCCGAGACCTATGAGAAAGCGGGATTCGGCTTCGGCTGGCACAATCACGCCTACGAATTCGTCCCGACCGAAACGGGCAGGATGCCGCTCGAGATCATCCTCGACACGGCGCCGGCCCTTTCCTGGGAATGCGACGTTGCCTGGGTGGTGCGCGGCCATCACGATCCGGTCGCCTGGATGCAGCGCTATGCCGAACGGGTCGTGGCCATCCACATCAAGGACATCGCGCCGGAGGGGGAATGCCGCGACGAGGACGGCTGGGCCGATGTCGGGCATGGCATTATCGACTGGAAGATGATCATGGATTTCGTCACGACCGAAACCAGGGCCGGGCTTTTCGTCATGGAACACGACAACCCCAATGACGTCGAGCGCTTCGCCCGCCGTTCCATCGCTTACTGCCAGTCACTGGAGGCAAAAGGCAAATGAGCAAGACCTTTGGCGTCGGCATTATCGGAGCCGGCAACATCTCGTCGGCCTATCTGAGACTCGCGCCCCTGTTCAAGGGACTGGAGATGCGGGCCGTTGCCGACATCGACCCGCAGGCCGCCGCGACGCGCGCCGAGGAATTCGACATCCGGGCCCAGAGTGTCGAGGCGCTGCTCGGCAATGACGAGATCGACATCGTCGTCAACCTGACCATTCCCGAGGCGCACTACGCCGTCACAAAGGACATCCTGACGGCCGGCAAGCATGCCTATTCGGAAAAGCCGCTGGTCCTGACGCTCGAGGACGGGCTCGACCTCAAAAAGACAGCCGAGGAACGCGGACTGCTGGTGGGCTGTGCCCCCGATACCTTTCTCGGAGGTGCCCACCAGCAGGCGCGGGCGCTGGTCGATGCCGGCGCCATCGGCCGGGTGATGTCGGGCACGGCGCATGTCATGGGCAAGGGCATGGAGTCCTGGCACCCCAATCCGGATTTCTTCTTCCGGCCGGGGGCGGGACCGGTGCTCGATATCGGGCCCTATTACGTCGCCAACCTGATCAATCTCGTCGGCCCGGTCAAAAGGGTGAGCGCCTTCGCCAACACCGCCCGCAAGGAAAGGGTGATCGGCTCCGGTCCCCGCGCCGGCGAAAAGGTGCCGGTCTCAACGCCGACCACCATCCACGCCATCATGGAATTCGTTTCCGGCGCCGTGATCACCCTCGGGGCGAGCTGGGATGTTTTCGGCCACAACCACAAGCCGATGGAGCTTTACGGTACGCAAGGGGTGCTGTTCGTGCCCGACCCCAATTTCTTCGGTGGCGAGGTGGTGATGGTCGACACCGAAGGACGGCGCGAGACGGCGCCGGCGTGGGGCCACCCCCTGGGCATTCCCAACCAGGAGCGTCCGGCCGGGCAGCCGCCCATCGCCAATTACCGTTCGGCCGGCTTCGCCGATATGGTGCAGGCGATCGAGACGGGGCGGGAACCGCGCTGCTCGCTCGATATGGCACTGCACGGCGTCGACGTCATGACCTCGATCCTGAAGGCGGCGGAGACCGATGCCATTGTCGAGATGACGACCACCTGCAAGCGGCCATCGCCACTGTCGCCGGACTCGGCCAGGGCATTGCTGAAGGCGGAATAGCCCAGGCAGCGCCGGCCGTGTCGATCGGCGTGGCGTCCTTTGCGTCGAAATAGTCAATCGAGGTGTCTTGTTTCTGCCCCCGAATGCTCAAGACTGCCCCGGCGTGATCCGGGAACGGCCCGGACAAAGAGGTGAGAGGTGAATTTCGTTGCCCTGTTTTTCGCCGGCGTCTTCCTCGTCAACGCCGTGCCGCATCTGACCGCCGGCCTTCGCGGCGAGATCTTTCCCTCGCCCTTTGCCCGCCCGCCAGGCAGGGGACCGACGTCGCCGCTGGTCAATTTCCTCTGGGGCGGGCTCAACCTGGTGGTGGGGCTGTTGCTGCTCGGGCTTTATCCGGTGGCGATCGGACTGAACCTCGATTGCGCCGCGCTGCTGCTTGGCGGACTGCTGATGGGCGTGCGGCTTGCGACCCATTTCGGCAGGGTCCGGGCGGAAGGAACCATAAACGGGCGAGGGGACGCGTGAGGCGTCAGGGCCTGAGCCCGGTTTCCTCCAGGAGCCCTTTGCGCTTGGCCTCGTAGTAATAGCCGGTGCGGTAGAGCCAGTCGGCGCGGGCTTCGTCGCCGCCGGCGACGAGATAGGCGCCAGCGAGATATTTGACGGCGTATTTGAGATTGGTGTCGGGATCGAGCAGGCCTTCGCGCGGGCCGGTATAGCCCATGGTGCGGGCGGTCTGCGGCAGCATCTGCATCAGGCCCCAATAGGGCCCGGTGCGGGCCTTCGGGTTGAAGTCGCTTTCGCGGGCGGCGGTGCGGCGGACGAGGCTGAGGGGCACGTCATAGACGTCGGCATAATAGGCCATCAGCACCTCGACATCGTCGGAGGGGCCATTGGCCTCGGCATAGGAGAGCACCGAAGCGGGAACGGAGCCCTCGGGCGTTGCCTCTTGGACGGGCGCGGGCGCGCCGGCCATATCGGCAATGGCCAGAGACGCCGTGCCGGTCGCCACGCCGAGGCCGGTGCACCCGGCAAGCGTGGCGCCGAACGCCAGAACGGCCAATATTCTTGGCAGGATTGTACGCAAACACGTGCCCCCGCTGTTTCCCTGTCATTGTGCCGAAAAGGTGGCGCTGATGAGGCGGCGGCAACGGCGTATGCTTTGCGAAGACGCATTGCACGCAAAAACCACATCCACCTTCCGGCTTTCACCGGAATGACGATGGTGTTTGCGGACATGTCGCGTCCAATTCTTCGACCATCACCCCGGCGGAGGCCGGGGGCCGGCAACGCGCAAGGCTGAGGGGCGTCGAAAGCCTACCGGTACGCCCGCAGATAGTGGTGCTCGAAATAGCGCTTGAGCCAGTGGAAGAGCTTCGAACTCGGCGTCAGGATGGTGCGCTTTTCGGTGCGGTAGACGACGGTGCCCTTGTCGAGCGTGTCGATGATGCAGATCAGTTCCGGCTTGAACCGGGTCGCGGCCGGTTTGCCGGCAAGGGTCGCTGCGATGTTGGCGGCTACGGCCTCGGCCTGCAGGTCGGCCTGATGCGCCTGCTTGGCCAGCCAGTCGGGACCGGGATAGGAGCCGGCATCGCCGACGACCCAAACGCCTGGATGGTCCTTGACGGCACAGGTCTCGTCGGCGGCGATCATGCCGCCCGGCGACAGCGGCAGACCGGTGTCGGCCACCCACGCCGGGCCGGTCATGCCCGGCATGAACAGGATCATTTCGGCGGCGATCTCGGCCGCTTCGGTGACGACCTTGTCGGCCTCGAACCGCTTGAGCTTCTTGCCGACATGAATGTCGATGTCGCGCTTCTTCATCATCCCGAGAACCGCATCGACCGCCTTTTCCCCGAGGCGGGCGCCAGGACGCGGCGCCGGCGAGAAAAAGACGAGCTTGAACAGGTCGCGCCGGCCGGTCTTGCGCAGATAGGAATCGATGATGAACAAGAGTTCGAACATCGGCCCGCCGCGTATGGCGCCCTGTTCGTTCGGATTGGTGGCAAAGCCGAAGGCGATGGTGCCGCCGTTCTTCATCCCGGAAAGACGCCGGTCGATCTCGGTGCCGACCGTCAGGCCCTCGCAGATCGTCAGGGCATTCTCGATGCCGGGCAGCTTTTTCAGGAAGCGCCCGCCGGTGGCGATGACCAGCAGGTCGTTGCTGTATTCGCCCTGGTCGGTGACGACCGTCCGGCCCTTGTCCCTGAGCCCGGTGACCGAGGCCTCGACAAAATCGACCCTTTGCTCGGCGAAAAAGGGCCTGAGCGGAATCTTCAGTCCTTCGGCCTTCCTCAGCTTGGCCGGAATCCAGATCGAAGAGGGCAGATAGTGCAGTTCATCCTTGGGCGAGATCAGGGTGATCCTGGCGTCGACATGACGCTTGCGCAGCTCGCGGACGGTGGTGAGGGCGCCGAAACCGGAGCCGAGAATGATGATGTCGGTCATTGGGCGGAGTTCCACAAGGGGAGGATTCGGGCAGGTGGTGCAGGTGCTTGGCCGCTATCTGGGAAGGCCACGGCGCCTTTTTCATCGTCAAATTACGATGAAGATGTGGCGAAATGTTGCACCTTTGAAACGGCCCGGCCCGGCCGTGTCCGGAAATGGTCAAACGCGTGAAGGAGTTAGTGCGTCCAGGGCTGCTTGCGGTCGAAGCGGAAATTGTCGGGATAGGCGATGCGCTTCGCGGCCCGGTCATGCGGCTTGAGGACGGTATAGGCGAGGCCCTCGCGGCGGGCATAGGCTTCGGCGGCTTCGAGCGTCTCGAA
Source organism: uncultured Devosiaceae bacterium (assembly GCA_964555575.1). Classification (GTDB taxonomy): domain Bacteria; phylum Pseudomonadota; class Alphaproteobacteria; order Rhizobiales; family Devosiaceae; genus JAHJQZ01. The sequence continues at coordinate 5,194 of CAZKTH010000106.1, read as the reverse complement.
CCGGAGCCGGACCTGCCGCTTGGTGTCGGACGAGGTGGTGTAGCCCATCAGCGGCTCGATCTCGAGTTGTGTCTCGGCTTCGAACTCGAGCACCCAGTCCTTGGAGTTGCCGCGGCCGGACTGCATGGCATTCTGGGCGGGACGGAAGATGCGTGCGCTCATTCGACAACTCTTGACGTTCGGACCAGGCGTTCCCGCATGGTCGGTTGGGAAATCCGGCCTTGGTTGTCCGGCGCTGGCTGAACTGGTCGGGGCAACAAGATTCGAACTTGCGACCCCTGGTTCCCAAAACCAGTGCTCTACCAGACTGAGCTATGCCCCGGGCCGTTCGGCTGGTCGCCTCCGATTACAGAATCTTGGGCCAAAGGGCAAGCGCTGCCGCCGCAATCGGAACAAGCGGTTGACGGGATTCTGCAAAGCCGGCATGCAGGCGCATCATGCTTGACACCGATCGCAAATACCCGCTTGGCGCCACCCGCATCAGCTTTGTGGCCTATCTTGCCATTCTTGCCGCAATCCTGATCGGACTGCTGGTCATCGATGCGCCGGTAGCGGCCTGGGCACAGCGCGACCTTGTTGCGACGCGTCCGTTTTTCGATATCGTCACCATTCCCGGCAATTCGGCCTGGACCCTGGTTCCGGCGCTGGCAATCGGCGTTGTGGCCCTGGTTGCGGGGCTGTTGCTGCCGGCGGGTCGCCGCAAGGTGCAGGCGATGAGCGTGGCGGCGGTGTCGGGTTTCGTTTTCGCCGGCATCGGTGTGCCCGGGCTGGTTTCCAATCTGGTCAAAAGGCTGGTCGGGCGGGCCCGGCCGGTGCATCTTCACGAACTGGGCCCGCTTGCCTTTCGTCCCTTTCAGGGCTGGGATTTCCAGTCCTTCCCCTCGGGCGATACCACGACGGCATTTGCCACGGCCGCCGTCATCCTGTTCTTTTTCCCGCGCCTGGGCCGGATCGCTTTTGCCGGCGCGGCGCTGGTCGGCTTCGCCCGCATCGCGCTCGGCATGCATTTTCCGAGCGATGTCTATGGCGGCGTGCTGCTCGGCACCTTCGGCGCCTATGCGGTACGCAATTTCTGCCTGAGCCGCGGCTTGCTTTTCACAACGACCGCCGACGGGCGGATCGTTGCCGACCTTCGCCGGGGCTAGAGCGTTTTCAGGCGAAGTGGATACCGGTTCGCCGGTTCGAAAACGCGGCCACACAATAACGTGGAGCATGCGTTCTGATTCCGTCAGAACGCATTTTGCTCCAGATGTCTTTCACGTTTGGCTGGAAGCACTCCCACCGTCCTTGCGAGCGCTCGAAAGAGCGCGCGGCAATCCGGAGCCACAGGCGCAAAGCCTGCCGTCCATGGTTTGCTTGGTCGCCATGCTCCTCGCAATGACGAAGGGCGATTGGTTGAATACGTGAAATGCTCTATCCCATCGCCGCCCGGTAGCGCGCCAGCCCGGCGGCGAGATCGGCCTTGATGTCGTCGAGATCCTCGAAGCCGATGTGAAGGCGGAAGAGATTGCCTTGGTCGGTCCAGGGCACGGCGGTGCGGACGCGGGCCGGCCTGGCCGGCAGAATGAGGCTTTCATAACCGCCCCAGGAATAGCCCATGCCGAACAGGTCCATATGGTCGACCAGGGCGGCAACGGCTTCGCGAGGCGCCGGTTCGAGCATCAGGCCGAACAGGCTGCCGGAGCCGGAAAAATCGCGCCGGAACAGGGTATTGTCCGGATGATCGGGCAGGGCGGGATGCAGCACCGAGACAACGCCTTGCTGGCCCTGGAGCCAGCTGGCGACCGCCAGGGCACGACGCTGGTGCTCGGCCATGCGCACCGCCAGGGTCCTCATGCCGCGCGCGATCAGGAAGGCGTCGTCGGGGCTGGCGAAAACGCCCATGGCGTGATGGGTCGCCCTGACGCGTTCCCATGTCTCCTGATTGGCCGAGATCGTGCCCGACATGACGTCGGAATGCCCGACGAACATCTTGGTCCCGGCATGGATGACGATGTCGGCGCCCAGGCTCAGCGGGCGATGGAAAAGCGGCGTCGCCCAGGAATTGTCGATCAGCACCGCGGCGCCGGCCTTGTGGGCGGCTTCGGAGATGGCGGGCAGGTCCTGGATCTCGAAGGTCAGCGAGCCGGGACTTTCGACAAAGACGGCCGTGGTATTGGCGGCGATGAGGTCCTTGATGCCGGCACCGATGCGCGGATCGTAATAGCGCGTCGTGACGCCCATGCGCTTGAGGACGCCGTTGCAGAAATTGCGCGTCGGCTCATAGGCGCTGTCGGTGACCAGAATGTCGTCACCGGCCGAGACCACCGACAGGATCGCCGTGGCGATGGCACTGAGACCGGAAGGGGCGAGGCGGGTACCGGCGGCGCCCTCGAGTTCGGAGACGAGCTGTTCCAGTCCGGCGCTGTTGGGATTGCCCCGCCGTCCGTAAGTGTAGGTCTGGGACTGGTTTTCCAGAGCATCCAGATCCGGGAACAGCACGGTCGAGCCGCGGAATACCGGGGTGTTGACGAAACCGAACTGCGAGAAAGGGTCGCGGCCCGAATGGGTGAGCAGGGTTTCCTGCTTGGTCGATGTGTCGGACAATTGGCGTGCTGCCGATAAATGATGAGTTG
>CAZKTH010000106.1:0-2569 GCA_964555575.1 uncultured Devosiaceae bacterium | reverse complement strand
GCACGGTCAAGGGCAGGAAGTCCAGACGATCGGCCCGATATTTCCGGCCGGCCGTCACGGCCTTCCGCAGGTTGGCTCGGCCCCCCATTCAATTGTGACTTTGCTGCTCAATGAAAGTGCAGTCTTGACCAAGTGACAAATAATGGGCTTCGATGCCGGCAGCGTCACCGCGCGCCTGCCGTGCGATGAACTCCTGGACGGAAAAATCCGCATCCGGGCAATAAAGGGTTTGGAACAAAGGGCAACCTCATGCACACCAAAACATTGATCGTCACCCTGGCCATGGCGCTCGGGCTGAGCGTATCCGCCGCGTCGGCGGACACCCTGTCCGATGTCAAGGCCAAGGGCTATATCCAGTGCGGCGTGACCGAAGGCGTCGCCGGCTTTTCGATTCCGGACGAGAACAACAACTGGTCCGGCCTTGATGTTGATTATTGTCGCGCCATGGCGGCCGCCATCTTCAACAATCCCGATGCGGTGCGCTTCACGCCGCTGAACACCGCCGAACGCCTCGTGGCCCTGGCTTCGGGCGAAATCGACGTGCTTTCCCGCACCACCACCTGGACCATGAGCCGCGACACCACGCAGGGCATCAGCTTTGTCGGCGTCATGTTCTATGACGGCCAGGGCTTCATGGTGAACAAGAACCTCGGCGTGACCTCGGTCAAGGAACTCTCCGGCGCCAGCATCTGCGTGCAGACCGGCACGACGACCGAACTCAACCTGGCCGACTATTTCGCGGCCAATGGCCTGGAATACACCCCGGTGGTGTTTGCCGGCCGTCCCGAGGGCGTGGCCGCCTTCGAAGGCGGGCGGTGCGATGCCTATACCACCGACGCTTCCGGCCTGGCGGCGGACCGCACCCGCTTCGCCAATCCCCAGGACTACATCATCCTGCCCGAGATCATCTCCAAGGAGCCGCTGGCTCCGGTGGTCCGCCAGGGCGACGACACCTGGTTCAAGTTCGCCCGCTGGGTCTATTTCGCCCTTCTCGATGCCGAGGAGCTGGGTGTGACCCAGGTCAATGTCGACGAGATGCTCACCTCCGAGAATCCCTCGATCAAGCGTCTGATCGGCGTCGAGGGCGATTTCGGTACGCCGCTCGGCCTCGACAAGGACTGGGCCTACAGAATCATCAAGCTCGTGGGCAATTATGGCGAAATCTTCGCCCGCAATCTTGGACCGGATACGAACATGGGTCTGGAGCGCGGCCTGAACGCCTTGTGGACCAATGGCGGCATCCAGTATGCGCCGCCGATCCGCTAGTCGCTGACATTCCGATCCGGTGCCCCCGTCCGGGGGCACCGGATTTCGCGCCGGCGTTCAGGGACGCGCGCCGGTTTGTTCGATCTTCGGTCGTCAGGGTTGAGGCAATATGGCGGTACAAGACTCGCCGCGTCGCGGTCAGCAGCGCGTGTCGTTCCTGAATGATCCCGTTGTCAGGGGGCGGTTCTATCAGGCGCTCACGCTGGTAATCATCGTTGCGTTCGTCTGGTTCATCGCCGACAACACGATGGCCAATCTGGCCAAGCAGAACAAGACAACCGGTTTCGACTTCCTCTGGCAGACCTCCGGTTTCGATATCCAGTTCTCGCTCATTCCCTATTCCCGGGCCTCGACCTATGGAGCCGCCTTCCTGGTCGGCGTGCTCAACACGCTTCTGGTCGCGGCCATCGGCATATTCTTCGCCACGATCCTCGGCTTCGTCATCGGCATCGCCCGCCTGTCGCGCAATTTCATCATTTCCAGGCTGGCGATGATCTATGTCGAGACACTCAGGAACATTCCGCTGCTGCTGCAGCTGGTCTTCTGGTATTTCGCGGTTCTGAAAGCGCTGCCCGGCGTGCGGCAGAGCCTGGTTTTCTTCGACGGCGTCATTCTCAACCAGCGCGGCCTCTACCTGCCGAGCCTGGTGCTCGACAGCCGCTTCGTCTGGGTCTATGGCGCCCTGGCCGTGGTCGTCGTCGCGATCTATTTCATCAACCGCTGGGCGCACAAACGGCTCGATGCGACCGGCAGGCGCTTCCCGGTCTTCTGGACCGCGATCGGCCTTCTCATCGTCCTGCCGCCGATCGTCGGACTGATCGCGGGCACCCATGTCGGTATCGACATGCCGGTGCTCAAGGGCTTCAACTACCAGGGCGGGCTCGGCCTGCCGCCCGAACTGGTCGCCCTGGGCCTCGGGCTCATCCTTTACACCGCGACCTTCATTTCCGAGATCGTGCGCGCCGGCATCCAGTCGGTCAGCTACGGCCAGACCGAAGCGGCGCAGGCGCTTGGTCTCAAGGACGGCGACAGGCTCAGGCTCGTCATCATTCCGCAGGCGATGCGGGTGATCATTCCGCCGCTCGCCAGCCAGTATCTCAATCTGACCAAGAACTCCTCGCTCGCCGTCGCCATCGGCTATCCCGACATCGTCAGCGTGTTCATGAACACCACGCTCAACCAGTCGGGGCGGGCGATCGAGGTCGTGGTCATCACCATGATGGTCTATCTGACCTTTTCGCTTCTGACCTCGGCATTCATGAACTGGTACAACTCCCGCGTGCGGCTGGTGGAAAGGTGAGGG
>CAZKTH010000105.1:0-10530 GCA_964555575.1 uncultured Devosiaceae bacterium | reverse complement strand
AGGCGAAGTGGATACCGGTTCGCCGGTTCGAAAACGCGACCACTCGATAACCTGGCGCTTCCGTTCTGATTCCATCAGAACGGAAAATGCTCTAGACCGGCTTCAGAAGCGCGTGCTTTTTCTTGCCGACCGAAAGCTTTATGACGCCTTCGGGCAAAAGGGCGGCGTCGGTCAGGCTGGCGCGCTCGTCGGAGACGGCCTCGTCATTGATCCTGAGGGCGCCGGCCTTCAGATGCCGCCGCGCCTCGCCGTTCGAACCGGCAAGCCCGGCGGTGACGAAGGCCGACAAAAGGCCGATGCCGGATCCGAGCTCGGACATGGCGATTTCGGTCGTCGGCAGGCTTAGGTCGATCGCCCCCTGCTCGAAGGTGGCGCGTGCCGTCCCGGCCGCCTGTTCGGCGGCGTCGCGGCCGTGCAGGAGCGCGGTTGCCTCGGTCGCCAGACGCTTCTTGGCCTCGTTGATGTCGTCAGCCGCTACCCGAGCAACCTCGTCGAGCGGCAGCGCCGTGAACAGTTTCAGGAACTTTTCGACGTCGGCGTCCTCGGTGTTGCGCCAGAACTGCCAGTAGTCATAGGGCGACAACAGATCGGGATTGAGCCAGACGGCGCCGGCGGCGGTCTTGCCCATCTTGGCGCCCGAGGCGGTGGCCAGAAGTGGCGTCGTCAGGGCGAAAAGCGATGCATCGTCGACACGGCGGCCGAGTTCGACGCCCGAGACGATATTGCCCCACTGGTCCGAGCCGCCCATCTGCAGCACGCAGTCATGACGGCGGGAAAGTTCGAGGAAATCGTAGGCCTGGAAGACCATGTAGTTGAATTCAAGGAAACTGAGGTGTTGCTCACGCTCCAGCCGCAGCTTCACCGAATCGCGCTGGATCATCTGGTTGATGGAAAAATGCGGCCCGACGGTTCTGAGGAAATCGACGAGATTGAGTTCCAGCAGCCAGTCGGCATTGTTGGCCATGATCGAACGGCCGCCATCGAAATCGAGAAAGGGCGCGAAGCTTTTCCTTATGCCGGCGATATTGGCGGCGATGTCGTCGCGGGTCAGGATCCGGCGGGTCTGGTCGCGCCCGGAGGGGTCGCCGATCATGGTGGTGCCGCCGCCCATCAGGGCGATGGGGCGATGGCCGGTCGCCTGCATCCAGTAAAGCATCATGATCTGGATGAGCGAACCGACATGCAGAGAAGAGGCCGTGGCATCGAAACCGATATAGCCGGTGATGGATTCTTTCGCTGCGAGGGCGTCGAGGCCCTCGGGATCGGAAATCTGGGCGATGAAGCCGCGTTCGTCGAGGACGCGGAGGAAGTCGGATTTGAAGGTCATTATGTTGAACTCGTGGCTTTGAAGAGCCTCATGGCGAGCCTATGGAACCATGGGGCGACCGAACGAAACCTCGTCCTTCGACAAGCTCAGGATGAGGTTTCTCTTTCATCGCCGTTGAATTGATGTCTACCGGCCACCGCCCGCGGCAATCTCGGCGCGGCGCCGGTCAAGATACTCGCTGCAGCGCTCGATCAGTTCGTCCACCTTGTTCTCGAAGAAATGATTGGCGCCGGGCACGATCTGCTGTTCGATGGTGATGCCCTTCTGGGCCTTCAGCTTGTCCACGAGCTTTTGCACCGAAGAGGGCGGGGTCACCCGGTCCTCCTCGCCATGGATGATCAGGCCCGAGGACGGGCAGGGGGCCAGGAAGGAGAAATCGTAAAGGTTCTCCTGCGGCGCCACCGAAATGAAGCCTTCGACTTCCGGGCGGCGCATCAGCAACTGCATGCCGATCCAGGCGCCGAAGGAAAAACCGGCGATCCAGCAGCCCTTCGATTCGCGGTTGAGCGACTGCAGCCAATCGAGGGCCGCCGCCGCATCGGACAATTCGCCGACGCCGTGGTCGAACAGGCCCTGTGACCGGCCGACGCCGCGCGAATTGAAACGCAACACGGCAAAGCCGCGCTCAACGAACATGTAGAACAGGTGGTAGACCACCTGATTGTTCATCGTGCCGCCGAATTCGGGATGCGGATGCAGGATGATGGCGCACGGACCATTGGGCGACTTGCCCGGCTGGTAGCGCCCTTCGAGACGGCCAGCTGGTCCGTTGAAAATCACTTCGGGCATTTCCGCACTCCTTGGATCGCATTGTCGTTACCCGCTAAAGCAGGATCCAGGCCGGCCGCGGCTTGACGAACACGTCTACGCTTCCTAAAACTGAGTATCGGCCCAGTTTAGAATGGTTCAAAACTACTTCCGGACACCACGCCGGTCGCCAGATGGCGCGCCTCTTTTAGGCAGGGCGTGCTTGAAAATTCAAGGATTGTTTGATCTCGGGCGCCGAGACCATCAGCCGCCATGGTAGAGCAGGAGCACTGATGTCGAAGACTTCAGTCTATCTCGATCACAATGCCAGCGCGCCGATTCTGCCGGACGCGGCGGCGGCGGTGCGGGCGGCGCTCGATCTTTGCGGCAACGCCTCCTCGGTCCATGCCGACGGGCGGGCGGTGCGGGCCGCCATCGAGGCTGCCCGCGGCGCGGTGGCGCGGGCAGCCGGCGCCAACCGGCGCGACGTCGTTTTCACCGCTTCGGCGACCGAGGCGCTGACGCAAGGGCTTGTCGGCGGGGCCAGGGCGTTCGGCGCCAGCGAAATCGTTGTCGGGGCGGGCGAGCACATGGCGGTTCTGCGCACCGCCGAGGCGAGCGGGCTGCCGGTGAGGACCATCGGCGTCGATTCCGATGGCGTCCTGCGGCTCGAAGAGATCGAGGCGGCACTTGCCGGTCTCGAAAACGCCGGCGGGCTCGGACTTTTCGCCTTCCAGATGGTCAATAACGAGACCGGCGTCGTCCAGCCCGTCGCGCAGATCGAAAAGCTGATCGGGCCGACCCGGCATCTCCTCCTGGTCGACGCCGTCCAGGCTTTCGGCAAGCTGGAACTCGATTTCGCGGCGCGGGCGGCCGACATGATGGCCGTTTCGGCCCACAAGATCGGCGGACCGGCCGGCGCCGGGGCGCTGATGATGAAGCCGCATTGCGACGAGGTCAGGCTCATTCCCGGCGGCGGCCAGGAACTCGGACGGCGCGGCGGCACCGAATCGCTGCTGGCGGTGGCCGGTTTCGGCGCGGCAGCGCAAGGCTTCAAAAAGGTCTATAAGGCGGCGGAAATAAAAAGCCTCGGCGACCGGATCGAAGCCGAGGTCTTGAAGCTGGCGCCGGATGCCACGATCTTCGGGCGCAAGGCCGGGCGTATCGGCAATACCGTGAATTTTGCCGTACCCGGGCTTTCGGCGGCGGTGGCGATGATGGCGCTCGATCTCGACGGTGTCGCCATTTCCTCCGGTTCGGCCTGCTCCTCGGGCAAGGTCGGCAAGAGCCATGTGCTCGCCGCCATGGGCGTTGCGCCGGAACTGGCGAAAGGAGCATTGCGGGTGAGCCTGGGCTGGAACTCGAATGAAAACGACGTTGCCGCCTTTGCGGCGGCTTTTGCCCGGGTGCTGACGCGCCGGCGGGCAAGGAACAAGGAAGCGGCCGCCTGAGTGGCGGCGAAAGAAGGCGGATATGGTCAATACCACCAAAACCAAGGACCGGGGCGGCGCAGTGCGCGAGCGGATTCCGACCCTCAAGGACGAGATCGATCTCGAAACGGTCGAGAAGGTCGAGGCGCTCGACGTCGACAAATACAAATACGGCTTCGAGACCCAAATCGAATCCGATGTCGCCCCCAAGGGTCTGGACGAGAACACCATCCGCTTCATTTCGACGAAGAAAGGCGAGCCGGACTGGCTGGTCGAGTGGCGGCTCGAGGCGTTCCGGCGCTGGCAGACCATGGACGAGCCGAACTGGGCCCGGGTGCACTATCCCAAGATCGATTTCCAGGACCTGCACTATTATTCCGCCCCCAAGACCACACCCGGCCCCAAAAGCCTCGCGGACGTCGATCCGGAACTGCTGAGGACCTATGAAAGGCTCGGCATCCCCTTGTCGGAGCAGGCGGTGCTGGCCGGGGTCGAAGGGGCCAAGGTCGCGGTCGATGCCGTGTTCGATTCGGTCTCGGTCGTGACGACTTTCCGCGAGGAATTGGCTAAGCACGGCGTCATCTTCTGCTCGATTTCGGAAGCGGTGCGTGAGCATCCCGAACTGGTGCAGAAATATCTCGGATCGGTGGTGCCGGCCTCGGACAATTTCTATGCAACCCTCAATTCGGCGGTCTTCACCGACGGCTCCTTCGTCTATGTCCCCAAGGGTGTCCACTGCCCGATGGAGCTTTCGACCTATTTCCGCATCAACGAAAAGAATACCGGTCAGTTCGAGCGCACCCTGATCATCGCCGACGAGGGCGCCTATGTCAGCTATCTCGAAGGCTGTACCGCGCCGATGCGCGACGAGAACCAGCTGCACGCCGCCGTGGTCGAGCTCGTGGCGCTCGAGGACGCCGAGATCAAGTATTCGACCGTGCAGAACTGGTATCCGGGCGACAAGGACGGCAAGGGCGGCGTCTACAATTTCGTCACCAAGCGCGGCGATTGCCGCGGCAGGAACTCCAAGATCTCCTGGACCCAGGTCGAGACCGGTTCGGCCATCACCTGGAAATATCCGAGCTGCATTCTTCGCGGCGACAACTCGCGCGGCGAATTCTATTCGATCGCCATCTCCAACGGTCACCAGCAGATCGACAGCGGCACCAAGATGATCCATCTCGGGAAGAACACCTCGTCCCGGATCATTTCCAAGGGCATCGCGGCCGGTTTTTCCGACAACACCTATCGCGGTCAGGTCTCGGCCCATGCCAAGGCCAGGAACGCCCGCAACTTCACCCAGTGCGACAGCCTGCTGATCGGCGACCAGTGCGGGGCCCACACCGTGCCCTATATCGAAAGCCGCAATTCGAGCGTCAATTTCGAGCACGAGGCGACGACGTCCAGGATCTCGGACGACCAGATGTTCTACTGCACGCAGCGCGGTCTCAGCGAGGAGGAGGCTGTGGCCCTCATCGTCAACGGTTTCGCGCGCGAGGTGCTGCAGCACCTGCCGATGGAATTCATGGTCGAGACCCAGAAGCTCATTTCGATCAGCCTGGAAGGGAGCGTGGGGTGATGACCGAACAACCCAAACCCGTGATCAACCTCGCCGATGTCGAGTTGCGCGACAGCAGCCATGGCGAAACCTTCAAAGCCCAAATCGGCTCGTTCGCCGGCCGGATCGGCATGTCCGGCATGGGCGCCATGCTGCACGAGGTGCCGCCGGGCAAGAAGGCCTTTCCCTTCCACGCCCATCACATGACCCAGGAGCTGTTCGTCATCCTCGAAGGCGAGGGCACCTACCGGTTCGACGACAAGGAATATCCGGTCAAGGCCATGGACGTGCTGGCGGCGCCGGCGGGCGGGGCGGAGGTCGCGCATCAGATCGTCAACACCGGCGACAAGATGCTTCGCTATCTCGGCATCTCGGCCAACTCGGCCGGCGGCGACGTCGTCGAATATCCGGATTCGGGAAAATTCGCCGTCAGCTCGCGCTTCGACTGGGCGACCCAATCCGGCGGCGTGCGCTTTGTCGGCCGTCAGCAGGACAGCATCAGCTATTGGGACGGCGAGGAATGACCGACAAGCCTGTCGTCAACATTGCCGATCTGCCCCTTGAAAACTGGTCCAAAGGTAGCCGCTATGCGGCGGCGGACGCGCGCATCGGGCCGATGATCGGGGTCAAGGACCTCGGCATCAGCTATTCGGAAGTGCCGCCCGGCAAATCGTCCTGCCCCTTTCACAACCATCACGTCGAGGACGAGATCTTCATCATCCTCGAGGGCGAGGGCACCTACCGGTTCGGACCGAAAACCTATCCCATCAAGGCTGGCGACGTGCTGGGCGCACCTGCCGGCGGCGCCGAAACGGCGCACCAGATCATCAATACCGGCACGGTTCCGCTTCGCTATTACGGCATCTCGACCATGTCAGTGGCCGATGTCTGTGAATACCCGGATTCCGGAAAGTTCGGCGTTTTCAGCCGATCGACCCGCAACCCTTATGACCCGACGACCGTCCGCCATCTCGATCGCCTCGGCGAAAGCCTCGATTACTGGGACGGCGAAGACATTGGAGACGACGAACAATGACCACCCCCATGCTCGAAATCCGCGATCTGCACGTCAAGATCGCCGACGAGAACAAGGAAATCCTCAAGGGCGTGAACCTCACTGTGCCGCGCGGCGAGGTGCACGCCATCATGGGGCCGAACGGCTCGGGCAAGTCGACGCTTTCCTATGCGCTGGCCGGCCGCGCGGGCTACGAGATCACTCAGGGCGAGGTGCTGCTCGACGGCGAAAACCTTCTGGACAAGGCGGTCAACGAACGGGCGGCGGCCGGGCTGTTCCTGGCCTTCCAGTATCCGGTCGAAGTGCCGGGCGTGGCAACAATGACGTTCCTGAAATCGGCGCTCAATGCCCAGCGCCGGGCGCGCGAGGACGGCGAGATCTCGACGCCCGATTTCATGCGCAAGGTCAAGGAAGCGACCGAACGGCTGAAGATCGATGCCGAAATGCTCAGGCGCCCGGTCAATGTCGGGTTCTCCGGCGGCGAGAAGAAGCGGGCCGAAATCCTGCAGATGGCACTTCTCGAGCCCAAGCTCGCCATACTCGACGAGACCGATTCCGGTCTCGATATCGATGCCTTGAGGATCGTCTCGGAAGGCGTCAATGCCCTGAGAAGTCCGGACCGTTCCATGCTGGTCATCACCCATTACCAGCGGCTTTTGAACCATATCGTTCCCGATGTCGTGCATGTGTTCTCGGCCGGACAGGTGGTCGAGACCGGCGGTCCCGACCTCGCCCTCGAACTCGAGGCCAACGGCTATGCCGGCTATGGCGGAGAAGCTGCATGAGCGTGATGCCATTCGTGCGGCTCGGGCCGGCCGAGGAAAAGCTCGCCGCCCAGCTGAGAAAAGCCGGCGCGATTGACGCCGCCGCCCGTCTCGAAGGGGCGGGCCTGCCGACGCGGCGGGTCGAGAGCTACCACTATACCGATCTCAAGGCGCTGTTGCGCAACGTGCCGGACATCAGCGCGGCGAAGGTGGAAATGAGCGCGCCGGTTTTTTCCGTGCCCGGCGCCTATCGGCTGGCCATCGTCAACGGCGTCGTCCAGAACGCCGGTTCGGCTCCGACCGGGGTCATCGCCGGCGAGGCGGCGGGCGCGGTGCTGTCCGATCGCGACGACGTGCTGGTGCGGCTCAACAACGGTCTGATCAAGAGGGTGCTTCGGCTCGATCTCGACCACGACATCGCGCCGGTTATCCATATCGACCACCGCATCGAAGGCGGCGCGGCGCATGTGGTGGACGCGGCAAAGTATTTTGTCGGCGACAATGGCAAGGTGGTGATCGTCGAGAGCTTTTCGGGCAGCGGCGCGGCCCATCTTGGCAATCACGCGTCCTATCTGGCACTCGGCAGGGGCGCCGAGGTCACTCATATCCTCGTCGATCTTTCAGGGGCTTCGACGCGGCATTTCGCTTCGGTCGAATACGCCCTGGGCGAGGAGGCCAGACTGACCTCGCTCGTCGTCAATTCCGGGTCGGCCCTGTCGCGGACGCAGATCTTCTCGAATATCCGGGGCGGCGGTGCCCATGCCGATTTCCGCGGCCTGACGCTGATCGAGGACGGCCAGCACGCGGACGTCACCCTGCAGCTCGTGCACGAGGTGCCGAACACCACTTCGGTCGAGACCTACAAGACGGTCGGGCGCGGCCGTTCGCGCGGCGTCTTCCAGGGCAAGATCGTTGTCGCCAAGGGCGCCCAGAAGACCGACGCGCAGATGATGGCCAACGGGCTGATGCTTTCCGACGAGACGGAGATCTTTTCCAAGCCCGAGCTCGAGATCTTCGCCGACGACGTCGTCTGCGGTCACGGCTCGACCTGTGGGGCGCTCGATGAGGTGAGCCTTTTCTATCTGATGAGCCGCGGCCTGCCGCGCGCCGAGGCCGAGGCCATGCTGGTCCGTGCCTTCCTCGAGGCGGCATTCGACGACCTCGCCGCGGGCGAATTGCGTGAAGCCCTTTCCGGCGTGGCGGATGCCTGGCTGCAGCGGGGTTTCAAGTGAGTTTCGATCTTGAGCGCGTCCGGGCCGATTTCCCGATCCTGTCCGAACGGATCCATGACAACAGGCTCGTCTATCTCGACAACGGCGCCTCGGCCCAGAAGCCGAAAGCGGTGATCGACACCATCGCCGACACCTATGTGCACGGCTATGCCAATGTGCATCGGGGTCTTCATACGCTGTCGCAGCGGGCGACCGACGCCTATGAGGCGGCACGCGAGGAAGTGCGGCGCTTTCTCAACGCCGCCAGGGTCGAGGAGATCGTTTTCACCAAGGGGGCGACCGAGGCGCTCAATCTCGTCGCCTCCTCCTTCGCGGCCCCCAGGATCGGCGCCGGCGACGAGATCGTCCTGACGATCATGGAGCACCATTCCAATATCGTGCCATGGCAGTTCCTCCGGGAACGCCAGGGCGCGGTGCTGAGATGGGTCGATGTGACCGATGAGGGGGCATTCGACCTCGAGGCCTTCGCCGAGGCGCTTTCGCCAAAAACAAAGCTCGTCGCCGTCACCCATATGTCGAACGTTCTCGGTACGGTGACGCCACTCGCCGCGATCGTGAAGCTGGCGCACGACCGGGGCATCCCGGTGCTGGTCGACGGCAGCCAGGGGGCGGTGCACAGGCCTGTCGACGTGCAGGCGCTCGACGCCGATTTCTACGTCATCACCGGTCACAAGCTCTACGGACCGTCGGGGGTCGGGGCGCTTTATGGCAAATACGATCTGCTGAACGAGATGCGCCCCTATCAAGGCGGCGGTGAGATGATCGACGAAGTGACGCTCGAAGGCGCCGTCTATACCGCCCCGCCGCACCGTTTCGAGGCCGGCACCCCGCCGATCGTTCAGGCGATCGGGCTGGCTGCGGCCCTCACCTATCTCGATACGCTCGGGCATGACGCCATCTTCGCCCATGAGGAAGAGGTGGCCGACTACGCCCGCCAACAGCTCTCCCAGATCAATTCCTTGCGGGTGATCGGGACGGCGCCGGACAAGGGTGGCATTTTTTCCTTCGAAATCGAGGGGGCGCATGCCCATGATATCTCGACCATACTCGACCGCTACGGCGTCGCCGTACGGGCGGGAACCCATTGTGCCCAGCCGCTTCTGACCCGGTTTGGTGCCACCTCTACCTGCCGCGCCTCGTTCGGCCTATATAATGGCAGGGACGACGTCGATGCGCTGGTGACGGCCCTGGAAAAGGCCAAGGGCTTTTTTGCTTAGGATTCAAGGACCCGACGATGAGCAAAGCGAGTGAGGCTGAAAACATCGAAGCGCCGGAGGCGGCGACCGAAAGCGATGCACTGCTGCTCGAAGCGAGCGAAGATCTGGTGTTGCCGCCCGAAGAGATGGAACGGATCGCCGCCGATCTGATCGCGGCGCTGAAGACCGTCTACGATCCGGAAATTCCGGTCGACATCTACGAGCTCGGCCTGATCTACCGGGCCGAGATGGACGAGGATCGCATCATCCATATCGACATGACGCTGACCGCGCCGGGTTGCCCGGTGGCAGGTGAGATGCCGGCCTGGGTCGCGAACGCGGTGGGCAGTGTCGAAGGCGTCTCCGATGTCGAGGTCCGGATGGTGTTCGATCCGCCCTGGACGCCGGAGCGGATGAGCGAAGAGGCGCAGGTCGCCCTCAACTGGTGGTAGCGATGGCGCGTCCCGGGTTCATCGGTCTGGTCGAGACCTGCCTTTACGTCTCCGACGTCGAGGCCAGCCGGGATTTCTATGTCGATCTGTTCGGCTTCGAGCCGCTGGGCGGCAATGACCGCATCCAGCCGCTGGCGGTCGGGCCCGCACAGGTGCTGATCCTGTTCCGCCGCGGCGGCACGCCGGAGCCGATTCCGGTCGCCAACGGCTTCATTCCGTCACATGACGGCAATGGCCGGCAGCATTTCGCCTTCGGCGTGCCGGCCGAGACGTTCGAGGACTGGAAGACGTTTCTCGGCGGCAAGGATATCGCAGTCGAAAGCGTCATAGACTGGCCGCAAGGCGGGCGCAGTCTCTATTTCCGCGATCCGGACGGGCTGCTGGTGGAACTGGTGACACCGGGCCTGTGGAAGAATTTCTGAAAGGGTACGCCGATGGCGATGAAGATCATGAGCCTGACCGAAGCCGCCGCCGAGCGCATCCGCGAGATCATCGAGGATGCAGACCAGCCGGTGATCGGCGTCCGCGTCGGCGTCAAGAATTCCGGCTGCGCCGGCATGGCCTATACGCTCGATTATGTCACCGAGGCGCCGGCGGGCGACGATCATGTCTTCGAGCATGGCGTCAACGTCTATGTCGAACCCAAGGCGACGCTGTTCCTTTTGGGCACGGTGATGGATTTCGAAGCCAGCAAGCTCGGTGCGGGCTTCACCTTCAGCAACCCCAACGAAGTCAGCGCCTGCGGCTGCGGCGAAAGCGTCAGCCTCAGCCAGGCCGATCTCAGGGAAGTCGCCGAGGCGCGGGCGGCG
>CAZKTH010000104.1:5206-10579 GCA_964555575.1 uncultured Devosiaceae bacterium | reverse complement strand
GTTCGACCATGCCCTCGGTGACCCGGCAGCCGGCGACCTTGCCGACCTTGGTGATATTGAACACCTCGAGGATCTCGGCATTGCCGATGAAGGTCTCGCGCCGCTCGGGCGCCAGCATGCCGGACATGACGTTCTTCACGTCGTCGACCAGATCGTAGATGACGTTGTAGTAACGAATCTCGATGCCCTCGTGCTCGGCCAGATCGCGCGCCTGACGATTGGCGCGAACGTTGAAGCCGATGACGACGGCCTTGGAGGCAGAAGCCAGGGTCACGTCTGACTCGGTGATGCCACCGACCCCGGACATGAGAATCTGGGCCGAGACCTCCTCGGTGCCGAGCTTGTCGAGCGAAGCGGTGATCGCTTCGGCCGAACCCTGCACGTCGGCCTTGATGACCAGCGGAAACTTCGAAACGCCGGAATCCTTGAGCTGACTCATCATCTGCTCGAGCGAGGTCATGCCGCCGACCGCCGAGCGCTCGCGCACGACGCGCTGACGGTATTCGGTGATCTCTCGGGCGCGGGCCTCGTTGTCGACCACCGAGAAGCGGTCGCCGGCATCGGGTACGCCGTTGAAGCCGAGGACCTCGACCGGGGTCGAGGGACCGGCCGACTTGATCTGGGTGCCCTTGTCGTCGATCAGGGCACGGACACGGGCCAATTCCGACCCGGCAACGACGATGTCGCCGACATTGAGAGTACCGCGCTGCACCAGGACGGTCGCCACGGCGCCACGCCCCCTGTCGAGCTTGGCCTCGATGACGGTGCCCTCGGCATGGCCTTCGGGATTGGCCTTCAATTCGAGGATTTCGGCCTGGAGGACGATCGCTTCGAGCAGCTTGTCGAGCCCCTCGCCGGTCTTGGCCGAGACTTCGACCTCAAGCGTCTCGCCACCCATCGATTCGACATAGACCTCGTGCTGCAACAAGCCGGTGCGAACCTTTTGCGGATCGGCGTCGGGTTTGTCGATCTTGTTGATGGCAACGATGATCGGCACTTCGGCCGCCTTGGCATGGCGGATCGATTCGATCGTTTGCGGCATCACCGCGTCGTCGGCGGCCACCACCAGCACGGCGATGTCCGTCGCCTGGGCGCCGCGGGCACGCATGGCGGTGAAGGCCTCGTGGCCAGGCGTGTCGAGGAAGGTGATCTGCTGACCGTCCTGCTCGACCTGATAGGCGCCGATATGCTGGGTGATGCCGCCCGCTTCGCCGGAGGCGACGCTGGCGTGGCGGATGGCGTCCAGAAGCGAGGTCTTGCCGTGGTCGACATGGCCCATGATGGTCACGACCGGCGGACGCGACTGCAGATCCTCGGGATTGTCCTCGGACTGGTCGACGAACAGGCCGGTCTCGACATCGCTTTCCGAGACGCGTTTGGCGGTATGGCCGAGTTCGGTGACGATCAGTTCGGCGGTGTCGGCATCGATCACGTCGTTGATCTTCATCATCTGGCCCTGCGCCATCAGAAGCTTGATGACGTCGACCGAACGCTCGGCCATGCGATTGGCCAGTTCCTGAACGGTGATGACTTCCGGAATGACCACCTCGCGGCTGATCTTGGGCTGCTGGGCGCTCGAACGGCCGCGCTGCTTCTCGCGGCGGCGGCGCATGGCGGCCAGGGACGGCCCGCGATCGCGGTCGGATTCCTCGGTCGCCGTTGTCACCGTCAGACGGCTGCGTCCCGAATCGGTTCCGGGTCCGCGACGCGAAGGACGATCGGTCGGGGTGCGATTGGCGCGGCGGACCCGCTCGAGTTCTTCTTCGCTGACAAGACCCGGCTTGGCCGGTGTGACGCCACGGCCGCGGGTGCGCCGTTCGGCGGCGGCCTCGGCATCCGCCAGGCTGACGGGGGCGGGGGCCGGCGCATTGGGACGCGGGGCGGGCCGGGGACGACTGGGGCGTTCGGCCTGGGCCGGACGCTGGGCTGTCGTTTCCTTCTCCACCACGGCGGCGGCTTCGGCGTCCTTGGCGGACTGGGCCTGGGCCTCGCGTTCGACGCGTTCGCGCTCGCGCTGGCGTTCCTCTTCCTCGAGTTGGACCTGGCGCCGGGCCTCTTCCTCGATGCGGCGGCGTTCCTCTTCCTGGAAGCGGCGCTGTTCGGCCTGCTGGCGGGCCGAGGCCTCCTTGAGCACGCGCTGGCGGGCGCTCGCCTCCTCCGGGGTCAGACCACCGGCGGGGCGGGGCGCCGGACGGGCGGCGGCATCGGGGCGCCTTTGCTGCTGCTGTGGCGGCATGTTCGATTGCGGCCGCGGCGCATGGCCGGCGCCGGGCGCGCCGCCCGGGCCAGGCGTGCCGACCCGGCGCGTCCGCTTTTCCACCACGACCGTGCTGCTACGCGATGACCGCGACGCGCCGGAACGCGCGCCAACGCCAGGCGCACCCCCCTTGAGAGTCAGGGTCTTCTTGCCGCCCTGATCGGTATCGCGCTTGTCGTCTCGATCGCTCATGAAGTTCCGTCTTCTTTCCCGTTTGCGGACCAGTAGCGGGCAAGTCTTTCCGCCCGTGCCAAAGCCTGATCCGCTGCCGCCCCTGCAACGAGGGCAGCATGTATCACATTTTCGCGCCCCAATGCCAAATCCAATTGGCTCGAGGTCAGGAATTCGAAATGCCTGACGCCCCCTTGCGGGAAATGCACCCGCAACAACGCCAGCATCTTCTTGCGCCCGTGCTCGGCCGCGTCGCTCGCCGTGAACAGGGCCTTGATCTGGTGGGCAGCGATCGCTGCCTCGACCTTTGCCGCGCCGGTCACGATCTGACCCGCCTTGCGGGCAAGTCCGAGGGCGCCGATTAGCCGCTCTTCTAGCCTCCGGGCCGTCAGTTGCGCAAGATCGGGCGATACCGAAACCTGCTGTTTGAGGCTGCGGCCAAAGGCGCGCTTGCGCACCGCCTCTGCAACCATCGCCTCCGAAAGCGTCACCCAGACCCCGCGTCCCGGCGCCCTGGCATCGACATCGGGCACGATTTCACCGTTCGGGCCAAGGGCGAAACGGATCAGGTCCGAAGCCGGCTTTTTTTCCCGGGTCAGGCAGCATTCGCGCATGACCTCTGACTTTTTCGGCATCCGCGCCCCCGAAACCGCACCGCATCCGACTGTTTCAGGCCTCGGCCGCGGGCGCTTGCTCTCCTTGTTCCGTTTCCGGTTCGGGCATCAGATCTTGCTCGGTGACCCAGCCGGCCTTCAGACGGGCGGACATGATCATGTCCTCCGCCTCCTGGCGGGAAATCGGGAAGGTCGAGAAAAGCCCCTCGAAGCGACTGACCTCGCCGTCCTTGCGTTCGACCCAGCCGACCAGATCGTCGGCGGCGCAGCCGGCGAAATCCTCGATCGTCTTGATGCCGTCCTTGCCGAGCACCACCAGCATGGCGGCGCCGAGGCCCGGAATCTCGTAAAGCTCGTCGGCAACGCCGAGCTTTTTGCGCTCTTCGTCGTATTCGGCCTCGCGGGCATTGAGATAGTCGATGGCGCGGTTCTGTATTTCGGTCGCGGTTTCCTCGTCGAAGCCCTGGATCGAGGAGATTTCGTCCAGTTCGACATAGGCCAGTTCCTCGATGGAGGAAAAACCTTCCGAAGCAAGCAATTGCGCCACCATCTCGTCGACGTCGAGGGCTCCCATGAACAGGGTCGAACGTTCGACGAATTCCTTCTGCCGACGCTCGG
Source organism: uncultured Devosiaceae bacterium (assembly GCA_964555575.1). GTDB lineage: Bacteria > Pseudomonadota > Alphaproteobacteria > Rhizobiales > Devosiaceae > JAHJQZ01. The sequence goes on along the minus strand of CAZKTH010000104.1, from coordinate 6,919 downwards.
ATTCCTCCTGCTCGGTCAGGATGTCGATGTCCCAGCCGATGAGCTGGGAAGCCAGCCGGACATTCTGGCCGCGCCGGCCGATGGCCAGCGACAGCTGCTCGTCGGGCACCACGACCTCGATCTTTTCGGCCTGCTCGTCGAGCACCACCTTGGCGACATCGGCCGGCTGCAGGGCCGAAACGACCAGTTCGGCGAGATTGTCGGTGTAGGGAATGATGTCGATCTTTTCGCCCTGCAACTCGCCAACCACCGCCTGGACGCGGGAACCGCGCATGCCGACGCAGGCGCCGACCGGATCGATGGAAGAATCGTTCGAGGAAACGGCGATCTTGGCGCGCGAGCCCGGATCGCGGGCAATCGAGCGGATATGGATGATGCCGTCATAGATTTCCGGCACTTCCTGCATGAAAAGCTTGGCCATGAACTGCGGATGGGTGCGGCTCAAAAAGATCTGCGGCCCGCGCTGTTCGCGCCTTACGTCGTAGATATAGGCGCGGACCCTGTCCCCGTATCTGAACTGCTCGCGCGGGATCAGTTCGTCGCGGCGGATGATGGCCTCGCCACGGCCGAGATCGACGATGACGTTGCCGTATTCGACGCGCTTGACCGTGCCGTTGACGATTTCGCCGATACGGCCGGAATAATCGTCATAGGTGCGCTCGCGTTCGGCGTCGCGGACCTTCTGGACGATGACCTGCTTGGCCGACTGCGCCGCGATGCGGCCGAACTCGATGGGGGGAAGCGGCTCGGTGACGTAGTCGCCGAGTTTGGCGGCGGAATTCTTGGCCTGGGCATCGGGCAGGGCGATCTGCCGGCTCAGTTCCTCGACTTCCTCGACCACTTCGAGCAGGCGCCACAGCCGCAACTCGCCGGTCTTGGGATTGATCTCGGCCTTGACCTCGGTCTCGGCGCCATAGCGCGAGCGCGCCGCCTTGCGGATGGCTTCCTGCATGGCCTCGATGACGATCATCCGGTCGATGGACTTCTCGCGCGCCACCGCATCGGCGATCTGCAAAAGCTCCAACCTGTTTGCCGAAACGGCCATCAGTTCATCTCCTCGTCTTCTTCGTATTCGACGGTCTCGATTTCCGGATCGTCGAGCGTTTCGTCCAGTTCCTGGTCCCTGGCCGCCATTTCCAGCAAGCGGTCGGTCATGACCAGCTTGGCCTCGGCGAGGGCGTCAAAGGGAATTTCGTGCGAAGGATCGGTCCCTTCCGGCGCGTCGGGCAATTTTATCGTGACGCTGTTCTCGTCGCTTTTCTCGATGGTGCCGCGGAAACGGCGGCGGCCTTCGATCAGGTCTTTGAGTTCGATCTTTGCCTCGTGGCCCTGATAGCGGGCGAAATCTGCGGCCCTGACCAGCGGCCGGTCGATGCCGGGCGAGGAAACCTCGAGATGATATTCGCGGTCGATCGGGTCCTCGACATCGAGGGCCGGATTGATCTCGCGGCTCAGCCGCTCGCAATCGTCGATGCTGAAACGGCCGTTTTCGTCCTCGGCCATGATCTGCAGGGTCGTCCCGTTCTGGTTGAGGATCTTCACCCGGACCAGTCGATAGCCGAGATCGATGGCGATCGGTTCGACGATCGCCGCGATGCGCGTCTCGATTCCGGTTTCCCTGATATAGCGTCGGTCGTTCAGCTTGTTGCCCCGTGCAAGTGGTCGGGCCGTCGAACCGGAAAACCGCTACGCACTTTTCCTGGCGGCCCAAAT
>CAZKTH010000104.1:0-5106 GCA_964555575.1 uncultured Devosiaceae bacterium | reverse complement strand
TCTGGTGGTCGGGCCGTCGAACCGGAAAACCGCTACGCACTTTTCCTGGCGGCCCAAATTCTGGTGGTCGGGCCGTCGAACCGGAAAACCGCTACGCACTTTTCCTGGCGGCCCTCCCAGGAGATAACAAAAAAGAGCGGGGCCGGTTGGCGCCCACTCTCCGGTTAACCCTGAGATGTTGGCCGTTATATAGGCGGCTTCTCCCCGATTGGCAAGCCGTTCAGTGTGCCTGCCAGTCGGCGAACAGGGCCGCGACGTCTTTTTCGGTCATGCTGCCGGGCCTGATGTTTTCTGCAAGGATGCGCGCCGCCAGCTCGGTGAAGAAGGCATTGACGGGCGTGGGCACGCCGTAGTGCCGACCGAGACGGGCGATCTCGCCGTTGAGATAGTCGACCTCGATGCTGCCGGCGCCTCGCACCAGGCTCTGCATCGCCGAGGATCCGACCGATTTGGCCCCCTCGACCTTGCCCGGATGCATCTGGGCGGCCCGGTCCGGATCGGGTGCGGTGACATCGTCATGGGCAATGCCGGCAACGGCAAAGACCGCCCGCGCTTCCTCGCGTGCCCTTGAGGCATAAGCGCCATCACGCGCCGCGGCACCGAGCGCGATGTCGATGCCGTTGGCGAGGTTGACGAGGATCTTGCCGTATTTGCGGCGCATGATGTCCTCGTGCGCCCGCGCGACGAAGCCGGCGCTTTCGAGCACGGCGCACACGGCGCTCGCCACGTCCGAACCGCCCTTCGGATAGCGCCCGATTTCGATGAGACCGGGTTTCGGATGCAGGAAGGCCACGACCTCGCCCGGCGTCAGAAAGCTCACCGGCATTTCCACCATCGCGCCGAGCACGTTGTCGAAATATCTCAATGCCATCGGCTCGTTGGCGACCCCGTTCTGGGCGCAGACGAGCGTCTGCCGGCGCACGCCGGCCGCACGCAGATCCCCGAGGGCATCGCCGGTATGCTGGGTCTTCATGCTGAGGAAAATCACGTCGTCGCTGCGAAAACCGATCTCGCCCGGTTTCTCGACGACGGGAAAGCGCCCCACGAGATCGCCGTCCGGCGTCCTGAGCGTCAGCCCGTTGCTGCGGATCGCATCCAGTTGGGCGCCACGGGCGATGCCGACGACCTCCTCGCCCGCCAGAGCGAGCTTGACCGCCAGAGTGCCGCCGATGGCACCGACGCCGTAGATGATGAACCGCATGCGCCACTCCTTGCCGTTTGCCGCGCCAGCCGCAGCCGCCACTTTTCCCGCGCTTTCGTCACCTTCCTCAGGAGGCGATCAGCACCTTGTCGGGATCGGCGCCCTTGTCGACAAGGGCCGACTGGATCGCCGCGGTCATCGCATCGGGACCGCAGAGGTAGAAAAGCCCGGAGACGTCCGGCACATACTCATCGAGGAAGCCGGCGTCGATGCGCTCGTTGAGCAGGCCTTCGACCCGCTCGCCGGTGACGGTGAGCACCAGGTCCAGCTCCGCCATGGCTTCCAGTTCCGACCTCACAATGATGTCCTCGGCACGCGTGTTGGAAAAGATCAGGCGATGGCCGGCCAGCTTCTTGTCGTCGGAAAGCCAGCGCAGCAGCGCCAGGAACGGCGTGATGCCGGCGCCGCCGGCAATGAAGGTGCCGGGGCCCTCATAGGGGATGGTCTCCCAGGGATCGTCGATCAGGAGCGTATCGCCCTTTTCCAGCTCCCACAGGCGTTTGGTCATGCCGTCATGGTCGGAATAGCTCTTGATGATGAATTCGAGACCGGCATCGCCGACGCGGCCGGAAAAGGTGAAGGGGCGCTTCTTCTCGCGCCAGCCGTCGCGATCGAGCGCCGCCTCGGTCGCCTGGCCGGCAAGGAAACGATAGCCCTCGGGCCGCGCCAGAAGATAGCGCCGCACATTGTGGGTGAGCCTGTCGATCCCGAGAATTTCGACCTGATGCATGGCATGTCTCCCTTCTATTTTCCTTTGGCCAGAAGTGCTTCGATTTCCGCTTCGGTTACACTGCCGGGCGAGGCTCCGGTCAAGGCGAGTCTGGCCGAAAGCGCTGTGAAAAGGGCATTGGCCGGCACCGGCACGCCATGGAGCCGGCCGATGAGCGCGATCTCGCCATTGAGATAGTCGGTCTCGATCGAGCCGGCACCGCGGGCAAGGCTTTGCGCCGTGGACGAGCCGATGCGGCTGACGCCGGGGATTTCGCCGATGCGCATGAGCTCGCGGCGCCGGGAATCGGCGTCCCAGACCTCTTCGTAACCGATGCCGGCGGCGGCATAGACGGCCTCGCCCTCCTTGCGGACCATCTCGACATATCTGCCGGACAGCGAATCGCCGCCGAGGGCGGCGTCGATGCCATTGCCGAGATTGAGCAGCAGCTTGCCGTATTTGGCGCGCATGATGTCGTCATGCGGGTAGCCGACAAAGCCGGCCGCGTCGAACACGTCGCAGAGCGCGGCGACGCTGTCGTCTGTCCCGGACGGATAGCGGCCGATATCGAACAGACCGTGCTTGGGCGTGCCGAAGCAGATCACCTCGCCGGGCGTGACATAATCGACCGGCATCAGTATCGACATGCCGAGCACATTGGGGAAATACCTCAACGCCATGCGCTCGTTGACCACCCCGTTCTGGGCCGAGACCACGGTCTGATCGACAAGGCCGGCGGCGCGCAGGGCCCTGAGGGCCGGCTCGGTATCCTGCGATTTCATCGTCAGGAAGATCACGTCGTCGGCGCGGAACTGGATCTCGGACGGCGATGCGGCGATGGCGAAGCGGGCATGAAGATCGCGATCCGGCGTCCGCATGGTCAGGCCGTTGTCGCGGATGGCCGCGAACTGGGCGCCGCGGGCGATGCCGACGACCTCGTGGCCGGCCAGGGTCAGCCTGACCGCCAGCACGCCGCCAATGGCACCGACGCCGAAAATGATGAAACGCATGTCCTAGCTCTCCGAAGACGCGTCGGATCCGCCGACGCGCGTGAAGGTGAAATACCAGCTCGTAACCCGGCCCTGCTGCCGCGCCTTTTGTTCGTAGCGGGTCGGCTGCCAGCCCGGATAGGGAACGTGCCAGCTTCCCGGTGCGCCGTGCTCCCAGCAGAAGGCGGGTTCCCTGAGGATATGGGCGAGGCCCCAATTGGCATAGTCCTCGATGTCGGTGGCGAAGCGGAAAAAGCCGCCGGGACGGATGGTGCGGGCGAGTTCGCCGATGGTCATGGGCGAGATGAAACGGCGCTTGTGATGCCGGGTCTTCGGCCAGGGGTCGGGATAGATGAGATAGACGCCCGCAAGCACCCCCTCCGGCAGGCCGCGCAGCAGGTCGAGCGCATCCTCCGAGAACAGGCGGATGTTCCTCAGGTCGTTGTCCGCGATCTTTTCGAGCAGTTTGCCGATGGAATTGGAAAAGACTTCGGCGCCGATGAAGTTGGTGTCCGGATTGTCCTTTGCCTGCCGGGCCAGGTGCTCGCCGCCGCCATAACCGATCTCCAGCACCAGCGGCGCCTGAGGATTTTCGAACGGCGTCGGCAGTACCAGCCGCCTGGCCTCGTTGCGGCAACCGACCTCCAACTCGGGCAGAAGCGTTTCGACCAGCGCCTGCTGGCGGCCATGCAGCGGCTTGCCGGAACGGCGACCGAAAAAGGCACGCGGCCGGCCGTATCTGGTCAATGGCGGCATCCGGCTCATGGGCGTGCCACTGCTTTTTTATGTCCGCAGGCCGAACGGGCAGAGCCTGAAAGGGCTATGCGACTCGCCGCCGGACAAAAACGGAAAATTACTCATGGATGGCTGCGTTAATTGAACATGCCGTCCGGCTCAAGTAGAAGTTAGGCGCTTCAAACCAGACCCGGGAGGCCGGTTTGAGTGAAATTGCCTTCATCCTGCTGCTGGCCCTGTTCCTCGGCCACGAACTCGACGCCATCCGCCGCCACGAATGGCGGCTGTTCCCGGTCATCAGCCGCATGGACGATGAAATCGGCTATCTGAGCTTTCTCATCGCCCATATCCCGGTTTTCATTCTGGTCTTCTGGCTCGGCTTTTTCGTGCCGGCGGCAATCGTGCCGGTCCGCGTCGCGCTTGCCGCCTTTTCGGTCATCCATATCTGGCTGCACTGGCTTTTCCGCGATCACCCGAGAAACGAATTCGACAATCTGGTGTCGCAACTGCTGATCTGGACGACCGGCGCGGCCGGAATGCTCTATCTCGTCGAACTGGCCATCACAGGCTGAATGCCGACATCGCAACCCGGACGCCGTTTCCCGAAACGCCCGGGCAACGACGAAAGGAAGCCCCATGCTTGAACACATCGATCCACCCGCAAACCGGATACCGGGCCTTTCCCAGGCCGTGCGCGTTCGGAGCGGTCAGCTCGTGTTTCTGTCCGGACACGTGCCCTACACGACATCCGGAACGCTTCCCAAAGGCCTCGCGGCGCAATTGGAGCAGGTTTTTGCCAATCTCGGCACAACCCTCGCCGCTTCGGGCTGCAGCTTCGACGACGTGGCGCGGATGACCGTCTATATTCTTGATTACGCGCCGTCGATGCTGGCTGAATTCCGCGCCGTTCGCGACCGCTTCATCAACACGGACAAACCGCCGGCCAGCGCGCTGGTCGGCGTGTCGGCCCTGTTTCAGCCGGGCGTTCTGGTCGAGATCGACGCGATCGCGGTGGTGCCGGAATAGACCTCAGGCCACGATGTCCTTGACCGCGTCCCTGAACGGTTTGACCAGATCCGTCTTTTCCCACGAGAAGGAGCCGTCGCGGCCCGGCTTGCGGCCGAAATGGCCATAGGCCGAGGTCTTTGCGTAGATCGGCTTGTTGAGATCGAGCCGGCGGCGGATGCCGGAGGGGGACAGGTCCATGACCTGGCGGATGGCCTTTTCCAGCACCGCGTCATCGACCCTGCCGGTGCCGTCGGTGTCGACATAGACCGAAAGCGGCTGGGCCACGCCGATGGCGTAGCTGAGCTGGATGGTGCAGCGCTCGGCGAGCCGGGCGGCGACGATGTTCTTGGCCAGATAGCGGGCGGCATAGGCGGCCGAGCGGTCGACCTTGGTGGTGTCCTTGCCGGAAAAGGCGCCGCCGCCATGCGGGGCCGCGCCGCCATAGGTGTCGACGATGATCTTGC
>CAZKTH010000103.1:0-10579 GCA_964555575.1 uncultured Devosiaceae bacterium | reverse complement strand
GTTGGAGCGCGCCTCGTTTTCGGCCGGCACGCGGTTGATCGCCGCCACCGCCTCGCCGTCGACCAGAATGACACGCTTGTCGCCTGTTCTCACCTCGGGCAGATATTTCTGCACGACGAAAGGCTCGCGGAAATTTTGTTCGAACAGTTCGAGCAGCGCGACGAGGTTCTGGTCGCCTTTTTTGATGAAGAACACCCCGGCGCCGCCGGCGCCATAAAGCGGCTTGACGATGATGTCGCCATGGCTGACGCGGAATGCGTTGATCGCGGTACGGTCGCGGGTGATCAGGGTCGGCGGCATCAATTCGGGGAATGTGGTGACCAGAATCTTTTCGGGCGCGTTGCGCACCGAGACCGGATCGTTGACGACCAGGGTGTCCGGCCGGATGCGCTCCAGCAAATGGGTCGTGGTGATATAGGCCAGATCGAAGGGCGGATCCTGCCTGAGATGCACCACGTCGAACTCCCTCAGATCCCGGCGTGTCATCTCCCCGAGACGGAAATGTTCGCCCTTCGGTCTGTCGAAGACCTCGACCGGCGCCACCATGGCACTGACGGCATTGCCGGAAAGAACAAGCGTTTGCGGCACATAGTAGAAATTCTCGTGGCCGCGTTCCTGCGCCTCGAGCATCAGCGCGAAGGTCGAATCACCGACCGGTTTGATCGTTTCGATCGGGTCCATCTGATAGGCGGATTTGAGCGGCATTTACGGGGTGTCCTCGAAAGCGTTCGGGATGTGGCGCGGCCAGAAGCGGCCGCCAACAAAGATCAGGTCGAAGCGGATCGTCAAGCCGGCACAGGAGGGATGCCGCGACAAATACCAGCGCGCGGCGCGGGCGATGCGGGATGTGTTGACAGCGGCATGGGCCTCCGCCTCCGTGTCGGGCCGGCGCCGCGTCTTGACCTCGACGAAGACAAGGGTGCCGCCGCGCCGCGCCACCAGATCGATCTCGCCGAGCGGTGTTTTCACCCGCCGGGCCAGCACGCGATAAAGCTTCAGGCCGAGATAGAGCGCCGCCAGCCTTTCGCCGCGCCTGCCCCGCCTTTCGGCCTGCTTCCGCCTATCTCTCCTTTTTGACGGCAAGGGCGGCATCATAGACCTGTTTGCGTTTGACCCCGAAGCTGGCGGCGATCTCGTCGACGGCGGCACGCAGGGGCTTGTCGGCCAGCGCCGCGACCAGGGCCGGTCGCCAGTCGTCCGGCGTCGGCGCGCTGTCGGGCGCCCCGGCGACCAGCACCACGGCTTCTCCCCTGATGTCCTGACCGTCAAAACGGGCGCCGAGTTCGGCCAGCGAGCCTTCGGCGAAGCGTTCGAATTTCTTGGTGAGTTCGAGCGCCACCACCCCAGGACGGTCGTTGCCGAAAGCCTCTGCCATGGCGGCAAGCGCCGTCGCCAGCCGGCGGGGGGATTCGTAGAAAACGAGCGTCTCCCTGCGCTCGGCAAGCTCGGCGAGCCTTGTGGCGCGGGCGCCGGCCTTGCTCGGCAGAAAGCCGATGAAGCAAAAGGCGTCGGTCGGCAGTCCGGATGCGGCGAGACCGGCCAGCAGTGCCGAGGCGCCGGGAATGGCAAAGACCTGAAGGTCGGCCGCCCGCGCCGCCCGGACCAGCGGGAAGCCCGGATCGGACAGGAGCGGCGTGCCGGCATCTGAGATCAGGGCGATCGCGGCGCCCTGCTTGAGCCTTTCGATCAGGCCCGGCACCCGCGCCGTCTCGTTGTGCTCGTGCAGGGCTTCACGGCGGGTGCGGATGAGATAGCGGTCGAGCAGGCGGGCGCTCAGACGCGTGTCCTCGCACAGGATGAGGTCGGCGGCAGCCAGGGTTTCGAGCGCCCTCAGACTGATGTCCCTGAGATTGCCGATCGGGGTCGCGACCAGATAAAGCCCGGGCGCGAGCGGCGGCGCCGGAAAATTCCGGCCGGCGATGGCATAGGTTTTTGCCGGTTCTTCAGGGGAAATCACGGGCAAATCGTCCTGCGCCTGCATTCGGATGACGCAAAGTCTTTATGCGCCGGTGTTGGTTTTGTATACCTTTGTCGGCCGTTGGAGCATCGTGCGACAAAGCCGGTGATTGCGAAAGCGAAAGCGCTTGCCGGATTTTTGCCTAAAACGATGCGACCGTGGAAGAAACATGCACGGGTCTGATTCTTTCGGATCATGCCGTGCTCCAACCGGACCGGCGGCGTTTGTGGCGTAAGCGTGAAGGGGCAGACAGGTGACCGAAAACAGGGCGCCAAAAGGCACATCACAGTTGAGGATCGGGCGGCGGGCCGTGCTTGTCGGCGCCGGAGCGGGGTTGGCGGGCCTTGTCGCCGGCTGCTCGAATTTCTCCTTCGGTCCCGGCAACATCTCGACCCGGACCATCGGCACGGCCGGGGCGCCGGCCGTCGGAACCACGGCCGGAACCGGTGCGGTGAAGGTCGCCCTCATCCTGCCGCTGACCGGCGATCTCGCCAGTGTCGGCATTTCCATGGCCAATGGCGCGCAACTGGCGATGGACTACATCCAGTCCAATTCCCAGATCCCCGACAACATCACCCTGATCGTCAAGGACTCCCAGGGCGATGCGGGCATGGCCTCGCGCCAAGCGAGCGCAGCCGTTTCCGAGGGCGTCAGCCTCATTCTCGGGCCGCTCAAGGCCGACAGCGTGCGCGCCGCCGGCGCGGTGGCGCGTTCGGCCGGCATTCCGCTGATCGGCTTTTCCAACAACTCCGGCGCGGCGGCGCCGGGCGTCTACCTGCTCAACGTCCTGCCCGAGGCCGCTGTCCGCCGCTCGCTCGCCTATGCCAAGGCGCAGGGGCGCAAGGCCTTCGCCGCCGTCATCCCGACCACCGATTTCGGCCGTATCGAGGAAGGCGCCTTCCGCCAGGCCATTACCGATCTCGGCCTCAATGCCCGCGCCATCTACAGCTTCTCGAACGAGGCCGAGGCGCGCACCGCCATGGAGCAGGTCGTTCAGCAGCTGAAGGCCGGCAGCATCGATGCCCTGTTCCTGCCCGACCGGGCGACGGCACCGAGTTTCGGCGTGTTGCTCGAGGAGGCCGCCATCGACCGCTCCAAGGTGACGATCCTGGGCTCGGCCGACTGGGACAACGACATCAAGATCGCCTCGACCGCCTTCCTGACCGGCGCCGTCTATCCGGCGGTCGACGATGCCGGCATGAAAGCCTTGAGGCCGAGCTATGTCGCCCGTTTCGGCGTCGAGCCGCACCCGTTTGCCTCGATCGCCTACACGGCTGTGCTGCTGGCCAATTCCTCGACCCTGGCACTGGCGACGCCGCGCTATTCGGCGGCGCTTCTGACCCGGGCCTCGGGCTTCAACGGCCGCGACGGGTTGTTCCGCTTCCTGCCGGACGGACGCTCCGAATATGCGCTGGTCATGAAGCAGGTGGTGGTCGGCGGCGCCCAGAAGGTCGATTCGGCCAGGCTGCCCTAGAGCATCGTGCGCAAAAGTGGGTCCTGGTTTTTCGCCAACTGAGGACCGACCCGAGGGGGCAAATCGTGCCGGTGGCACGATTTGAGGTCCGAAGGATGCGACCACAAGGCGATAGAGCATGCGTTCTGATTCCATCAGAACGCATTTTGCTCTAAACGGCTCGGCACCTCGCAGCCGTGATCGGTAGCCTTTTAGCGGTGCCATTGACCGAGTTTTCGGCAGTTTCGCTTATGTGATCGACCAGGCGGCACGGGCCGGACGCTTCCTCCGTCTGCGCCCGCCCGGTTTTGATGCCGACGGATCATCAACAAATTGCGAGGATGTGCAGATGAAGCGGGCAAGGCAACTGGCAGGATTGACCATCCTCCTGCTCGGCGCGGTTTTCCCGGCAATTGCCAGCGCACAATCGGCGGCGCCTCTTGGGCTGTGGCAGGGCGTCAACAGCGGCGACTACATCCTGGTCCAGACCAATGGCGACTGCGCGGTGCAGGGCATGGTCAACGTCTCGGGGACCTGCAGCTGGGATTCGACCTCGACGGGTGGTGTGCTGACCATGACCTATCAATGGACGATCGGACCGGCCAATATCTACTGGAGCATCCGCTGGATCGACGACAACACCCTGCTGATCAACGACGCCGAGCATTTCGTCAGGCGCGGCTGAAATTGGCTGCAAGCGGTGAGCGCGCTCGGCTGTCTCAGGCCGCCAGATCCGCCACCACGGCATCGAGCACGGCAAAGCCCTGCTCGGTAACGCGGATATTGCCATTGGGCAGGGTCTCGATCATTTCGGCGAAGGTGAGATCCTCGATCTGGCGCGGATCGAGCACCCGGCCGGAAAGGGCGGTGTAGCGTTTGGGATCGATCCCCTCGGTCAGCCTCAGGCCCATGACGAGGAATTCGTCGCCTTCCTCCTCCCAGGTCAGAAGATCGTCGGTGACCATGCCGTGGCCGCGGGCAAGGACGCGGTCGCGCCATTGAAAGGGGCTTTTCTCGGTCGCGGTGGCGTGGCGGACATTGCCCAAAAGCAGCCGTCCATGCGCGCCCGGACCTACCCCGACATATTCGCCGTAGCGCCAGTACAGCAGGTTGTGCCGGCTTTCCTCGCCGGGACGGGCGTGGTTGGAAATCTCGTAGGCCGGCAGACCGGCCGCCGCCATACGGTCGCGGGTCAGCTCATAGAAATCGGCCGAAAGGTCGGCATCGGGCATGGCGAGCCTGCCGGTGCGCCACAGATCGTAGTAGCGCGTGTCCGCCTCGATGGTCAGCTGATAGAGCGACAGATGACCGGCACTCAGGGCAAGCGCCTCCTCGAGCTCGTCTTCCCACTCGGCAAGCGTCTGGTGCGGGCGGGCATAGATGAGATCGAAGCTCGAGCGTTCGAAGACCTTTTGCGCCAGTTCGACGGCGGCCCGGGCCTCCTTCACCGTATGCAGACGCCCTAGCGCCCTGAGCGGTTCGGGCCGCAACGACTGCACCCCGATCGAGACGCGGTTGATCCCGGCGGCGCGATAGCCCCTGAACCGCGCCGCCTCGACGCTGTTGGGATTGGCTTCGAGGGTGATTTCGGCCTTCCCGTCGACCGGCCACAGCCTTGCGATGGCATCCAGAAGCGTGCCGACGCTTTCGGGCGCCATCAGCGACGGGGTGCCGCCGCCGAAAAAGATCGAATTGACCCGCGCATCGGGCTTCAGCTCGGCGAAATGGCCAAGTTCGCGTTCATAGGAGGCGACGAACGCCTCCTCGTCGAAAGGACCGCGATGGACGTGCGAATTGAAATCGCAATAGGGGCATTTGGCGGCGCAGAACGGCCAGTGGACATAGACGCCGAACAGACCGTTGCCGCGATCGGGTGAGTCGTCACTCATCGCTGGCCGCTCCCATCGCTCCGACGGCGAGATCGCGCCGATGGCCAGCCAGATGGCAAATGGCGCACTCGTTTCCTGTTGCAGGGGGTTTCGGCCTGCCGTCCGCAATCAGGCAAACTCGTGAGTCAAAGCTCACAGCAGGTCTCGACCAGCTTGGCGAAGGCGCGGGCCCGATGCGAGAGCCCGACCTTGCCGGGAGACCAGGAATGCTTGGCCTCGGACGGCATCTCGCCGAAGGTGATGTCGTGGCCGTCCGGCATGAAGACCGGATCGTAGCCGAAGCCGAGCGTGCCGCGCGGCGGCCAGACAAGGGTGCCGTTGGTCCGTCCTTCGAAGACCATGTCGCTGCCGTCGGGATGGGCCAGGCACAGCGTGGCGCAGAACGCGGCGCGGCGGGCGCCGGGCGAAAACGCCGCCTTGGCCTGCAGCAGGTTCTCGACCCGCTGCATGGCCCGGTTGAAGTCGCGTGGCACCCCGGCCCAGTCGGCGGTGTGGACGCCGGGCGCGCCGTTGAGCGCATCGACGCACAGACCCGAATCGTCGGCGAGCGACAGAAGGCCCGACCCCTCGGCGGCGGCATGCGCCTTGATGCGGGCGTTTTCGATGAACGTCGCGCCGGTTTCCTCGGGTTCGGGCAGACCGAGTTCGCCGGCCGAGACGAGATCGAGCCCGAAGGGATCGAACAGCTCGCGGAACTCGCCGAGCTTGCCGTTGTTGTGGGTGGCGACGACCAGCCGGTCATGGGCGCGGAGGCGGAATTTTTCGTTCATGTCTCTGCCAGCACCTGTCTCTGCAACGCGACCAGGTCGCCGATGCCCTTTTGCGCCAGCGCCATCAGCGCCTCGAGTTCTTCGCGGGAAAAGGGTTCGGCCTCGGCCGTGCCCTGGATTTCGACGAAGCGGCCGGCGCCGGTCATGACGAAATTGGCATCGGTCTCGGCTTCGGAATCCTCCAGATAGTCGAGATCGAGAACCGGGGTGCCGCGATAGATGCCGCAGGAAATGGCGGCGACATTGTCCCTGAGCGGATTTCCATCGCAAAGATCGCGCGCGGTCATCCAGGCGATCGCCTCGGCAAGAGCGACATAGCCGCCGGTGATCGCGGCGGTGCGGGTGCCGCCATCGGCCTGCAGCACGTCGCAATCGATGATGATCTGGTTTTCCCCGAGCTTTTCCATGTCGACGACGGCCCTGAGGGAACGGCCGATCAGGCGCTGGATTTCCTGGGTGCGGCCGGACTGCTTTCCCGCGGCCGCCTCGCGGCGGGTGCGCTGGCCGGTCGATCGCGGCAGCATGCCGTATTCGGCTGTGACCCAGCCAAGGCCCTGGCCGCGCCGCCAGGCCGGTACGCCGGTTTCGACCGTGGCGGTGCACATGACGCGGGTATCGCCGAACGAGACCAGGCACGATCCCTCGGCCTGGGGCGCGACGCCGCTGACGAGCGTGGCGGGGCGCATCTGATCGGGGGCACGGGAGGAAGAACGCATGCGCAAATCTCCGCTATTAGGGTGTGCGTGGCGGCTTTGGCGGCTCTTACCCTGTTCGTGCCATCAGAACAAGCGCGGGAGCCATATGGCTCTCCGGTGGTCGCACGCCCGAAGCGGAAAATCCTGTCCCGGGCTTGACCCGAGGACGGTAGCCGTTTCGCGGGACAGCGCGCTCCACCGGACGGTTTTGTTCTTCCGTACGGCTCCCGGGCGCGCTGCAGCTTGGAAAACCGGCACTTTCGCCCTAAATCTTGCGTCAGGTGCACTTCGGAGCCGGAATGAGCAAGACCCCTTCTCTCGGACGCGAGGATTTTCTGGACGCGCTCAACCAGCGCAGCCAGGAGATTTTCCGCAAGCTGGTCGAGCGCTATCTCGACACGGGTGTGCCGATCGGTTCGCGCCAGCTCTCGCGCATGCTCGACGTTTCGCTGTCGCCGGCCTCGGTCCGCAATGTCATGGCCGATCTCGAGGAACTCGGGCTGATCGCCGCCCCGCACACCTCGGCCGGCCGCGCCCCGACCCAGGAAGGCCTGAGGTTCTTCGTCGACGCCATGCTCGAGATCGGCGCCATGGACGATCGCGAGCGTGCCCAGATCGCCAGCCAGATCGAAGGCAGCGCCGCCGACGGCAAGATCGAGGCGCTTCTGACCGAGGCGAGCACCCTGCTGTCCGGCCTCAGTCACGGCGCCGGCGTCGTTCTGGCGCAGAAATCGGACCTCGTCCTCAAGCATATCGAATTCGTCCGGCTCGACGCCCAGAATGCGCTTGTGGTTCTGGTCGGCCAGGACGGGCAGGTCGAGAACCGTGTCCTGCCGCTGCCCCCCGGCCTGCCGACCAGCGCCATCACCCAGGCATCCAATTTTCTCGCCAGTCTCGTCGTCGGCCGGACCCTGGCCGAAGCGCGGGTTGAACTCGAAAAGCGGCGAACGGCGCAAAAGGCCGAACTCGACACCCTGACCGCCAAGCTGGTCGATGACGGCTTCGCCACTCTTTCCGACGCCGCCACCACTGAACCGATGCTGATCGTCAGGGGCCGCGCCAATCTCCTGAACGAGGCCATGGCCTCGGAAGATCTGGTGCGGGTTCGGCAGTTGTTCGACGAGATCGAATCCAAACGCGGCCTGATCGATCTTCTGTCCGACGCCGAAAAGGCCGAGGGCGTCAGGATCTTCATCGGTTCGGAGAACAAGCTGTTCTCGCTTTCCGGCTCCTCGGTGATCCTTTCCCCCTACAAGGACGCCAATGACAAGGTTGTCGGCGTCCTCGGAGTCATCGGGCCGACCCGGCTCAACTATGCCCGCATCGTGCCGGTGGTCGACTACACCGCCCACGTCGTATCAAGGCTTGTCGCCCGGAAAAGCTGATCGGCGCCGGGTTGGTGTTGAAATTTCCGGGCGAGTAGTCGATATGCGGTGCACGAAAACCAATCAGCCCAAGACGAGACGTTCATGAGTGAAAACGAACTGACGCCGGACGAGCCCCAGATCGACGCCGAAGCCGTTGCGGACAATTCGACGGAAAGCGAAGCACCGGCCCAGGACCCGGTCGAAATTCTCGTCAACGAGAATGCCGAGCTGAGGGACCGTGTGCTGCGCATGGCGGCGGAGATGGAAAATCTCAGGAAGCGCGTGGAGCGCGAGCTTGCCGATACCCGTTCCTATGCCATTGCCGGCTTCGCCCGCGACATGCTCGTGGTCACCGACAATCTTTCCCGTGCCCTGACCGCCGTGCCGGAGGGTGCCCGCGAAAGCGCCGACGAAAACCTCAAGGCGCTGATCGAAGGCATCGAGATGACCGAACGGGAGACCTATCGCCTGCTGCACAAGCACGGCGTCGAGCCGATCGACGCCGACGGGCAGAAATTCGATCCGCACAAGCATCAGGCCGTGTTCGAAATTCCCGATCCGAGCGTGCCGGAAGGCACGATCCTGCAGGTGATGCAGGCGGGTTTTGCCATCGGCGACCGCATTTTGAGACCTTCCATGGTCGGGGTGTCAAAGGGCGGCCCCAAGACGCAGGCCGATGCCAGGCCGGAAATGACACCCGGCGCAGAAATCGACAAGGAAGCCTGAGCATCGGCGCTGCCGGACCTGCCGGCAGGCTAAGGGAAGAATTAGGCAAAAACGGAAAAACCGTCGGCGCGCCCGCGCCATCCCGACCCCGAGGGCAGGGCTTTTGTCATGACCGGCGCTTGAAGGTCAAAAGCCCCGCCCCTATATACGCCGCAACGCCGCGCTACATCTCCCGTAGCCGGAAAACACCCGATAGGGGCTCGGCCAAACGCTGCCGTCAGGGGCGCGATTCGGGCCTGCTGAGAAAGAGGTTACAAATGGCTAAAGTAATCGGCATTGACCTTGGCACGACCAATTCCTGCGTCGCGGTCATGGACGGCAAGACGCCGAAGGTCATCGAGAATTCCGAGGGTGCGCGGACGACGCCCTCCATGGTCGGCTTCACCGGTGACGGCGAGCGTCTGGTCGGCCAGCCGGCCAAGCGTCAGGCCGTCACCAATCCGGAAGGCACGCTGTTCGCGGTCAAGCGCCTGATCGGGCGCCGCATGGACGACCCGATGGTGGCCAAGGACAAGGGTCTTGTCCCCTACAAGATCGTCAAGGCCGACAATGGCGACGCCTGGGCCGAGGTCGACGGCAAGAAGATGTCGCCGTCCGAGATTTCCGCCTTCATCCTCACCAAGATGAAGGAAACCGCCGAAAGCTATCTCGGCGAGAAGATCGAGCAGGCGGTCATCACCGTTCCGGCCTATTTCAACGATTCCCAGCGCCAGGCGACCAAGGATGCCGGCAAGATCGCCGGCCTGGACGTCCTCAGGATCATCAACGAGCCGACGGCGGCCGCTCTCGCCTACGGGCTCGACAAGAAGAATACCGGTGTCATCGCGGTCTATGACCTTGGCGGCGGTACCTTCGATATTTCCGTTCTCGAAATCGGCGATGGCGTCTTCGAGGTCAAATCGACCAATGGCGACACCTTCCTCGGTGGCGAGGATTTCGACATGCGCCTGGTCGACTATCTGGCCGCCGAGTTCAAGAAGGAACAGGGCATTGACCTAAGAGGCGACAAGCTGGCGCTGCAGCGGCTCAAGGAAGCGGCCGAAAAGGCCAAGATCGAATTGAGCTCCTCGAGCCAGACCGAGATCAACCTGCCCTTCATCACCGCCGATGCCTCGGGCCCCAAGCATTTGCAGCTCAAGCTGACCCGCGCCAAGTTCGAGAGCCTGGTCGAGGATCTGATCAAGCGCACCGTCGGCCCGTGCCAGGCGGCGCTGAAGGATGCCGGTCTGAAGGCCGGCGAGATCGACGAGGTCATCCTTGTCGGCGGCATGACGCGCATGCCCAAGGTGCAGGAGACGGTCAAGGAGTTCTTCGGCAAGGAGCCGCACAAGGGCGTCAACCCGGACGAGGTCGTGGCCCTCGGCGCCGCCATCCAGGCGGGCGTCTTGCAGGGTGACGTCAAGGACGTGCTGCTGCTCGACGTGACCCCGCTGTCGCTCGGCATCGAGACGCTGGGCGGCGTGTTCACCCGCATCATCGACCGCAACACCACGATCCCGACCAAGAAGAGCCAGGTGTTCTCCACCGCCGAGGACAATCAGAACGCGGTGACCATCCGCGTGTTCCAGGGCGAGCGCGAGATGGCGGCCGACAACAAGATCCTCGGCCAGTTCGACCTGGTCGGCATCCCGCCCGCCCCGCGCGGCGTGCCGCAGGTCGAGGTCACTTTCGACATCGACGCCAACGGCATCGTCAACGTCTCGGCCAAGGACAAGGCCACCG
>CAZKTH010000102.1:0-10718 GCA_964555575.1 uncultured Devosiaceae bacterium | reverse complement strand
CGGTGTTCATGCCGATGCCGAAGCGCATCCTGAGCACGCGCTCCTCGCGCGGGGTCAGCGAGGCGAGGACGCGGGTCGTCGTTTCCCTGAGATTCGACTGGATCGCCGCGTCGATCGGCTGCACCGCATTGGTGTCCGGGATGAAATCGCCGAGGTTCGAATCCTCCTCGTCGCCGATCGGCGTTTCGAGCGAAATCGGCTCCTTGGCGATCTTCAGGACCTTCCTGACCTTGTCGAGCGGCATCTGCAGCTTTTCGGAAAGCTCTTCCGGGGTCGGCTCGCGGCCGATCTCGTGCAGCATCTGCCGGCTGGTCCTGACGATCTTATTGATCGTTTCGATCATGTGAACCGGAATGCGGATGGTGCGGGCCTGGTCGGCGATCGAGCGGGTGATCGCCTGACGGATCCACCACGTCGCATAGGTCGAGAACTTGTAGCCGCGCCGGTACTCGAACTTGTCGACCGCCTTCATCAGCCCGATGTTGCCCTCCTGGATCAGGTCGAGGAACTGCAGGCCGCGATTGGTGTATTTCTTGGCGATGGAGATGACGAGCCTCAGATTCGCCTCGACCATTTCCTTCTTGGCGATGGCCGCTTCGCGCTCGCCCTTTTGCACCTTGTGCACGATCCGGCGGTATTCGTCGATATCGAGGCCGGTCTCTGCGGCGAGGGTCTGGATTTCCCGGCGAAGCTCGCTGATGGTGTCGCGCTCGCGCCTGACGAATTCGGCCCAGCCGGGCTGTTCGAGCGCCGCGACCTTGTCGGCCCAGTCCGGATCGAGTTCGCCGCCATAGTAGACTTGGAGGAAATGCTCGCGCTTGACGCCATAGCTTTCGGCCAGGCGAAGCAGGCGGCCTTCGATCCTGACGAGGCGCTTGTTGATATCGTAGAGCTGCTCGACCAGGCTCTCGATGCGGCCGGTATTGAGCGACAGCGACTTGACGTCGGTGATCACCTCGGCGCGCCAGCCGGCAACCTGCTTTTTCTCGTCCTTGTCGAGTTCCTTGGCCTGCAGGGCATGCTCGTGATGCTTGTCCTGGATCTTGCGCATCTTGCCGTAGATCTCGGCGATGCGATCGAAGGTCGAAACGACCGTCGGCTTCAGTTCGGCTTCCATGGCGCTGAGCGACAGATTGTTCTCGTAATCGTCGTCGTCGTCGTCATCGGGCTCCGGCTCGGGCACGCCCGAAGAGTCCTGGATGTCATCCTCGTCCTCGGTGCGCGGCCGGATCGGCGCCTCGCTCGGCTTGGCCTGGTTTTCCTCGAGGCTCGGGGCGGGAGCGGCCTGCTTGGCATCCGGACCGGCATAAGTCGCCTCGAGATCGATGATGTCCCTTAAGAGGATTTCGCCCTCGTTGAGCTGGTCGCGCCAGATGATGATGGCCTGGAAGGTCAGCGGGCTTTCGCAAAGGCCCTCGATCATCGTCTCGCGCCCGGCCTCGATGCGCTTGGCGATGGCGATCTCGCCCTCGCGGCTCAACAGCTCGACCGAACCCATCTCTCTGAGATACATGCGCACCGGGTCGTCGGTGCGGTCCGAGCCGGACTTGGTGTTGGAATTGGAAGCGACGGCGGTCGTGCCGGTGGTTGCCAGCTCCGTGCCGGTTTCCTCTTCCTCGCCGCCCGAATTGTCGGCGTCCTCGACCTCGTCCTCGTCGACGACATTGATGCCCATGTCCGAGAACATGGCCATGATGTCCTCGATCTGCTCGGAGGTCACCTCCTCCGAGGGCAGGACGGAATTGATTTCCTCATAGGTCACATAGCCGCGTTTCTTGGCCGTCTTGATCAGCTTCTTGACCGCGGCATCGGAAAGATCGAGAAGCGGGCTGTCGGGCGACTCCTGCGTTTCGGTCTGCTGATCGGTTTCGGTAGCTTCGGCTGCCTTTGTGGCCATCTGGGTCTCCGGCAAAGGCCCGCGGAGAACGTGCGGGCGATCCCTCTATATGGCAATGACGGTCGGGGCTTTAAAGGGTCAAGCCTACAATCCGGCATAAATTGCCATGCACAAAAGCGCGCCCGCGCCAAGCCCTTGCTAGAAGCTGCGCGTCGCACGCCCAGATAGTGAACCAAATCCTTCGATCAAGGCTTCCGTGCCATCGACACTGCTGATCTGGTTCCGAATGTCTCTGAGCCGTTCGAGGTTCTCCTCGCCGAACTCTTCGCCCAGCGCCTGCTCGGCGGCTCTGAGCTCCCTATTTAGCTGAACCGATTTGTAATGCAAGGCCAGTGCGTGCCTGAGGCCGGTTTCGGCGTCCTCGACGGCGATGTCGGCGCCCGACTGCCAGACGCCCTGGCGCGACAGCAGCATCGTCATGCGAATGACGCTCTGTTCGTGCCCGGCTTGGACGAGCGCCGCCCGCATCGCCTTGCCGTCCTCGACATGGCCGGCGGTGACCAGATCGAGCACGGCGCTCAGGACATGGCGCGCCTGCGGCGTCTCGAAATCGAGTTCGGCCAGGGTTTCGAGCCGGGTCTCGGCAAGCTCGGGATGGTTGATCAGGCACATCAGGATCGCCGCCTCGCGCGGCGTCGTGTCCGACGCCCGGCCCGGTTTCAGCAGCCGCGAATTTCTCAGGGTTTCGGAGACCACGAGCTTCGGCATCACGCCGCCGCGCTGCCGCCATCTTCCGCTCGAAGCGCCCTGTTGCCGATCCCCCCGCCGTCCCCATTGCGGCCGGAACAGCGCGTTCAGCCTTTCCTCGAAGCCCTGCATGTAGTGGCGGCGGACCGTGACGTCGCGAATGGCATTGGCCCGTTCGCGCAAACGCGCCTCGAGCGCCGCCCGCGCCTCCGGGGTTTCGAGCACGGACCCACGGGTTTCCAGGGCGAAAACCGTGTCGCTGAGCGGCGCGGCGCCGTCGAGCACCCGTTCGAACGCCGCCCGGCCTTCGGCCCGGATCAGATCGTCCGGATCCTGGCCTTCGGGCAGGTGGGCGATCAGGGCCGATTTGCCCGGCATGAGTTCGGGCAGGATCAGTCCCGCCGCCCGTTCCGCCGCCTTCTGCCCGGCGGCGTCGCCGTCGAAACACAGGACCGGAATGTCGGTCATGCGCCACAAGAGCTGCAGATGGTCCTCGGTCAGGGCGGTGCCGAGCGGCGCGACCGTCGCCTCGAACCCGGCCGATACCGCGGCGATGACGTCAAGATAGCCCTCCACGACGATGACCGGCGCCCCGTCATGCGCCGCCCGCCGCGCGTCCTGGCCGTTGTAGAGGATGCTTCTTTTGTGGAAGAGCTCGGTCTCGGGCGAGTTGAGATATTTCGCCGGAACGTCGGGCGAAAGCGCCCGGCCCCCGAAGGCGATGACCCTTCCGCGGAAATCGGTGATCGGGAACATCACCCGGTTGCGGAAGCGGTCATAGGTCAGGGGATCGCCCTCGCGCTCGGCGACGAGCCCGGTTGCCTTCATGTCTTCGGCCGAGACGCCGTTGGCGGCGAGGTGCTCCTTCAGACCGTTGCGGCTGTCGGGGGCAAAACCGATACGGAATTTCTGCTGTTGCGCCGGGCTGACGCCGCGCCCGTTGAGATAGCCGCGCGCCCGCGCCCCGATATTGTGTTCGAGTGCCGCCTCGAAATAGCGGGTCGCCAGTTCCATGACGTCATAGAGCGAGCGCCGCGCCGCATCGCGCGCCTCGGCGCGTTCGTCGCGCGCCGGCATCGGCACGCCGGCCATGCCGGCCAGCCTTTCCACCGCCTCGGGGAAACTGATGCCGGTCTTTTCGGTCAGGAAGCGGAAATGGTCGCCGGTCGCGCCACAGCCGAAGCAGTGATAGATGCCCCTTCTGTCGTCGGCGTGAAAACTCGGGGTCTTTTCGCCATGGAAGGGACAGCAGGCCCACATGTCGCCCCTGCCCGGCTGGCTTTTCCTCTTGTCCCAGACGACATGCTCGCCCACCACCTGCGAAATCGGCAGGCGCTGGCGAATCTCGTCGAGAAAGGCATCGGAAAAGCGCATGGCTATTGCTTAGAGCAAAATGCGTTCTGATGAAATCAGAACGCATGCTCTATCGCTTTGTGGTCGCATCGTTTTTGCGAAAAACCGGGATCCACTTTTTCGCACGATGATCTCGGCACCGACAGCGGGCAAGTCAGCACCAGTGAGCCCGCTTTCCCCTTTGGCACATAACTGTTCGTTCCGTCGCACATCGCGTGGTCCCCGTCCGACATCTGGCTAACCTGATCGACCAGAACACAGCATCAGCGGGAGAATGTCACCATTATGCCCCGACCCAGCAAGGGCCCGATGCGTACCACACTGCTTCTTGTCGCCCTTTTTCCGGTATTCGCCTTCACCTATGCCGGCCTGGTTGGAACCGGGCCCGATCAGGTGTTCAACAGCGATCTCGTCCAGCCCTTCGTACTCGTGCGCGATTTCCTGACCGATCCTTCGCTGCTGGCGTGGTGGCATCTGTCGCCGGCCATCTACGTCTTTCCCGACTATGTGTTCGCGCTGTTGATCAGCCTGCTTCATGTCGGCCCCGTTTTTTCCATGATCGCCAACGGCGCCGTCCTCGGCGTTCTGCTGACTTTCGCCGGCGGCTACCTGCTGCATGTCGCGGGCGTTTCCGACCTCACGCGTGCCTGCCTGGCTGCGGCCGTCGCCATTTTCGCTGCCATCGTCGCGGGGCTGGTCCTGCCCGGCCAGCTGGCCACCAACATGCAGATATGGACGTTCAGCACCTTCATCCACAGTGGCACGCTGCTGTCCGGCGTGGCGCTGGTCGGCCTGTGGACAGGCGCCGAAATCGCCGCGCCCCGCCATCGGCGCCCTTATGTCGCCAGCCTGGTGCTGGCGGGGCTTGCGAGCTATTCCGACGTCACCTTCCTCATCTATTTCGTGCTGCCTGTTGCCATTGCCACCGGCATCGCCTGGCTCGCCGCCCCCGAACGCGGCCGTTTCGGACGCACCGTGCTTCTCGCCGCGGTCGCCGTCCTCGGCTACATGGTCGACCGGATGACGCGCGGCAATATCGGACCGGGCGGCGATTTCCATTTCGCCCGCAATGTCGCCAGATGGCTGGACGTCATCGGGCCGTATCTCGCGGACAATCCGCTGCTGCTGCTTTTTCTGCTCATTACGCCGGTCATGCTCGTGCGGGCGCTGTTCCTGGCCATTCGCGCCCTCAGCCGCCATCGTCTCGATCCCGCCGGGTTCGCCGAGATCGCCCTTGCCGGCATCCAGACCATTTCGGTGCTCGTGCCCGCCCTTTTCGGCTTGTTCAACGATATCGGGCACCTGCGCTACTCGCTGCCCATCGCCTCCTTGCCGCTGTTCTGGCTTCTGATCCTCGGCCGGACATGGCTGATCCGTCCCTTGCCGCTTCGCCACCCGCGCATCTGGATCGCCGGCCTCTGGGCGGTCGCGTGCGGCACCTCCTTCGCGGCCGCTTTCGCCGCCCTGCCCATCCTCACCGCCAAACCGCCCGTCATAGCCTGCATGGACAAGCTCGGGCTCGAAGCCGCCTACGCCTGGTACTGGGATGTCAAGGGACCGGTCTTTCTGTCCGATTACCGCGTCCACATGGTCCAGATCGAACCGGACGGCAGATATTCCAGCTGGAACACCAGTGACCGCTGGCTGACGCACAGCGTCATCGACGACACCCCCGTTTTCGCCAGGGCCATCGACATGCGGGGGCTCGACGCGGATTCCGTCGAACGGATCTACGGGCCGCCTTCGGACATCGGGACGTGCGGCGACCTCGTCTTCTGGCTCTACGATCACGCGCTGCCGCCGCCACCGCGCTGAACGGCATCCACCCCGGCTTCAGCCGCCAAAGGCGTGCATGGCGGCAGCGAGGGCCCAGGTGGCGACAATGGCGGTGCGGCCCTGACGGTTCTGCAACAGGGCGCGCTCCTTCCTGCTGGCGAAGGTCCATGTCTTCGAAAACGCGCTCGTGCTCAAATAGTCCGGGGCGTCGGCGCGGGTCCACTCGCCGCTGAATTGGTAGTAGTCGGAAGGATCGGCGAAGCCGGGATCGGAGCGGTTGATGTCGGCGAAGCTTGGCTTCCAGTTGCTCAGGGCCATGAATTCGAAATTGTCGAATTCGGTCAGATTGCCCTGATGGTAGAGATGGTTGGCGTGCGCGGGCACGCCCATGTCCTCGATCATGTGCAGCATGATGCCGGTATAGAGGAAGGCCTGATCGAGATTGCCGGCCTTGTAGGCGGCGACGGCGTCCTGCCACCAGCCGGCAATGTCGTCGGTCCCCTCGTTGGTGCCCTTGTGCTCGATACGCTTGGCCTCGAGATCAATGCCGTAGGCGGTCCCGGTGACGGGCAGTTCGTGTTCCTCGGTATTGGCGCCCTCGACCAGTTGCCGGCGATAGGTTTCGAGCTCGGGGAACGTGTTCTTCAGCTGATCGATGGCGTACTCGGTCAGGTAGGAATGGGTGGGATGAATGACGCGCGCTGCAAAGGACGTGCTGTCCCATGCCTGTACCGGAGCCGAAAACCCCGGCAACAGGATCGCCGCGGCAAGCACGGCAGCCGCAGGAAAATGGCGGCGGATCGCGCGGCCAGTCGGCCTGACAGTGCTGCTAAGGCCGGCCGTGACTTCGGATTTGCGCATGTCGAGGATCCAGGAGGCAAAAGGGTCAGGACCCCACATTAGCCGCGAATGCAGCCAGCCGCAAAGACGGCGAAGCCGCCAGGACGGTCGCCCGAGCCCCGGGCCAGACCGCATCGCGATGACGGCAGCGCCACTTTCCTGTACACAATTTCGTGAAAGGCGACTCGCAAAGCCATATTTTACGAGGCAGGTTGTCGCACACGCGCCGGTGTGCCCTTCCCTACGGGCCCGGTTTCCCTTTTTTTTCGATCCGTTGCGATTCGGGAGTGTGATGTGCGTGCGCGTGGTTTTCTTGCGTTGGGTCTGTTTCTGGCACTGACGGCGCCGGCTTTGGCGGCCCGTACAGCCGTAAACTGCATCTTCGATCCAAATGATAGCCTGACGAGAAATCTCAATGGCGCGGGTAGCGGGACCATCTACATCAAGACGACCGAAGCCACGGGCGTTCTGGTGACGATCACGACCGTGGGCACAGCTACGGTCACGCTCGATTCCGCCCCCCTTTTCACCGTCATCGCCGGCACCAGGAGCAGCCAGATCACCGAGGTCTTTTCCGATGCCTACGGCGCGGTGAGACTCACGACCACGGACCGGACGACCATGACGGTGGCCTGCAATGCCAATCCGCCCGACACGCAGCCGATCAGTGAGATGCAGGCGCTGTCGCCGTTCGAACAGCAAAATCTCGTCTCGTCGAGCGCCGCGTTCCACGCGCTCGACGATGACACCGCCCTGACGGGTGCCGGCACGACGGACCCCTTGGCCTTCTCGCCGGATCAGGTCCGCGCCACCGAAGCGCTCAAGGCCATCGACGGCACCTTCGCCCTGCTCGGCTACGGCCCCAATGGCGGGCTTGCCGGCGACGCTCTCATCGCGCGGGGCGAGGATTGGCTGGTCAAGGGCATCGTCAGGGCGTCGATCTCGCAGGGCGACGTCAGCGGCGGCACGCTGACCGAGACCGACGGCCGGGCGAGCCTGTTGCTGCAGGGCCGGCTGCCGGGAGACCAGCGCTATGCCGTTTCCGTAACCGGTGGCCTGGGCAAGGCGGATGCGCCCGGCCAGTCGGACCGTTCGCGCCGGCTCCGCGTCGACGGCGCCTATGCGCTGCCCCTGACAGATGCCGTCGACCTCATCCTCGGCGCCAATTGGGGCGCCGCCGCCCATGACGTCGACCTCGGAAGCGCAACCGGCAATTATGCCGAGCAGATGACGTCAGCTTCGTTCGCCCTTCGTGGCGAACAGGATTTCGGCGGCCTGACGCTTGCGCCGTTGCTCACCGGCAATATCGGCTATGAATGGCTTCCCGATTTCACCGACTCGGCCGCGACAGCCCACGCCGGTGGCCAGGCCTTGCTGGCATCGATCGAAGCCGGCGCAAGACTCTCATGGCGCATCGATACGGGCGCCGGTCCGTCCATCTCGCCCTTCTTCGGGGCGACCCTTTCGGCCTATCACCAGTCCTATGCCGAAAACGGCGGCGCCACGACAACGAGCGACGGCATCGGTGGCGAACTGACACTCGGCATCAGGGAAGAACTGGGCGGCAACGCCGAAGCCGGCCTCACCGGAACGCTCGGTCGCCATGGCAGCACCGGTGCCGCATCGATCAGCGGCAGCCTGTCCGGTCGCTTCTGAAGCCCGAACGCGTTGCAGCGGCGCCTTGCGCCGCATCCGGCTTGTCGTCATCGATTGTGGCCCGGCGCGCACCGGGCCGTATCGTTCGCGCGACAGCACGATACGGGGGATCGCACAAACCGGCTTTCAGACACAACCAGAACGTTTTCAGGCGGTGAATGAGGCATCCGCCTCCATGAAAACCTGAAACGCCCCAGCTGTGGTATCGAACAGCAATATGGGGTGCACGCGCGCTTTGCCGAAATGGCCGACCGGTGCCGGCCTCGCGGCTCACGCCCCCAGCTTCTGCTTGACGATCCTGGCGGCCTTGCCGAAATCGACGCGGCCGGGATAGCGCGCCTTGAGGATGTCGACGATCTTGCCCATGTCCCTCAGGCCCGAGGCACCGGTCTTGGCGATGGCGTCCGAGATGGCGGCGGCGATCTCTTCGTCTTCGAGCGGCTTGGGCAGGAAATCGCGGATGACCTCGATTTCGCCGCGTTCCTGTTCGGCCAGATCGGTGCGCCCGGCCTTGTCGTAGATGGCGACGCTTTCCTCGCGCTGCTTCAACATCTTCAAAAGGATCGCCATGATCTCGTTGTCCTCGACCGCTTCGCGGCCCTCGCCGCGGGCGGCGATGTCGCGATCCTTGATGGCGGCATTGATGAGGCGGAGTGTCGATGTCCGGCGCGTGTCCCGCGCCTTGATCGCTTCCTTGAGGGCGGCGTTGATCTCGTCGCGCATGGGTTCTGCTCCTCGGGTCGAACGGAACGCCGAACCATACACCCTTCCCCCCTGCCTCTTGCAACCTCCGTCTGCCTTGTCGATAACTATCTGACATATCGATGAAATATTGCTTTTTCTCGCAGCCCGTCACGAAATCCTGACCGTCTTGGGCAGGACATGCTGGCGGCCCGCCGTCGCCCCGTTTCCGCTGATTCCCGCCTTGAGAAGACGCAAAAACCCCTGCCGGATTCACGCCTCGATAACGACATTCGGAATCAATCCGGCACGGCCTCGATTTCTACCGGCGCAGTAATGCGGTGTTGGCATTTCCGGCCTATTGCTCAACCGTTTTCTGCGCCGAAAAGAACCATGCCCATCGACTATTCTTCATTGTTGATCGCACTGGTTTTTTCCAGCTTCGCCATCCTGGTGGCGGCGCTGGCGAGCTGGACGAGCGTGCGCAAGGAACGCTACCTCGTTTTCAGCGCCATCGGTATCGGGCTGGTGATGGTGGCCATCGTGTTGATGGGGCTGCGCAATGGCCACTATGTCCTGGAAACGCTGCTCGGCCCGTTCACCCTGCTGCACGCGGGCGTTGCCTTCGTCTATGCCAGCACGCGACTCTTCGTGCACAAATCCAATCTCCAACCGGCCGTGCTGGCAGGCGCTGCGAGCGTTCTGGCAACGGACATCCCGCTCCTGTTCGGCCTGTTGGGCCTGGCCAATTTCGCCCTCAATGTCGGCATAGCCGTCGTGCTTTTCCTCTGCGCCCGGGAATCCTGGAACGCCAGCGAGGATCCGCGACGGGCGACCATCGCCAATGCGATCCTTTATGCCCTCAGCGGGCTTTCGTTTCTGGCGCCGGCGGTGCCCGTCTTCGTGACGGGCGAATGGGTGCAATACCCGGAGGTCGCGACCTGGCCGGACACGGTCAACGCCATCATGACGCTGGTGGGGATCACCGGCATCGGCGCGATAACACTGACCCTTCACTTCTCCCGCGCCGCCCGTCTGCATCATTTCGAGGCGAATACCGATCCGCTCACCGGCGTGCTCAACCGCCGCGCCCTGTTCGAGCGTATCGGTGCCCTTGCCAGAGTTCCCGGCCTGGCCGTCCTTTTGCTGGATCTCGATCATTTCAAGCAGATCAACGACCAGCTCGGCCACGCCCAGGGCGACGTGACCCTCAGGAATTTCGCCGACGTTCTGCGCGCCCATCTCGGCACCGACGACTTGGCCGCCCGCATCGGCGGCGAGGAATTCTGCGTGGTTCTGCCCGGATGCGATCGCAGGACGGCGCAGGAGGCGGCCGAACGCATTCGCCGCGCCTTTTCCGAGCTCAACATGCCGAGCGGCCGCGAAGACGTGGTCGCGACCGTCAGCGTCGGGCTGGCGACGGGCGGCAGGAACGAAAGTTTCGAATCCATGCTCAGCCGTGCCGACGCCGCGCTCTACAAGGCCAAGCATGCCGGCCGCAACCGGGTGCGCCTGGCCGAACGGCGCCTGGTGGCCTGAACCGGCGGCCCGGCCCCCGCGCCCGGCCCTTGCACTGTCTGCGCCGGCCTTTTATGAGAAAGCCTCAACCTATGGCGCCGCCATGTCAGCTCAAGGCCCCGGCCACCGGTGCCCCTGCGTGTGCGGGAAAACCCTGGAGCGCCGAAATGCCCGGATGGCAGACTGTCCCTCAGACCGCCCTTCTCATCCTTGCCGACGGCACTCGTCTTGAAGGGCACGGGCTTGGCGCCATCGGCCACACTGCCGGCGAAGTGTGCTTCAACACCGCCATGACCGGCTATCAGGAGAT